>NZ_JARQZE010000005.1:24113-341832 GCF_029588855.1 Thauera mechernichensis | reverse complement strand
GCAGATTCATGGTGATCATCTCCTCTGTTCCCCGCTCCTCGACGGAAGCGGCGGAGGTTAATCACCTGGATACTTTTCAGCGCGCAGACCCCGCGAAATCTGGGTAGTTTTCAGTGCGCGTCAACACTTCAGCGCTTTCGCCACTCCCAGGGCGGCACCGGTGCGGGATCTACCCACAATCCCCTCTTCGCGGTACGCGCCTCGTCCTGAAGTTCGGGGAGCGCGGCATCGGTCGCATAGCGCTCATACACCCAGGCCATCCCTCGTCTAACCTGTGCCGCATTCGCATCGACACCATCGCAATGCACACGCCCGACAATGCGCTTGTACCGATCAACATTCACGACAAGGACTTCAGCGCGCTTTTCGTGGCACAGAGTCGCAAGCGACTGCCTCGAGCGCGTTCCGAAGGGCTGTCGCTTCTCAGGCGCGTCGATCTCGGCGAGGCGAACTCTGACCTGCTCAAGGTCGCTGTTCAAAACAGTGAGGGTGTCACCATCCGCAATGGCAACCACCAGGCCGAGGATCACTGCAGCGGCCGTCATCAGTGCTCAACCACCCGCTTTGGCTCTGACCGTCTTGTCTGCCCCTTTTTCCTCGCTCCGAGCTCTCGGAGATGCTCGACAATGCCGGCAACCTTCCCCTCGGACCCGAAGGCGATGTTCAAAAGAACTTGCACAGGCTCGGGTATATCTCGCCCCGACTCATAACGGCTCCCGCCGCTCTGCGTAGTCATGAACCTCGTCCAGAATTCGGCCTGGTTCATCCCGCACTTGCGACGCAGCTCGCGTACCTCATCACCCACAAATCGCTTGAGCTTCATGATCCCATCACTCGAGTAAGATGCTCATATTCTAATGCCATAAGCGTCTACCCACAGGGCCCATGTCACCACATTGAGAATGTGAGACTAGGCGCGCCTTTGGTGGCTACTAGCGTGAACCGCATGGTTGAGCAAACGATCAGGATCACCGGACGGGCGTGCCTTGACTCGTGGTCACATCGACTGAAGCAGGTACGCCGTCTTCAATGCGATCGCGTCATCAAGCGCATGATGTCGCCGCAGCCCCTTCGACTGGAAGGCGAGCTCGACTGCGGGGCTATCGAACTCCAGGAACCGCTGATCGAGGCCGTCAGGCCACAGGTTCATGCGGTCTGTGAAAAGGCTCTTGAAGGCAGGCTCATCGTGCCAGAGGCAGTCCGTGTAGATCATCGCAGGACGCCCGAGGGAGTGGATCCATGCTCTGAGGGCCCACCTGATCATCGAATCGGTTGCGCGCGCTTCTGGAGGGCCTAGGAGCGGCAGGACTGCCTCTCGTACGAAGCCTGAGCAGTCCTCGATCGTCCAGCCCTCTGAGCGCTCGAGATACAGCGCCTCGCCGGTTTCGGCAACGAGCGAGAACGAAATCAGCCGAGGGTTGTTGAAGGACGTGAACTCGGTATCAAGAAACAGACGGACGACACTCATTTGTAGGCTCCACCGGACAGCGTATCCGTCCCGAGAGCAAGTTCCCAGAGTTCTCGCGATCGGATCATCCGGTCGTACCTCGTGTCACCCTGAGGCGTGGCTCCTCAGACTCACGACGGTGGTTCCGCAGGCGGCAGGCAACGCCCCAACGCATGCAGAAGGAAGGGAACGACAACTAGATGGTTCGCCAGCCGCGCAGTTGGGTTGAACACCCCAGCACGAACAAGCGAGCGATCGTGGATTCTCTTGGAAGACTCCGAACCAACAATGCGCCACTGCTCTTCATCATCGAGTGATGACTTCACTGATTCTCACACCCCGACGGGCAAGCCATCTTCAACCGACCCACGATGTAGAGCCCTGCTGGAGCGAAGCACACCGCAGGAACAGGTCGTGAGGCAATGCTCGTCGATATGCCGACGGGCGGGGACTGAGATGGAACCCAACGCGCATCGAGACCGGTTGCTAACCGTGAGCCTTTTGTTGCGTCAATGCAACAGCGTCGAATGCGGGCGGCCATGCGCACCCTCTTCCTGTTGGGATGTGGGCGGCACGAATAAGAAAAAAGCCGGCACGCTGGCCGGCTTTTCACGCTGTCTGGTGGGCGATACTGGGATCGAACCAGTGACTTCCACCGTGTGAAGGTGGCACTCTACCGCTGAGTTAATCGCCCTTTTCTGGAAACCTGTTTCCGTATGGTTTCCGTACGCTCTTTTCTGGGGGGCACCAAGTCCTTGATTTACTTGGTGGGCGGTACTGGGATCGAACCAGTGACCCCTGCCGTGTGAAGGCAGTGCTCTACCGCTGAGCTAACCGCCCCCATGCAAAGAGGCCGCATTCTAGAAGGCGGTTAGGAGGGCGTCAAGCGTCAGGGTGAGCGTTTTAGGGCGCATCAGCGCCACAGGCCGGTGAAAGTGCAGCAGCCCCACTCACTTGGCCAGCGCCACGAAGTCCTGCCGCTCCATCAGCCACGAGACAACGAAGCCGACGACCCGCGCACCCAGCACGGAAACATGGCTGGCGTCCTCCTCAGGATGGGCGGCTCCAGGCCATGCCCACACTCGCTGGCGCGGCAAGACCGGGGCCGGGAGTGCGCTTTCAGCGCGCGGCGACGACATCCACCTCGACCACCAGACCTTCGAAGGCGAGACGCTCGATGCCGAGCAGGGTCACCGCCGGCGGACGCTCGGGATGGAAGTAGGCCGAGCGGATCTCGCGGATGCGGGTAGTCTGGGCCGGCTGCAGCCCGCCCAAAAAATGGCCCGCCGAGGCGGGCCAAACCCGAAATCCTCCCGACGCCCCACCAGGCGGGGACGCCGGAAGCAACCACGACAAAAACGTGATTCCGGGGAGGGAGATGACTGTATGAAGTGCTCAGCTGCTCTTTGCGCTCTCGCGTCGGAAGACCAGCGGCGCACCGCCGTGCGAGCGCTTCACCATCCACAGCGCGAGCGCAGAATCCATGTAATCGGCATGCCCCGGGAACCAGTCCTTGAGCGCGACCGCGAGCTCACGGACTACCTCGACCTTGCCCTCAGCGAGCAATTGCTGCACTTCGCGTACCGAAGCGAGCACCTTGGCGTGCTCATCGACATGGCAGTCGCGCGCCGGGAAACCATCGACGTCCATCCAACGGTTCTCTTGCTCGAAGTGGGCCTCGGCATGGGCTGCAAAGGCGTCGAGCGCAGCCGCGAGCTGCGCATCCTCGACGGTCAGCAAGGCATCGACCAGGCTGACGAACTCGCGATGGGTGTCATCCATCGCGTTGTAGCCCAGCAAGTAACGGTCGTCCCAGTCGAATCCTGCGTGTTCGGTCATGCCCATGATGCTCCAGAGTTGGCGCCGCCCGCGGCGACTCAGCCGCCAAGTCCGACGGGTGCGGGCGCGATGTTGACGATCTTCGAGAACAACGCCCGGTATTCGCCGGCTGCGCCTTCCCAGGGGTTTTGGTTACTGAGGAAGGCGGCGTCGATCTCGGCCCAATCCTCCGCGGTCAGATGCGCCTTGGCAAGGGGGAACACCTCGCGCTCTTCGGTGTTCATGTGCTTCCATTCCTGCTCGATGTAGGTCTTGAGCGCCTCGTGGTAGCCCTGGAAGCCGGCCTCGCCCTGCTGGCGATAGCTGGCGAGCGCGTCGCGCAAGGTGGCCATGCGCGCGTCGCCCTGGCGATGCTCGGTCTCCAGACGCTCGATCACCGGCAGTGCCTCGGCGCAGCGCTGGCGCAGCTTGGCGAAGAGGTACTGGTCCTCTTTCGGGTGGTGCACCTTCTCCGGCACCTTGTCGATGTACTCGATCATCGACTCGAGCAGGTCGTAGTCTGGCTTCAGGCGCCCGGCTTCGATGCCAGAGGCGATCGATCGCAGACCGCTGAGCATGGCGGCGAGCGCGCGGTGCTCGTCGTGGATGATGTCGAGTGACTTGATGGTCATGGCGTATCTCTCCTGCTGTGGCGCGTCCGGCTCAGACGCCGAGGTGCTTCTGGATCAGTTCGGGCTGGGCGCGGATCTCGTCGCTGGTGCCGTCGAACACCACCTGCCCCTTCACCAGGATCATCGCGCGGTCGCAGATGCTGGTGACTGCGCCGTGGTTCTTGTCCACGATCACGGTGGCGATCCCGGTCCTGCGGATCTCCTTGACGATGCGCCAGATCTCCATGGCGATCAGCGGCGCCAGGCCCTCGGTGGCCTCGTCGAGGATCAGCAGGTCGGGGTTGGTCATCAGCGCGCGGCCGATGGTGAGCATCTGCTGCTCGCCCCCCGACAGCTGCCAGCCACCGTTGTTGATGCGCTCACCCAGGCGCGGGAAGGTCTCCATGACGCGCTCGAAGGTCCATTCGCGGCGACCGTCGATGCCGGCACGCGCCGACATCAGCAGGTTCTCGCGCACGGTCAGGCTCTTGAAGATGCCACGGCCTTCGGGCACGTAGGCGATGCCCTGCTGCGCAGTCTGGAAGGTGCGCGCGCGGCTGTAGTCGTCACCACGCACCAGCACCCGGCCATGCCTGGGCCTGACGATGCCGAGCATGCTCTTGATCAGCGTCGACTTGCCCATGCCGTTGCGACCCATGAGCGCGATGCCCTCGCCTTCGCGGATACTGAAGTCGATGCCGTGCAGGATGTGGCTGGCACCGTAATAGGTATGAACTTCCTTGGCTTCGAGCAGCATGTTAGACATGGAAGCTGTCCTCCGTACCCAGATAGGCCTGCTGGACGGCCACGCTGGCCTTGATCTGTGCGGGCGGACCGCACTCCAGCAACTGGCCATTGACCATCACCGTGATCCTGTCGGCAACTGCGAACACGGCGTCCATGTCGTGCTCGACGAGCAGGATGCCCCGCGTCTGGCGCAGGCGCTTGAGCACCGCGACCATGCTCGCGGACTCTTCCGAGCCCATGCCGGCGAGCGGCTCGTCGAGCAGCAGCACCTGGGCGTCGGTGGCAAGCACCATGGCGATCTCGAGCTGGCGCTGTTCGCCGTGGCTGAGCACGCCCGACACCCAGTCTACGCGCCTGCCGAGGCCGGCCTCCTCGATGCAGGCGCGCGCCTTCTCCAGCGCCCACTGCTGCTCCATGGCCTTGCTGAAGATGCGCCACGGCTGCTGGCGGCGCGACTGCGCGGCAAGGCGCACGTTTTCGAGCACGGTGAACTGAGGGAAGATATTGGTGCGCTGGTAGCTGCGCCCGATGCCTTCCTGCGAGCGCTGCGCCGCGCTGAGCCGGGTGATGTCCTTGCCCAGATAGCGGATCTCGCCTTCGGAGGGCGGCAGGTCGCCCGACAGCATGTTGATGCAGGTCGACTTGCCTGCCCCGTTGGGGCCGAGCAGCACGTGGATCATGCCGCGCTCGAGGGTGACGTCGATGTCCTGGTTGGCCACCAGGCCGCCGAAGCGACGCGTGAGCTTGCGCGCCTCGAGCAACACTTCGTTCTTGCTGGTCTGGCTCATTTTGCGCCACCTCCCTGCAGGGCGCGCTTGATGCGGCCCGGAATTGCGGTCAGCCCACCCGGCAGAAAGAGCACCAGGGCCACGATGACGCCACCCATCAGCAACTGCCAGTACTTGGTGATATCGGCAAAGAACTCGCGCATGGCCTCGAAGGCGAAGGCGCCCAGTACCGCACCCGCAAGGTTGCCCATGCCGCCCAGGATCACCATCAGCAGCACGTTGCCCGACTCGTGCCACGACAGCAGTTCGGGGGTGACGAAGCCGAACAGGACCGCATAAAGGAAGCCGGCGACCCCGCCCAGCGCGCCCGCCAGGGTGAATGCGGCCAGCTTGTAGCCGAAGGTGAAGTAACCCAGCGACTGCATGCGGTGCTCGTTGCTCCTGATGCCCATGAGCACGCGACCGAAGGGCGACTGCAGCACGCGATGAAGAAACAGGTACACCAGCAGCATCATGACGAGCACGAAATAGAACATGTGCAGCTCGTTATCCAGGTCGAAGGGGACCCAGCTGCCGATCGCCGCGGTCGGCCGTGCGTCCACATAGACGCCGTCCGAGCCACCGCCCAGGGGCGTGTCATGGAACACGAAGTACGCCATCTGGGCGAAGGCGAGCGTGACCATGATGAAGTAGATGCCCTTGGTACGGATCACGAAGATGCCGATCACGAGCGCAGCTGCAGCCGACAGCAGGATGGCCGCGGGCAGCATCACCCACAGGCTCATCTGACCGAACTTGGCGGTAAACAGGGCCACCGAGTAGGCGGCGATGCCGAAGTAGGCCGCATGGCCGAAGCTCACCAGGCCGGTGAAGCCCACCAGCAGGTCCAGGCTCATGGCGAAGATCGCCATGAGCAGCATCTTCGCAACCAGTTCGACGTAGAACGACTCGCCCGACATGGGCACACAGGCAATCGCGGCGACCGCGATGAGCTTGAAGATGAGGGAAGCATTGACGTTCATGATCTCAGCCCTTCTTCAGGATGCCTTCGGGGCGCCACAGCAGGACCACGGCCATGACCAGGTACACGATCATTCCGGAGATCTCGGGCAGCAGAACCTTGCCGAAGGTGTCGGCGAAGCCGACGATCAGCGCAGCAACGAGCGCGCCCCACACCGACCCGATGCCACCGATGACGACGATCACGAAGGAGATGATCAGCACATGGCTGCCCATGTTCGGGAACACCGAGGAGATCGGTGCGGCGAGCATGCCGGCGAGCGCAGCCAGGGCCACCCCGAGCGCGAACACCACGCGATAGATCATGTTGATGTTGATGCCCAGCGCCTCGACCATGCTGCGGTCGTCGTTGCCGGCGCGGATCATCATGCCCAGGCGGGTACGCTGAATGACGTAGTAGAGCGCCACCGCGAGCACGATGCAGACGACCGAGATGGCCAGGCGATACACCGGATAGCTCATCACCTCGGTGAGCTGGATCGATGCGTCGAGGAAGGCCGGGATGGCCACGCCATGCACGTCATCGCCCACCAGCAGGCTGCGCAGCTGCTCGAAGATCAGGATGAGGCCGTAGGTAAGCAGCACCTGCTCGAGGTGGTCGCGCTTGTAGAGGTGGGAAAACAGTGCCCACTCCAGGAGGGCACCGAAGATCAGTGCCAGCGGAATGCCGAGCGCAATAGCCAGCACCAGGCTGCCGGTCGCACTCGTAAGCACGAAGGCCAGGTAGGCGCCGATCATGTAGAAACTGCCGTGCGCCAGGTTGATGATGCCCATGATGCCGAAGACCAGCGTCAGCCCGCTTGCCACCAGAAAAAGCAGCAAGCCGTACTGCAGCGAGTTCAGCACCTGAATCAGGAAGCTCGCAAAATCCATGACTATCCCCCGCCCGGCAGGCGCAAGCCTGCCGGGACGACGTATGCGTTGAGTTGGGAAGGGAAGCGGGACGCTTACATGCTGCAGCCGCGGGCAGGGTCCTCGAGCCCGGCGGAGACGACCTCGACGACGGCGTTCTTGCCGTCCTTGACCTCGCGCAGGTAGATGTCCTGCACCGGGTTGTGGGCCTTGGACAGGGTGAAGCTGCCGCGCGGGCTGTCGATGGTGGCTGCGCGGATGCCGTCGATCACGGCGTCGAGCTTGGCGGGGTCGCCATTGGCAGCCTTGAGACCGGCGTGGTACATCTGCGCCGCATCGTAGCCCTGCACCGCATAGACGTCCGGCTGCGCCTTGTAGGCCGCGGCGTATGCGGTACGGAAGGCGTTGTCACGCTCAGTATTGAGGCCGTCGGCGTAGTGCAGCGTGGTCTGCAGCCCCTCGCCGGCGCCTCCCATGGCCGCAACATCCTCGCTCAGGAAACCCGGGCCATAAAGCGGGATGCTGCCCTTGAGGCCTGCTGCAGCGTAATCGCTCACGAACTTGGCGGCGCCAGCGCCGGCGAAGAAGACAAACACGGCGTCGGGCTTGAGCGCGGCGATCTCGGTGAGGAAGGGCTGGAACTCCACGTTCGGGAAGGGCAGGCTCATGTCCTTGACGATCTTGCCGCCACCCTTGGTGAAGCCCTCGGTGAAGCCTTCGACCGACTCGGTGCCGAAGGAGTACTTCCATGCCAGGGTGACGACGTTCTTGACGCCGCGCTTGGCGAGCGCCTCACCCATTGCGTAGGACGGCTGCCAGGCCGAAAAGGACGAACGGAACACATAGGGCGAGCACTGCGCACCCGTGATCTCGTTGGCGCCGGCGTTGGGCACGATCATCAGCGTCTTGGTGTTGGCGGCGACGCGCGCGGCGGCAAGCGCCACGCCCGAGTGCACCGAACCGATCAGCACGTCGACCTTGTCGCGGGTCACCAGGCGACGGGCGATCTCGGTGGCACGCGCCGGGTTGGATTCGTCGTCCACAACAACGTACTGCACCTCGCGGCCGGCGAGCTTGCCACCGTTCTCCTCGACGTACTGCTTGAAGCCATTGGTGATGTTGTTGCCGAGTGCCGCGAAGGTGCCGGTGTAGGGCAGCATCAGGCCGACCTTGACCTTGTCCTGCGCCAGCGCCGACCCCATGCCGGTCGTCACGAGCGCGGCACCAAGGACCAGGTTGCAAACGATTTTATAGTGCTTGTCCATTTGTCTCTTCCTTTGGAGCAGTTTCGAATTTGGGTCAGGCTCAGGTCACGACGGTGAGGAAGCGCTCGTTGAGCTTGCGGTCGTGATAGAAGATGCCCGCGCCGACCTCGTCGAAGGTCCAGGTGATCGGGGCATGGTCAGGGTAGGTCTCGTAGCCGCCGCAGAAGGTCTCGAACCGGTTGCCGGAGGGGTCGAAGGCGTAGATCGTGGTACCGCGGGTGATACCGTGGCGGGTCGGGCCAATATCGATCGATACACGGTTCATCGACATGATGTCGGCCGCACGCAGCACCTGCTCCCAGCTGCCAAGCAGGAAGGACAGGTGGTGTAGCTTGCCTGGCTCCGGGTGGGCGACGAAAGCGAGGTCGTGCGCCTTGTGCGAACAGGAAATGAAGGTCGCCAGCAGCGACTTGCCGTCCTCGAGCAGCACGCGCTCGACGAGGTGGAAGCCCAGCACCTCGGTGAACAGCTTGAGGTTGTCCTCCAGGTTCGGACCGTAGAGCAGGCAGTGATCGAAGCGATGCGGCGCGATGCCGTGCTCTGCGGCCGGAATCCACGGATCAGGGTTGGTGTAGGGCTGGCCGTTGCCCACGTCGGTCTTGTCGGCGTAAAGCTCCATGACGTGACCCGTCGGAATGGTGAAACGCACGCGCTCGCCAGTCTCCAGCAGTTCGCCAGCCGGGATGCGCTCGGTCTGCACGCCGTAGGCCTGGAGATCCTTGTCGAGCTGTTCGAGGGTGGCCCTGTCCTTGACCTTGAAACCCATCAGGTCCATGCCTGCCTGCTCGGCTTCGCGCAGGACCACGCTGTTGTGATCACGCTCGTCCCAAGCCTTGAAGTAGACGCGGCCAGCGGCGTCACGGCCCGTCTCGACCAGTCCGAGCACGTTCCGGTAAAAATTGACACTCTCATCCAGGTCCAGCACACGCAGCTGGATATGTCCGGGACGCATCACACCACTTGTCGCCATTTCCTCTCTCCTTGTGGTCAGGGGGCGGGAGGCCTTCCGCGTGCTCGGGCACCGCGACGGCCTCGCCATTCACGCAGCACCGGGTCCTGGCCGGCAAACGCTTTGCGATGGCGCCCGGGCTTCGTGTGGAGCGCAGATTAGGCGGTGCCGGGGAACGGCAATATCCAGTTTCTGCACGATGCTTATCCGCTTTGTGCACGCAACGGCGTATGCAGGGAGTGGATAGCGATCGTGCAGAAACTGGATATTTCGCCGCCGCCGCCCTACCTACGATGCGGACTCCGTACTAACACCATCGGAGACCTCGGCGATGATCACAATGGAATACCTGGACGCACTGATCCAGAAGGACAAGGCTCAAGGCCTGTTCCGCTGCAAGCGTGAAATGTTCACCAGCCGCGAACTGTTCGAGCTGGAGATGAAGCACATCTTCGAAGGCAACTGGGTCTATCTCGCACACGAGAGCCAACTGCCGAAGATCAACGATTACTACACGACGAAGATTGGCCGCCAGCCGGTGTTCATCACCCGCAACAAGGACAACCAGCTCAACTGCTTCATCAACGCCTGCGCCCACCGCGGCGCCACACTCGCGCGCTTCAAGCACGGCAACAAGGCGACCTACACCTGCCCCTTCCACGGCTGGACCTTCAACAACTCGGGCAAGCTGCTCAAGATCAAGGACCCGACCGAGACCGGCTATCCGGAGAGCTTCAACTGTGAGGGCTCTCACGACCTCAAGAAGATCGCCCGCTTCGAGTCCTATCGCGGTTTCCTTTTCGGCAGCCTGAATGCCGACGTGCAGCCGCTGGAAGCCTTCCTCGGCGAATCGAAGGCGATCATCGACATGATCGTCGACCAGTCGCCCGAAGGTCTTGAGGTGCTACGCGGCTCGTCCACCTATGTGTACGAGGGCAACTGGAAGCTGCAGGCCGAGAACGGCGCCGACGGCTACCACGTCACCGCCACGCACTGGAACTACGCCGCCACCCAGGCGCAGCGTAAAAGCCGCGACGCCGGTGACGACATCAAGGCGATGAGCGCCGGCGGCTGGGCCAAGAAGGGCGGTGGTTCATACTCCTTCGAGAACGGCCACCTGCTGTTGTGGACGCGCTGGGACAACCCCGAGGACCGTCCGCTGATGGAACAGCGCGACCGCCTGGTCGCCGAGTTCGGTGAGGCCAAGGCCGACTGGATGATCGGCAACTCGCGCAACCTGTGCCTGTACCCGAACGTGTACCTGATGGACCAGTTCAGCTCGCAGATCCGCGTGTTCCGCCCGCTCGACGTCAATCGCACCGAAGTCACCATCTACTGCATCGCGCCCAAGGGCGAGTCGGCCGAGGCGCGCGCTCGCCGCATCCGCCAGTACGAGGACTTCTTCAACGCCTCGGGCATGGCCACCCCGGACGACCTCGAGGAGTTCCGCGCCTGCCAGGAAGGCTTCATGGGCCGCGCCCTTGAGTGGAACGACATGGCGCGCGGCGCCGAGCACTGGGTAGAAGGCCCGGACGAGGAAGCCGACAAGATCGGCCTCAAGCCCATCCTGTCGGGCGTCAAGACCGAGGACGAAGGCCTGTACGTGGCGCAGCACACTTACTGGCTGGAGCAGATGAAGAAGGCCCTAGCGGCCGAACAAGCACAAGCCTGAGCGGAGACGAGAAAATGAGCCTGAGCTACCAAGACCTGTGTGCCTTCCTGTACCGCGAAGCCCGTTACCTGGACGATCGCGACTGGGACAGCTGGCTGGCGATGTACGACGAGAACTGCACCTTCTGGATGCCCGCCTGGGATGACGACGGCGAGTTGACCGAAGACCCCCAGTCCGAGATCTCGCTGATCTGGTACGGCCGCCGTGCCGGCCTGGAAGACCGCGTATTCCGCATCCGCACCGAGCGTTCGAGCGCGACCATCCCCGACACCCGCACCAATCACCACATCAGCAACATCGAGGTGCTGGCGCAGGACGGCAACACGGTCAAGCTGCGCTTCAACTGGCACACCATGAGCGTGCGCTACAACCACACCGACCACTTCTGCGGCACGAGCTTCTACACCCTCGACGTATCGGGCGCCAACCCGGTGATCAAGTTCAAGAAGGTCGTTCTGAAGACCGACTACATCCGTCACGTCATCGACGTGTACCACGTCTGATAACGAGGGCGGGGCGCCAGCCTGCGCAGACAGCGGCGACCCTGCCCCATCCCGGAGAGACAACCATGACATTCAAGATCGCGCTGAACTTCGAGGACGGCGTCACCCGCTTCATCGACTGCAACGCCACCGAGACGGTGGCAGACGCCGCTTACCGCCAGGGCGTCAACGTCCCAATCGACTGCCGTGACGGCGCCTGTGGCGCGTGCAAGTGCAAGGCCGAATCCGGCCAGTACGAGCTCGGCTTTTACATCGACGACGCGATGAGCGAAGAAGAGGCCAGGCTCGGCTACGTCCTCACCTGCCAGATGCACCCCAAGAGCGACTGCGTGGTGAACGTGCCCGCCTCGTCCGAGGTGTGCAAGATCAAGCACGCCACCCTCACCGCCACCGTGGCCGAAGTGCGCCAGCTGTCGCCGAGCACACTCTCCCTGGTGCTCCAGGGTGAAGGCATCGCCAAGCTCGCTTTCCTGCCCGGCCAGTACGCCAACCTCACCGTGCCCGGCACCGAGCAGACGCGTGCCTACTCCTTTAGCTCGATGCCTGCCGAGAGCAAGGTCAGCTTCCTCATCCGCAACGTACCCAACGGCCTGATGAGCGGCTACCTCACCGGCACCGCCAAGGCCGGCGACACCATCAAGCTCGCCGGCCCGATCGGCAGCTTCTACCTGCGCGACGTCGCACGCCCGGTGCTGATGCTCGCCGGCGGCACCGGCCTCGCGCCCTTCCTCGCCATGCTCGACAAGCTCGTCACCGGCGGTGGCAGCGCCCACCCGATCCACCTCATTTACGGCGTCAACACCGACGCCGACGTGGTCGAGCTCGAGCGCCTGGATGCCTTCAAGGCCGCGCTGCCCAACTTCAGCTACGACGTGTGCGTCGTCGCCGATGACAGCAGCTGGCCGAAGAAGGGCTACGTCACCGCCCACATCGAGCCGGCCCACCTTGACGACGGCAATGTCGACATCTACCTCTGCGGCCCCCCGCCGATGGTCGAGGCTGTGGCCCATGACCTGCGCGAACGCAAGGTCGAACCGAACAGCTTCCACTACGAGAAGTTCGCCGCCAGCGTCTGAGCGCTGCCCATCCCGTCAGGAGCGACAATGGCAAACCGTTTCAAGAAGAAAGTGGCCGTGATCACCGGTGCCGCACAAGGCATCGGCAAGCGGGTCGCCGAGAAGATGGCCAAGGAAAAGGGCACCCTGGTACTGGTCGACCGCTCGGAGATCGTGCATGAGGTGGCCAAGGAACTGTCAACGAAGGTGGAGGTGCTGAGCCTCACGGCCGACCTCGAGCAGTTCTCCGAGTGCAAGCGGGTCATGGATGCCGCGGTGGAGAAGTTCGGCTGCATCGACATCCTGATCAACAACGTCGGCGGCACGATCTGGACCAAGCCCTTCGAGCACTATCAGGAGGATCAGATCGAGGCCGAGGTGCGACGCTCGCTGTTCCCCACCCTGTGGTGCTGCCGCGCAGCCCTGCCCCACATGCTGGACAAGGGCAAGGGTTCGATCGTGAATGTGTCATCAATCGCCACCCGCGGCGTCAACCGCGTCCCCTATGGGGCGGCCAAGGGCGGCGTAAATGCACTTACCGCCTGCCTGGCCTTCGAGACCGCAGAGCGCGGTATCCGCGTCAATGCGACCGCCCCCGGTGCCACCGAGGCTCCGCCGCGTCTGGTACCGCGTAACGCGGAAAAGCAGAGCGAGGAGGAGAAGCGCTGGTACAAGCAGATCTACAGCCAGTCGATCGACAGCAGCCTGATGAAGCGCTACGGTACGCTGGACGAGCAGGCCGATCCGATCCTGTTCCTCGCCTCCGACGACTCGGCCTACATCACCGGCACCGTCATCCCGGTCGGAGGTGGCGACCAGGGCTGATCACCCTCGGCCACGTCCCTGGCAAGGCCGCAGCGCATCATTGCGCTGCGGCCTTGCCACGTTTACACGCCAGCAACCGTTCGTTCAGACTATGCGGCCATAGACAAAATTTCTTATCGAGAATAAACTCGAGATTCCAAAAATTCTCGACGCACAGCGCAGACCTGGGCGACGGGAGATAGCCCCACCGGGAGAGAGATGATGCGCGCACGAGAGACTACCCTGGCCTTGCCTGCAACTGCGGGGGCCGCATCGGACCGATCGCCTGTTCTACGCGCCGGGGTCTGATCATGCCCCTGGCCTTCCTGAACGCCCAAAGCAGCATCTTCAATGGTGCCAATCCTTTCGAGGTGTCGGACTACGTGCGCGCGAACGTGGGGTCTCATAGCCTGAGCCTGAGTTCGCGCAGTCAGGGCAGCGCGTCACTTTCGCATCGCAAGGCCGGTGGACTCGACCTGTGCCGACTGAGCTACGGCGCCCGTGCGCGCGTGATCTCCGAGGGGCTGGCCGACATCTACCACCTCCAGTTCATTCTGCGCGGCTACTGTCGCTACACCCTGCCCCACACCACGCTTGACCTGTCGGCCGGGCATTTCCTGCTGCTGAACCCGGACGACCCGCTCGACATCACCTACTCCGAGGACTGTGAGAAATTCATCGTCAAGTTGCCCGCGACGATGCTCGGTGACGCTTGTGCAGAGCATCGCTGGACCCGCTCGCGCGAACGCATCACCTTCAAGCAGGTGCCTTACCGCTTCCAGGAGCTCGAGAGCCTCATCGTTCTCCTCCAGCTCATCTGCGAAGAAGCCGAGTCTGCGTTGACGACCCCCCAGATGCTCCAGCATTACAACCGCGTGGTCACGACCAAGCTCATGACCATGCTCGAACACAACCTGGGGCTCGAGGAGCCCTGCCAGCATGCGCCGTGTTTCGAGCGTCTCGTGCAGTACATCAACGACAACATCAGGCAGGACATCAGCGCCGAGCAGCTCTCCCACTTTTCCCGCCTGAGCCTGCGCTCGCTCTATCTGTTGTTCGAGAAGAACGCGAAGACGACGCCAAAGCAGTTCATCCGCCAGAAAAAACTCGAGCATGTGCACGCGACCCTGACCAATCCCGCGAGCAAGGCGCCCAACGTCACTGCAGTTGCACTCGAGTATGGATTCACCCACCTCGGCCGATTCTCGGAACGCTACAGATCCACCTTCGGTATGTTGCCGTCGGAGGCAATGAAGTCCCGTCTGTCCAGCTAAGCGCGGGCACGACGACGCAAAAAGGGACCGTCCGGCTCACGGCCGCACGGTCCCTTTCCTGTCCAGCGCAGGGGGCAGCATGGCTGCCCTGTACGGTAGCTTAGGCGCGCTTCTTGGGCGTCGCGCTCTTGACACTCGCGGTCACTGCCTCGACGGCCTGCTCGGTGGCAGCGGCCAGCTTGGCCTCGGCAAGCTTGGCGGCGCTGCTGACGTTCTCATACAGGCCATTGGCGGTATCCATCGCCGACTTGACGGCGGCGAAGAAGGCTTCCGAGCCAGCCGGCGCCGTCTTGGCCGCTTGCTCGAGCGCGGTGCTGAACGCGCTGTTGAGCTCGGCCACCTGAGACTCGACCAGCTTGGCGGTCTCCTGCTGGCCTTCGGCAGCCAGTTCCTGAACGTTGCGTGCGTAAGCGACGGCCTTGTCGAGCATCGGCTGGGTGAGTTCGGCCTGCAGACTGGCAAGCTCCTGCGGGGTTTTCGCCTCGGCGAGCTTGCGGGTGATGGCAACGCCGTCCTCGAGCACCGAGCGGGTGGTGTTGAGGTTGAGCTCGGTCAGGCGCTCGGCACGGGCCAGGGCGCTGTTGGCGAGCGACAGCAGGGTCTCGAGTTGAGCCTTGTTGACGGCGAGGAGCTGCTCGGGGGTGGTGATCTTGGTCATCTTTAACATCCTTGAAAACGGGTTGTGAGAGGATTCGTCCAACTGGACGTGCGACCAAGTTCCCGGGCCGCCATGTTGCACTGCAACATGGCGATGATTATATAGGCCTCTCTGGCGTTGTCAAATGAATTGTGCAATGCACAATTTCCCACTGAATGCGTATCCGTTCCTGCCATGGAAAACGCACGGACATAAGCAAGACGGCCGGTAATACCGGCCGTCTTGCTTCCTGAGTCCCCGACAGAATCGACCGTCGGTTACCAACTAGTCGATCGTCAGCCGTATGGCCGGCGCAGCCAATCCCCTGCGCTTGCGCTCGGCAGCGATCAGTTCGGCGATATCGGTGTTCCCGTTCTGTGCAGCCCATGCATCGGCTGACAGGCCTGCCTCGTTGAGCGCATTGAGCTCGATCTGGGGCAGCGACAGCAAGCGCCGTACGACCCCCACATGGCCATTGCGCGCCGCCAGCATCAGCGCCGTTGCCTGGTTGGGCGCACGCGCATTTACATCGACTCCGGCGACGAGGAGCCTGTCGAGGATTGCATCCCGGCCCTCGAACGCAGCGTAATGCACCGGTGCCCAACCCTCGTGGTCCAGTGTTGCGCTCGCATTGATCAGCGCTTCGACCACCTGCGCATGGCCATGCAGGACGGCAAGCATCAGCGCTGAATCGCCTGCCAGATTGCGGTAATCGATACGCACCCGGTAACGCAGCAGCGCCTCAACGGTTGCGAGTTGGCCCTCGCGTGCGGCCAGGATCAGCAAGGTATTGCCATTGGCATCGACGGTATTAGGATCGATGCCACGATTGAGCAAACCGACGAGTTGGCGGGTGTCACCCAGGCGCGCGGAACTGAGCGCGGCCTCATAGCTGTTGGCAAATGCGGGCGCCGAAATCAGGCTCGCAGTGGCCAACAGCCCAACAAGGAGGAAGCGGCGCAGCGTTGCGGCGGAGGTGTCCGCGACACGGACGTCAGGCTGGTCTGGTGACATGGCGGAATAGGCGAAAGAAGTTGTCGGTGGTCGCGCGCGCAATATGCTCGAGCGGTTCGTCACGCAGGCGAGCGATCTCCTCGGCCACGTGCACGACCCAGGCGGGTTCGTTGATCTTGCCACGATGCGGAACCGGAGCAAGATAGGGCGCATCGGTTTCGATGAGCAGGCGCTCGAGCGGTACCCGGCACGCGACCTCCTTGAGCGCCTTGGCGTTGCGGAAGGTGACGATGCCCGAAAAGGAAATGTAGAAGCCCAACTCGAGCGCGGCTTCAGCAACCTCCCAGCTCTCGGTGAAGCAGTGCATCACGCCGCCCGCCTCACCTGCGCCCTCGTCGCGCATCAACCTGAGCGTGTCCTCGGCAGCACTGCGCGTATGGATGATCAGCGGTTTGCCGCAGTGGCGCGCGGCACGGATGTGCGTACGAAAACGCTCGCGCTGCCACTCCGGCTCGTCCTTCTGCCAGTAGTAGTCGAGCCCGGTTTCGCCGATGGCCACCACCTTGGGATGGTCTGCCAACGCGAGCAGGCGGGCCACGTCAGGCTCTTCGCAACCATCGTTGTCGGGATGGACGCCGACCGATGCCCAAAGCTGGGCGTGGCGTTCGGCCAGCCCGAGCACGCGGGGAAAGGCTTCGAGCGTGACACTGATGCAAAGCGCTGTGCCGACCCGATTGGCCGCCATGTTGGCAAGCACCTCGTCCTCTCGCGCGGCAAGGTCGGGGAAGTCGATATGGCAGTGAGAATCTACGAACATTGGACCGGGTTGGTGTAATGGGTCGGCATCGAGAGCCGGTACGAGGCACTGGCATGCAGCAAGCGCCCAGGGTTCAGAGGGTATGCGTAGGCCGGCTCGAGCCCAGATGGCCGGCAAGGATCTGCTCGATACGGCCGCGCAGCACCTTGCTCGACTCGTCGGCCGAAAAGTGCACCCCGATCCCCTGCGTCTTGCCCCCTTGCGCACCATGAGGGGTGATCCAGGCAACATTGCCGGCCACCGGGTGACGGGTGGGGTCGTCGATCAACTGCAGCAGCAGGAAGACCTCATCGCCCAGCTTGTAGTTCTTGGGCGTAGGCAGAAAGATGCCGCCATTGACGAGAAACGGCATATAGGCCGCGTACAGCGCCGACTTGCTGTTGATGTTGAGCGACAGCACGCTCGGCCGCGTCGGTGTCGTTCGAGACGCATCACTCATCCACGAACTCCAGCAGTGGCGCGAACGTAACGCATCAGCAGATCCTCCAGTACCAGGCGCAAGCTCAAGGGGTGCCGCGACACCCTGCGAATCTGCGCCATTTCATTGTAACAGGCGCTCGCCGCCGCCACGCTGCAACGGCTGGCGAGGGTGGAGAGGACAGCCTGCTGGGCGGGAAAGAAGCGTACACGGCCACCTAGTCGTACGCTGGCCAGGTCACTGACCCAGCGCTGCATCCAGTCGCACAGTTCTGGCAAGCCGAAACCAGCGGCCAAGGCCTCGCGCGATTTCAGCCAGCTCTCCCACTGGGCGGCCAGCTTGAGTGCGTCGGACGCCTGCAGGCCGGCCAGATCACGTACGAAACGTGCAAGCAGGGCCCCACCGCCCGCACGCGCGAGGCGTTCGGCCGCCAGCGGCATTCCGCCGCCGAGGGCGAGCAGCGCAAGCACATCGGGGTCCGCACGCGTTTTCCAGTGCGCGAGCGCTTGCTCTTCCGGACGCGCAAACAGCCACTGCTGGCACCGACTGCGAATCGTCGGCAGCAGCCGGCGTGACGCCGAGGATACGAGCAGGAACACGCAGCCCGCTGGCGGCTCCTCGAGCAGCTTGAGCAAGGCGTTAGCGGTAAAGGGGTTCATCGCTTCTGCCGGATCGAGTACGACAACACGGCGTGCACCATGGTGTCCGGTGACACTCAAGGCCGCTTGCAGGTCCCGGATCTGCTCGATGACGATCTGCGCCGACGCTGCCTTGCCGCCCCCCTCGCGCCCGCCAGCGGCATCGCCGCCCTCGCCCTCGCCGCGCTCGGCGGCAGCGGCCTCTGCCGCTGCCGCGGGGACCACCCGATGCAGGTCGGGATGGTTGTCGGCCAGCCGCCAGACGCAAGGCTCACAGCGTCCGCAGGCGTGGCCATCGTCAGCCGGAGAATCACACAGCAGACGAGCGGCGAGCGCATCGGCAAGCTCGCGCTTGCCCAGGCCAGGCGGACCAACCAGCAGCAAGGCGTGAGGCAGGCGATCGCCAAGCTCAACGAGTCGTGTCCAGGTGGGCTGCAACCAGGAATGGATCATGGCTGCAGTCGGTCGCGCACGACGTCCTCGATGTCGGCGCGGATGGATGCAGGGGAACGCGTGGCGTCGACGATGCAGAAACGCGCCGGGTCCAGTCGGGCACGCTCGAGATAAGCGGTACGTACACGCTCGAAGAAGTCACGTTGCTCGCGCTCGAAGCGATCGGGCGCGGCACCAGTGGCAGCGACACGCGCAGCAGCGATCTCCGGTGGAAGATCGAAGAGCAGGGTCAGGTCAGGTTGGAGTCCCGGATGAACCCAGGCCTCGAGTGCTTCGAACTTGTCGCGTGCGAGCCCCCGCCCGCCAACCTGATAGGCGAAGGTGGCATCGGAGAAGCGGTCGCAGACAACCCAGTGCCCGGCAGCGAGCGCGGGCTCGATCCGTGCGGCGAGGTGTTCGCGACGTGCTGCGAACATCAGCATCGCCTCTGTCTCGAGGTGCATGGCCTCATGCAGCAGCAGTTCGCGCAAACGCTCGCCCAGCGCAGTACCGCCGGGTTCACGAGATTGCTCCACGACCCTGCCTTGCGCACGCAGCAAGCTGACGACCGCGTCGATCTGGCTGCTCTTGCCTGCGCCGTCGATACCTTCGAAAGTGATGAAGCGGCCGCGCCCTGCGGCCTCGTGAGAAAGACGTTCCATGGCCGTCGCAGGAGAGGCAGATATGATCGGTTCGGGCAGGCGCGGCGGCATTGCACTCATCGCCCCCCCCCATTGCGGATGAAACGATTGACCGCCCGGTTGTGCTCGGCCAGGGTACGCGAGAACTCGCTGCTGCCATCCCCACGTGCGACGAAATAGAAGAACTCGCTGTTCTCCGGCTTCAAGGCCGCACGCAGCGCCGCTTCGCCCGGCATCGCAATCGGCGTCGGCGGCAGACCGGCGCGCGTATAGGTGTTCCAGGGGTGATCGGTGTCGAGATGGACACGGCGCAAGCGCCCATCGAACTCCGGCCCCAGACCATAGATCACCGTGGGGTCGGTCTGCAGCCGCATGCCCACGCGCAGGCGGTTGGCGAATACCGATGCCACCAGTCCACGGTCCTCCGCACGGCCGGTCTCCTTTTCTATGATCGAGGCCAGGATGAGGGCTTCGTAAGGCGAAGCCAGCGGCATCGCCGGGTCGCGCGCTTCCCACGTTGCGGCCAGGCGCAGCTGCATGGCGTCGTAGGCGCGCTTGAGCACCGCGAGCGCGCTCGAGCGCTTGTCGAACCGGTATGTGTCAGGGAAGAACAGGCCCTCGGGGTGTGTCTCGCTGGCACCGATTCGCTGCAAGAGCTCCGCGTCCGACAAGCCACTCGTGTCCTGCTCGAGGTCAGGATTGCTCTCGAGCGCCTGGCGCACCTGGCGGAAGGTCCAGCCTTCCACCAGCAGCAGTTCGCCCTGTGTCACATCCCCGCTCGCCAGCTTCTCGATCAGCTGCCAGGGGGTCACTCCGGTGCGCACTTCGTAACTGCCGGCCTTGATCGTGTGCGCCTTGTCGCCGATACGTGCGAGCAGGGTGAGGAAGCGCGCATCGACACCCACGCCCGCATCCTCGATCACACCGGCGGCATGGCGCATGCCAGCCCCACGCGGCACGGTGAATTCGACCTTTTCGGACGCCAGCGTCAGCGGTGCGTGCGCGTACCACCACCCCGCACCGACGAGCAACATCGCGCCGAGCATGGACACAATCAAGAGGTATACAACGAAGCGCACAAGGGAACGCATCAGCACAGCATCGACGGAAAAAGCCATGTCGGGCGCAGGGGCGACCGACTTGCGGCGGGCGCCTATAATACTTCATCGCGCAAGCACCTCCGAGCGAGGTCGTGCGCTACCGCCAACCCGCCTTGCTACTGCCAACCCCCTTGCTACCGCTGACCGCCCCATGACCGTCTGGACCGAACACCTCTCCCGCCTGGGTGCCACCCTGGCCGAGACCCAAACTACCGCCGCCCCGCTGCCCTCCGTTCGCTTTGCCGCCGCGACCGACGAAGCCCGCGCCGCAAGCGAATCGACCGTCGTGGTGCCTCTGCTTCATCTGGGCATCATCCGCTCCGTGGGGCCGGATTCGGCGGCCTTCCTGCACAACCTGGTTTCGAACGACGTCAACAAGCTCCCTGCCGACGGCGCCGCCTGGAACAGCTTCAACTCGCCCAAGGGACGGATGATCGCGAGTTTCCTGATGTGGGCGGAAGACGAAGGCCATGGCCTCGTCCTGTCGGCGGACATCCTGCCCGCCTTCCTCAAGAAACTGTCGATGTACGTACTGCGCAGCAAGGTCAAGCTTGCCAACGCCAGCGACACACTCGCCCTGATCGGCGTGTGCGGCAAGAACGCGGCGGCGGTATTGCAGACGGCGGGTATCGAGATGCCGGCGGCCGACATGCGTCAGACCCTCACGGCCGACGGCGTGCGCTGCGTGCGCATCGACGCCGAGCGCTACCTCCTGGCAGTGGCTGCCGACGATGCGGCCGGGGTGTTCGACGCCCTCGTCGCCGGCGGTGCCGTCAAGGCGGGCACTGCGGCCTGGCAGCTCAGCATGATCCGCGCAGGCCTGCCGCTGGTTACCGCGCCGACGCAGGAAGAATTCGTCGCCCAGATGCTCAACTACGAGCTGATCGGCGGCGTGAGCTTCCACAAGGGCTGCTACCCTGGTCAGGAGATCGTCGCGCGTACGCAGTACCTCGGCAAGCTCAAGAAACGGATGTACCGCGTTGCCGCAGCCCCCGGCATCGAGGTCGTCGCGGGGATGGACATCCACGCCCCCGACTTCGGCGAGCAGTCCGCGGGCAAGGTGGTCAATGTGGCACCGACCGCGGATGGTGGCATCGAAGCGTTGGCGGTAATCCAGTCCAGCAGCGCTGAGGCGGGGCAATTGCGCCTGGGCGCTGGCGAAGGGGCGACGCTCGAACTGCTGCCCTTGCCCTACGCCCTGGGCTGAGCGCACACCGCCGTATCCGATGTGCCTGATCGTTTTCGCGTGGCGCGCTCATCCACGCTACCCGCTCGTGGTCGCCGCCAACCGCGACGAGTACCTCTCGCGGCCGTCCTCCCCCGCCCATTGGTGGGCCGACGCGCCTGACCTGCTCGCGGGCCGTGACCTCGAAGCCGGTGGCACCTGGATGGGGCTGAGCCGCAGCGGACGCTTCGCCGCACTCACCAACTACCGTGACCCCAGCCGGCACGTGGAAGGTGCGCCCTCGCGTGGTGTGCTGGTGCGCGAGGCGCTCGAGGCCGAGCTACCTGCGACGCGGGTCCTGCAGGGTTTGGGCGCCGAGTGCTCGCGCTATGCCGGCTTCAATCTCCTCGTCGGCGACGGCAGCACGCTGGCCGTTCTCGAGAGCACCAACGGCACCGTTCGGGCACTCGAGCCCGGCATCTATGGGCTGTCGAACCACCTGCTCGACAGCCCGTGGCCCAAGCTGCTCAAGACCCGTGCCGGCCTTGCCGAGCTGCTCGGCGCGGGGCAGGCAGAAGGCCGCGTGGACGCGCTCGATGAGCACGCCCTGTGCCAGGGACTGCTGGCCCTGATGCGCGACCCTCGACCGGCGGCCGACCCGCACCTGCCGGCCACCGGCGTCAGCCTCGAATGGGAGCGCTGGCTGTCGCCCGCCTTCATTCGCGCGCCGGGCTATGGCACACGGTGCACGAGCGTCGTAGTGCAGCACGACGATGGCCGTATCCGCTTCGATGAATGGACCTGGGACGCGCATGGCGAACAGGCCAGCGCCGTCACCCACCGCTTCGCCACCCAGCCGACGACCTGAACAGCGTCAGCTGCGACTTCCTTGATCGAGGCGTCGACGCATCACGCGATGGGGAATGCCGGCCTCCTCGAACACGCAGCCCTCGGCGACGAAGCCATGGCGCAGATAGAAGGCCTCGGCATGCACCTGCGCGTTGAGTACCACCTCGCCCATGTTCAACCGGACCGCCTCCTGGACCAAGGCCGCCAGCACCAGTCCGCCCACACCCTTGCCTCGCCAGCGGCAAGCCACGGCCATGCGACCGATGTGGCCGTCGGGCAGCAGACGCCCGGTACCGATCACTTCGCCGGCGCCGGAGCGCGCCAGCGCATGCCGGCTCACCGCGTCGAAGACGTCGCGCTCGATCTCGACCGGTACGCCCTGCTCCTCGACGAACACTGCCGTGCGCAGCGGCGTAACCAGGGCTTGCACCTGTGCCCAGTCGAGGACGCAAACGGTGGGCAGGACGGCCATGCTCATGCGCGGATATCCACAATCGTGCCTGGGGCGACCAGCTCGAAGAGTTCGATCAGGTCGCGGTTGCGCATGCGGATGCAGCCATGCGAACGCGGGACCCCCATGGGCTGGTCGTCGCCAGTGCCGTGGATGTAGATGAAACGCCGCATCGAGTCGACATCACCGCCGCGATTGCGCCCGGACTCCTCGCCACACAGCCAAAGGATGCGCGTTAGGACCCAGTCGCGTCCGGGATGAGCCGCGGCGAAGTCGCGGCTCCAGCGCTCCCCGGTGGGCCGGCGTCCGCGGAACACTGCGCCCTCCGGCGCACCGGCTCCGATCCGGGCGCGTATGCGATGGCGCCCGCGCGGTGTGCACAGGCTGCCGTTCAATTCCCCTGCCCCCCTGGCCGCCGTCGACACGCTGTAGCGCCGGATGCAGGCGTCGTCCGCCCCAAAAAGGGCGAGCGTCTGTGAGCCAAGATCGATCTCGATACGCACTCAAGCCACCTGCGTCTTGCCGCGCCGCGCGGCAAAAAAGCTCGACAGCATGCGCCCGCACTCGTCGGCAAGCACGCCGCCCTCGACGCGCGCATGATGGTTGAGCCGCGACTCGGCAAAGAGATCCATCACACTGCCTGCGACACCCGTCTTCGGATCCCGCGCCCCGAACACGACGCGGGCGATGCGCGCGTGCATGATCGCGCCGCTGCACATGGCGCACGGCTCCAGGGTCACATAGAGCTCGCACCCCGGCAGGCGATAGTTGCCCAGACGCGCGGCGGCATCGCGCAAGGCCATCACTTCGGCGTGCGCGGTCGGATCGTGGCGGCCGATGGGCTGGTTGAAGCCCCGGCCCACAATCTGGCCGTCGAGTACCACCACCGCCCCCACCGGCACCTCGTCGCAGGCCCCCGCGCGGCGCGCTTCCTCGAGCGCCGCACGCATGTAGTCTTCGTCGTTCATCGGCATGTGTCGAATGCGCTGCAGGACGAGCCAAGGCGCCCCACCGTCGCGGTTGAAAGACGCGATTCTACCGGACGAGGGCTGCGCTAGAATGCGGCGCATCCGCACTCGCCCCCGGGTGCCCACCACCGGAATCCGCAGTATGAATAACGCCGCCGCGCTCAACACCCCTTCGCTCACCGCCCCCTATGGGCCTCTGGTCCGCCGCATCGAAGCCGAGGCGACCGTGATCGGTGACCAGATCCTGAAGATCGACCACTTCCTCAACCACCGCATCGAGCCTGCTTTCATCACCGAGATGGGCCGGGAACTGGCACGCCGTGTCGGCCGCTTCGAGCCCAGCGTCATCCTGACTGCGGAAGCGAGCGGCATCGCCCCCGGCCTTGTCGTTGCTCAGGCCCTCGGGGTACCGCTGGTCTATGCCAAGAAATACGCCCCGCAGGTCGAGTCGCCCGCAATCGCGCGCATCATCCCGTCGCCGACCAAGGGCGGCGAAACCAAGCTGGTGCTCTCGCAGCGCTACATCGTGCCGGGTGATCGCGTCGTCATCGTCGACGACTTCCTGTCCAACGGACGCACCGCAGTCGCGCTCATCGAGATGGCGCGCGAAGCGGGAGCCGAGGTCTTGTGCGCAAGCTTCATCGTCGAAAAGCGGTTCAAGCAGGGCCACGGCGCAATCGAGGCGGAGGGCGTGCCGGTGTCGACGCTCGCCCAGGTGGAGGCGCTGGAGAACGGGCGTGCGGTTCTGAGCCAGCCATGACGCCACGGCAAGCACACCGGCGCGCATGCGACTCCCGCGCTGAGCAGCAACTGCACGCGACGCCGAAGCCAAGCGGCGTTAGACTTGCAGCCGCGGTGCGCCCAGTGCCGCACTCTTGAATCCAGGCACGTCGCAACGCCACCCGCAGGAAGCCTAGCCGCCATGGAAGAATTCGAATCTCAGACCGAAGCCTTCGCACAACAGATCGAGGAAGAACTGCGCGACGGTGTGCTGAGCTTCCCGACCGTGTTCGACCTGTCGCTGCGCATCAAGAAGATGGCGGACGACCCCGACAGCTCCTTGTCCGACATTGCCGAAGTGGTCCGGGCCGAACCGGTGCTTGCGGCAAAGGTGCTGCGCATGGCCAATACGGTAGCGCTCAACCCATATCGCGGCGAGATCAACAGCGTGGGCGACGCCATCGGGCGCATCGGTCTGTCGGCGCTGCGCTGCCTTGCCTACGCGGTCGCCGCCGAACAGCTGGCCCGAGACCACCGCTCACGCCAGATGCGGCTGGTGGCGAGCGGACTGTGGATGCACTCGATCGACGTCGCATCTTGGGCATTCGCGTTCTCGCGCCACCTCGGACGCCACACGCCGGATACGGCCCTGCTCGCCGGGCTGATGATCAACGTCGGTCAGTTCTACCTGCTCGCCCGAGCGGCCCGCTATCCGGCGATCGAAGGCGACATGAAGCGCTTCGCCGAGATCGTCTCGCTCTGGGATGACCCGGTACGCAGCGCAGTGCTCGACGCCTTCGAGATGCCCGCGCTCATCGTCGACGCCTGCGAAGCCGATCCGGTGGCGCACACCGAGTGGCCTCCCGCAGCCATGGGCGACATCGTCTTCTTTGCCACACTGGCAGCCGAGACGCCCAACCCCTTCGAGAGCCTGCTTGGCGTGCAACGCCGGCCGGAACTGCTCGATGCCAGCCTGGGTGAGGCCGGCAAGGAGGCTTTCGACGCCCTCCTTGTCACGGCACGCGACACCCGCCAGGAAATGCTCGCAGCGGTGTGCGGTTGACTGGTCCGGGCCGTGCGCCGCTTCAGGCCGGCGGCAGCGCGAGGCAGGTTTGCAGGTGGCGAGCAAGCAGTACGAGTGTTTGCGCCGACTCGGGGAAAACCTTGCCCAGCGTCAGGAAACCATGGATGACGCCGGGCATCTCGACGTAGTCCACCGTGCAGCCCTCGGCCTTCATCCGCTCCGCAAAGGCGACGCAATCGTCCACCAGAGGATCGAACTCCGCCCCGACAAGGAGCGTTGGCGGCAAGCCGGCAAGCCGCTCGGCCCGCATGGGCGACACACGCCAATCCTCCGTATTGCCGTCCGGAAGGTAACGCTCGAAGAACCACTGCAGTGTCCCGCGATCGAGGAAGAAACCCTCGGCGTAACGCTCTCGTGATGGCCGCGTGCTGACGATCTCGGTACTCGGATAGACCAGCGCCAGGCAGCTCGGCCTTGCAGGCTCATCGCGCAGTGCGAGGGCGGTCACGATCGACAGGTTGCCCCCTGCGCTATCACCGCCGAGGGCAATCCGAGCGGGATCGATGGCAAGCAGAGAAGCATTTTCCACCGCCCACTCGAAGGCCAGGCGCGCATCCCTGATCGCAGCCGGGAATGGGTGCTCGGGCGCAAGGCGATAGTCGACGGAAAGCACGGCACAGCGCGCGAGATTGGCAAGCTCCCGGCACAGCACGTCGTAGCTTGCGACATCGCCAACGCACCAACCACCCCCATGGAAGTAGATAAGCAGCGCCAAAGGCTCGTCAGCGTGGCTCGACAGCGGGCGGTAAAGCCGCGCCAGCAAGGCGCTACCGTCGGGCCGTGGCATGGGTACATCCACCGTAGAGGCCACAGCGGGTGATTCCGGCCGGAATGCAAACTGCAGCTTTTCGAAAGAGTGACGTGCCTGGGCTTCACCAAGTTCGTGAAAGCGGGGGGCACCGACACGGTAAGCCATGTCGAGAAGGGAGCGAGCGTGGGGCGTCAGGGGCATGGAAGGCAGAACGAGGCGCGTCGGCGCGCCCTTCTATTCGAGAAAAGGCGGATTCTACAGCCGGGAGATAAAACCATGCTGCCAATGCGACTTTTCGCGCGCTGCAAGCCATCCATCAGCGCTACAATTTCCACAGTTGACAGCGAGGACATTGAATATGACAGACATCGAAAAGAACAACCGTGCCCCGAACGCAGCCGACTCGAGCGCGCCCTCGCCCGCTCCCGCCAAACCGAGAGCAAGGAAGGCCGCGCGGCGCTCGCAGCAAGGCGATACCGCGCCCTCCCTGACCCCTGCCGACATCGAGACTTTCGAAGTCGAACAGGCAATCGGGGCCGCCGAAGAGTCCAAGATCGTCGCTGTCACCGAGATTCTTCAGACCGAGTCGCGCCAGGACCCGAAGCGGGCGCTCAAGGCACTGGAGTCCATCCTCGCCGGTGCCTCACCGGACGACGTCCACATGCTGCGCCGGGCCTTGATGCGGGCCGACAGCCCGATCGTGACCGGCACAGCCAACCCCGATGACGAACTTGCCGAGGACTGGCGCCAGGGTGGCTACCCGTACCGTAACCTGATGTCGCGCAAGGCCTACGAAAAGCAGAAGTACAGACTGCAGGTCGAACTCCTGAAGCTGCAGGCCTGGGTCAAGGAGACCGGCCAACGCGTAGTGATCCTGTTCGAAGGCCGCGACGCCGCGGGCAAGGGGGGCACCATCAAGCGTTTCATGGAGCACCTCAATCCGCGTGGTGCACACGTCGTGGCACTCGAGAAGCCGAGCGAGACCGAGCGCGGACAGTGGTACTTCCAGCGCTACATCCAGCACCTGCCCTCGACCGGCGAAATCGTTCTCTTTGACCGCTCCTGGTACAACCGCGCCGGGGTCGAACGAGTGATGGGCTTCTGCTCCAACGACGAATACAACGAGTTCATGCGCCAGGTACCCGAGTTCGAGCGCAACCTCGTGCGCAGCGGCATCCACCTGATCAAGTTCTGGTTCTCGGTCAGCCGCGACGAGCAGCGCCGCCGTTTCCGCGAGCGCGAATCGCACCCGCTCAAGCAATGGAAACTGTCGCCGATCGACCTCGCGTCGCTCGACAAGTGGGACGACTATACGAAGGCCAAGGAGGCGATGTTCTTCTACACCGACACCGCCGACTCTCCCTGGACGGTGGTGAAGTCCGATTGCAAGAAGCGTGCACGCCTGAACGCCTTGCGTTACGTACTGCACAAGCTGCCCTACTCCAACAAGGAGATCGACCGTGTCGGCCCGCTCGACCCCTTGCTGGTCGGCCGGGCGAACGTCGTATACGAGCGTGGCGAGAAGGACGCCATACCGTTGCTGTAAGTCGCCGCGAACCCCGAGTTGAACGCAGGTTTTTCGAATCGTTTTTCTCCGTGCTGCTGACAACTCGTGTGAGGCCGTTCGCTTGCAGGGGCTAAAGTTTCTGGCTTGCATGCCGTCCATAGTTGCCATGTCGATTGCAGATAAGAGCCTTTCCCCCGACCACTCCCAACAACCCCGCAGTGCGCAAGTGCCGCGGGGCGGTAGGCTTGGTCGCCACTTGGGCTGGCTCGTGTTCATTCTGTGGATCGCCTACAGCGGTGCTGTGCTGGGCTGGCACGCCCTCAGCGCACCGCCCGCCGATGCCTGCCTCGTACGCTGAGGCAGGCATCGGCCAGAACCCGGAGGCGTTCATGTCCGACCACCCAGAATCGAACGACGTCCTGCGCCCTTTCCGCGCATCGGCAGATCGCCTGATGCTCGCCTTCCTGGGCGCGCATCTGCTGATCACCCTCGGCATAGCCGCGCATACCGGCACCTGGTTGCTCGCAATTGCAGTGGGGCTGCCCGCCGTACTGGCGCCCGCTGCGCTGGTGGCCACTGGGCCTGGCTCACTGCTCGCACGATCGGCGATTGCAGCGGCGTTCATGGTGTTCTCCGCGCTCACGATCCAGCAGTTCGGCGGCGTGATCGAGGCGCACTTCAGCATATTCGTGCTGCTTGCCTTCCTGCTTTATTACCGCGACTGGCGGCCGATCCTGCTTGCCGCTGCACTCATTGCCGTCCACCACGTGGCCTTCAACTACCTGCAGGCGCTCAACTGGGGCTTCTACGTGTTCGATGCCGGCCCCTCGATCACGCGCGTGCTCGCTCATGCGGCCTATGTGGTCGTGCAGGCGGGCATGCTGATCTACATGGCGATCCGCCTCGAGCGCGAAGCGGTGGTATCGGCACGTGTCGGACAACTCGCCGCCCGCATTGGCGAGGGGGATCTGCGCGGCGGTATCACCAGTCGCGGCGAAGACTCGGAGCTGCTGCGCTCAGTGCTGGACATGCGCACCAAGCTCGCCGGCATGCTCGAGCGTTTCGACCAGGAAGCACGGTCGGTTGCAAGCAGCGCGCAAGCACTGGACCACCACTCCGACGTTGCCGCCCAGCGCATGCGACAGCAACGTGCTGCAACCAATGATATTTCGGCCTCGGTGGACACCCTGACAGCAGGCCTCGCCGCGCTCGCCGACGATGCCGAACAGGCGCGTACTCTTGCGAAAGACTCGGGTACATCCGCCCGCAAAGGTGCCGGTATCGTCAAGGCTGCGATTGACGAGATCGCCAGCATTGCCAGCACAATTCAAAGCTCGGCCGATAGTGTCGAGGAACTGGGCAAGCAGTCGGACCGCGTCGCTGCAGTCGTCAGCCTGATCAAGGACATCGCAGGCCAGACCAACTTGCTCGCGCTCAATGCCGCGATCGAGGCCGCACGGGCTGGTGAACAGGGGCGCGGATTCGCCGTGGTTGCCGACGAGGTTCGCAAGCTGGCCGAACGGACGGCGTCGGCGACCGAAGAAGTGGTAGCGATGATCAATGACATCCAGACCAGCAAGGGTCAGGCGCTGGCGAACATCGAGTCGGCAGTGGAGCGAGTAGGCACAGGTACCGCTCTGGCCGCGGAGGCAGGCGCTTCGATCGCGCGCATCACCGAGGAGGCGGGCCGCGTCGAGCAGGTCTTCGAGTCGATCGCAAACAATCTTGGCGAGCACAGTGCCGCCGCGCGCAGTATTGCCGGCGCAGTCGTATCGGTCGCCAACCTTGCGGACGAGACCGAGGCCTCGGCCAGCAAGGTGGCGCTCGAAGTGGGTTCCCTCGACCGCGCCGCGCGCGAACTTTCTCAAGCAGTAGGCGGCTTTCGCATCCGTTGAGCGGACGAACTGGCTGCGACGACCGCGGTCTATGGTCCACACCGAGCGCTCGCGAACACGCGTACTCGCTCATTCGACCGGAGGCCATGCCATGCCGCTTGACACCTTTCGCCGGCGCTTGCTGCCGTTTGCCTTGACGATCCTGTGCGCGCCAGCGCTCGCCGACGAGTCGCCTGCGGTAGCGCCCATCTTTGGCCAGGGAAGCGGTTACGAACTGAGGCGTCTGCACGCCGACGAACTGGTGCGGCTGGCCGAGCGTTACGCAGGCCAGCCGGTCCTGGTGGTGAACACCGCGAGCCACTGCGGCTTCACCCGTCAGTTCCGCGAACTCGAGGTGGTGCACCAGACGTACAAGGACCGTGGCCTGAAAGTTGCCGGCTTCCCTTCGGACGACTTTCGCCAGGAGGCAGACGACGAAGCCAAGACGGCCGAAGTGTGCTTCCAGAACTTCGGCGTCACATTCGACATGTATGCGCCGATCACGGTGACGGGCGAGGCGGCCCACCCGCTGTTTCGCGAGATCGCCCGCCAGTCCTCTGCACCGACTTGGAACTTTCACAAGTACGTCATCGACCGCAACGGTCGAGTCGTTGCTGCCTTTCCAAGCCGCGTGAAACCTGACGCCCCCGAGGTGCTGAAAGCGATCGAGCGCGTCCTCTGAGCGCGACGTACTCGGCAATTGCCGTTCAGAGCGGGTTCAGTGGCCAGAACAGCGGGATCAACAGGCTTGCCGTCAGCCACACGATGAGGTTCATCGGGATGCCGAGGCGGGCGAAGTCCGAGAAGCGATAGTTGCCCGCGCTATAGACGAGCGTGTTGGTCTGGTAGCCGATAGGCGTGGCAAAGCTTGCACTCGCGGCAAACATCACCCCGACCACGAAGGGGCGCGGATCCACGCCCAGATGCTGGGCGACGCCGATGACGACCGGCGTGAACAGGACCGCCACCGCATTGTTGCTGATGAACTCGGTGGCGATCGAAGTGATCAGGATCACCAGCGCAAGCATCATCCACGGCGACAAGCCCTCTCCCACCGTCACCAGGCTACCCGCCAGCATCGCTGCCAGACCCGAATCCCGCATCGCGATGCTGATTGCGAGCATGCCGAAAATGAGCACGATGATGGGCCATTCGACGGACTTGTAGGCCTCGTCGGGACGAATGCAGCCAGTGATCAGCACGACCGCCGCCCCGATGATCGCCAGGCCCTCGATCGGCATCACGTTGAATGCGGCAAGCAGCATCACCCCCGCAATGGTCGCGAGTGCGATCGGCGCCTTGGTGCTTCGGGTCGCCGACACCTTGCCATCGGTGATGGCAAACAGATCGCCGTTATCGCAGAAGCGCTTGATCTGGGTCGGTGTGCCCTCGACCAGCAGCACGTCACCGAACTGGAGCTGGAAGTCGTCCCCCACGTCCGGGATGGAGGCATTGCGCCGATGTACGGCGATCAGATGGATGCCGTAGCGAGCGGCCAGATCGAGGTCGCGGATCGGACGTTGCACGTAACGCGAGGTCTGTCCTACCAGAGCCTCGACGATTACGACGTCGCGTCTGCGCAGGGTCTCCAGGTCCTGAGGGTCGGCCGCAGGCGGCGTCTGCGCGCGCAAACCGACGAGATCGGTGCTGCGCAGATCGACCATTGCGCTGCTGCGGGTATGCACGACCAGCCGGTCGCCAACCTCGAGACGTGTGTCGGGAGCCGGCGCAGACCACTCCTCCTCGCCGCGGAAGAGCTTGAGAACCTTGATCACGCCATTCGACAGACGCGCTTCCTTCAGCGTACGACCTGCCAGACGCGAGTTCTCGGGTACGAAAAGCTCGGTCATGAACAAACGGTCGCTGCTGCCCGAGAACTGCTGGGTGAGTGTCTCGCGTGCCGGCAGGAAGCGCTGCGCAAAGAACAGCATGAACGTGCAGCCGATCAGTGCCATGACTATCGCCGGCGCACTGATCTCGAACATCGTAAACGGCGCCAACCCCATGTCACGAGCGACACCATCGACCAGAATGTTGGTCGAGGTCCCCACCATGGTGATAAGGCCGCCCAGGATCGTTGCGTAGGACAGAGGAATGAGCAGACGCGAGGGGGCAATCGAGAATCGCCCAGCCATCGCAATCACTGCCGGAATCATGACCATGACAACCGGTGTGTTGTTGATGAAGGGCGACACGGCAACACCGACGAGCAGCATCGCGAGCAGCAGGCGGCGCTCGCTATGTCCCGCCACGTTGCCGATCCACTCCCCGAGCCTGTCAACACAGCCCGTACGACCGAGCGCCCCGCTGATGATGAACAGGCAGATGATGGTGATTGGTGCGCTGTTGCTGAACACGCTCAATACCTTCGCAGGCGTGAGCAGTCCCAGCGCAAGAAGCAGGGCAACGGCGCAGATCACTGCAACGTCGGCCTTGACCCATTCGCGCACGAAAGTGATGAACAGCCCGATCAGGACGATGCCGACGATCAGTGCATGCGCGCTGTCAGGAATGAGCATGGCGGAGTGGTGCAGTGCAAAATGAAGACTCGCACCTTACCGGATCGCTCAAAGATCTCAAAAGAATATAAAGTTATCTTTTTATATCTCCAGACAGGTCTACATCCCGAGCTTGGCAAAGCAGCGATATCGCGTCCGGCAAGTCCACAAACGCGGGCCAAGCAGCGAAAATGTCGCCCATTCCTTACCCGGCGGCGATGACCGCCGCCCCAGCACACAATGGAGCCCGCACATGCGCAACTATGACTTCATCGCCATCGGTGGCGGCAGCGGAGGTGTTGCCAGCGCCCGCCGCGCGGCGGAATACGGTGCCCGCGCCCTCGTCGTGGAGGCCGCGCGTCTCGGCGGCACCTGCGTGAATGTCGGCTGCGTGCCGAAGAAGGTCATGTGGTACGCCGCAAACCTCGCCCAGGCGATGCGCGACGCACCCGGCTATGGCTTCACGGTCGGCTCCACCCACTTTGACTGGCCAACGCTCAAGGCCCGGCGCGATGCCTATGTGCTGCGTCTCAACGGTATCTACGCCAGCATGCTCGACAAGGCAGGCGTCGATGTCGTTCGGGGTTTTGCACGATTTGTCGATGCACACACCATCGAGGTCGACGGAGAACGCTTCAGCGCGCCTCACATCGTGATCGCCACGGGCGGCCGACCCGAGGTCCCCGATACTCCCGGCGCAGAGTTCGGCATCGACTCAGACGGTTTCTTTGCACTCGAGACCCAGCCGCGTCGGGTTGCGGTGGTCGGTGCCGGTTACATCGCGGTGGAGTTGGCTGGCGTCCTCAACGCCCTTGGCAGCACTGTACACATGCTGGTGCGCGGACCGCATCTGTTGCGCCCCTTCGACGCCATGCTGCGCGACGAACTCGGCGCCCAGATGCGCGAAGACGGCGTAGACCTGCGTTTCGGCACTCGCGTGGAGGCAGTGACACGGCAGGCGGACGGCAGCCTGCGCGTTGCCTGCGATGGCGGCGGCGTGCTCGAAGTCGACGCCCTGGTGTGGGCGACCGGCCGCCGGGCGAATACCGACCGCCTTCGACTCGAAGCGGCAGGCCTGAGTGCCGACGCACGCGGCATGGTCGCGACCGACGCGTTCCAGAATACGGGCGTCGACGGCATCTACGCCATCGGCGACATCACCGGTCGCGCAGAACTCACCCCGGTCGCAATTGCGGCAGGGCGAAGACTCGCAGCCCGCCTGTTCCTCGGCCAGAAGGACAGCAAGCTCGACTACGACACCATACCCACCGTCGTCTTCAGCCACCCCCCGATTGGCACGGTAGGCCTGACCGAAGAGGAGGCGCGCGCATGCCATGAGCAGGTAAAGGTCTATGGCACCCGCTTCACCGGGATGTACCACGCCCTGACCGAGCACAGACCAAGAACATCGATGAAGTTGATCTGCGCCGGCGCAGACGAGCGCATCGTCGGTGCCCACGTCATCGGCGAGGGTGCCGACGAAATGCTGCAGGGTTTTGCCGTGGCGGTGAAGATGGGCGCCCGCAAGCGCGATTTCGACGACACCATTGCCATCCACCCTACCAGCGCCGAAGAGTTCGTGACCCTGCGCTGAAACGGAGCCTCCCCATGCCCATGACCTACGAACAGCACCTGGACGAAGTGGCCACCCTGCTCTACGAACGCTACGAGCAAAGCGAAAAGGCGGCCATCAAACTGGTGATGGCCGCCCAGGCGGACGACTTCTTCAGCGGTCACGACGACGATCCGTCGATCTGTACGCCGGAGCGCGCGGCCGCCGACGCACGCGCCGTCTATCGCAAGTACGGCAAGCCTTAGTGGCCGGAGCAGCAGCCGTGTCCGCCGCCGCCGCCGCATCCGCCGCCTGTGGCTGCCGCCGCAGCGGCGGGCGCACCCGCGCTGGCCGGCGCACCAAGCTGGATCTTGAAGTCGATGACGATATTGCCCGGGTCACGTGCGACATAGGTGATACCCACCTGGTTGCCGTAGCGCTGCTGGATCTGGCCAAGCAGCGGCAGCGGGTCGTGGTCATTGACGAACCGCATCACCTCGCCGTCTTCGAGCGATTCGAGGGCACCGAAGATGGCAGCATGGCGGAAGCGCTTGGCCACGCCGCGCGCGTCGAAGGGGTGAACGTCGTTCTGGAACATCGTGGTGTCTTCCATCGTTGGGATACCGGACTTGTCCTGCGGCCGGATTCGCAGCCCGGAAATCGTATTTGGCCGCAAAGGCCGTCGCCTTGAGGAAGAACAAGAAACACACCCCGCTATGCAGGGCGCACTGCCCGATTCGGGCTCAGCAACAGGCGATTGCCCGCTAACGCACACCCGCGCTGTGCTATTGTGCGGCTGAGGCGAGGGAGCACGAGCTTGCATACCCGAACAGGGATATCGATCTGCAATCGTGCCGAGGGACGCCTCACGACATATAAATCAGCGCCGCATGGCGGGAGTGGAGAGTGCTTATGGCTACCAAACAGGATCAGTTCAACGAACTTCAGAAGAAGAATCTCGAAGCGGCCATGCGTCTGGCGCAGATGTCGATCGAGAACTCCCAGCGCATCATGGAAATCCAGGTCGGCGCAGCCAAGCGCCTGTTCGAGGAAGGCGTCGAGAATGCCAAGGCACTGTCGAGCACCAAGGACCCCAAGGGCATGATGGAGCTGCGCGCCCACTACGCGCAGAGCACCACCGAGCAGATGCTCGCATGTGCGCGCGAAATCGCCGAGATCACGGCACGCACTCAGGCCGAGTTCGGCAAGCTCGTCGGTGAGCAGTTGAGCACCGGCAGCACCGACATGTTCGACGCCATGCAGAAGATGTTCAAGGGCATGCCGATCGCCGACCAGAACGCCCTCGGTGCCATGCAGACGGCGATGGACACCACGCGCGCGGCCTTCGAGCAGATGACCCGTGCCTCGACGGAGGCCTTCCAGGCTTTCACCCAGCAGGGCGGCAAGGGCCGCAAGTAAGCTGCCCGCCGGAGTCCCGCGCAGGCAGGCATAACGGCGCCCTCGGGCGCCGTTATGCCTTGCGGGGCTGCAGCACGCTCAACGACGCTGCTCGATCTCGTCCCAGCTGTCGTCTATCGAGACATCGTCGGCCGGCGTGGCACTCCAGCGCGCAGCCGCCGAATCGTCCGCCTCGCGCGCATCCACCCAGCGCCCGCCATCCGGGGTCTCTTCACGTTTCCAGAACGGAGCTCGTGTCTTCAGGTAGTCCATGATGAATTCGCAGGCGGCGAATGCATCGCCGCGATGTGCGCTGGCTACGCCGACGAATACGATGCGCTCCGCGGGCATGAGTCGACCATGGCGATGGATGACGCACGCATCCAGTACCGACCAGCGTGCACGCGCCTCGATCACGATCTCTTCGAGGGCACGCTCGGTCATCCCGGGATAGTGCTCGAGCGTCATCGCCGATACGCCGCTACCGTCGTTGACGTCACGGACCAGGCCGACGAAGCTGGCGACCGCCCCCACATCGGCACGCTCCTGACTGAGCGCGGCAATCTCCGCGCCGACGTCGAAGTCGTCTTCCTGAACGCAGACTTTGTAGCGCCCCATGCTCAGCCCCCGGTCACAGGCGGAAAGAAAGCGACCTCGTCCCCCGCCGCCACCGGCGCGTCGGCACCAACCATGCGCTGGTTAACCGCACTGCGCACGTTACGGCCTGCCGCCATCGCCCCCCACGCGTCGCCCCGTGCAGCGAGATGCTCCCGCAGCGCACCGACGGTGCCCACATTGGCCGGCAACGCCAACTCCTCGCCAGGCGTCCCAACCGCTTCGCGCAGGCTGGCGAAATAAAGAACCTTCACCTTGCTCGTCATGTCCTGTCCCGTCAATGTACTCATTCAGTGCAGCAGATCGCCGTAGGGCAGAAAGCGGACGCTCTCGCCGCGCCTGACGGATGTGGCCGCAGGAATATCCACCAGCCCGTTTGCCCATACCGTCGAGTTGAGCGCCGCCGAACCCTGGTTGTCGAACAGCTCCACCCCACCCTGCGAATTCATGCGCGCACGCAGGAACTCGCGTCGGCGATCGGGCCGCGGCCAATCGAAATCGGCACGCAAGGCCAGCGCCGCCGGCGCCACCTCGCGCACGCCCTGCGTGGCCAGCAGGAAGGGACGCACCATCATCAGGAAGGTGACGAAGCTCGACACCGGATTGCCTGGCAGGCCGATGAATGCAGCCCCTGCCACATGGCCATACGCCAAGGGCTTGCCCGGCTTCATCGCGATCTTCCACATATCCAGACTACCCTCGGCCTCGACCGCAGGCTTGACATGGTCCTCCTCGCCGACCGACACCCCGCCGCTGGTAAGGATGAGATCATGGCCCTGCGCGGCGCGGCGAAGGACTTCGCGGGTAGCATCGAGACGGTCGGGGACGATGCCGAAATCCTCCACCTCGCACCCCAGGCCGACAAGCAGGCTGCGCAGCATGTAGCGATTGGAGTTGTAGATACCCCCGGGCGGCAGAGGCTCGCCCGGCATCACCAACTCGGAGCCGGTGGAGAACATCGCCACCTTCACCCGCCTCAGCACGGGCAGCTGGGCCAGGCCCACCGACGCCGCCAGCGCGACCGCCTGCGGCGTAAGCCTCTCGCCCGCGGGCAGGATCAGTTCACCGCGCGCGATGTCCTCGCCCATCCTTCGTACCGCCTCGCCGGAACGTGGCACGGTGTTGATGATGACTTCGGCGCCATCGTGCTCGCACAACTCCTGCATCACCACGGCATCTGCGCCTTGCGGCAAGGGGGCGCCAGTGAATATGCGCGCCGCGGTGCCCGGCGCAAGCTCGTGGCCGACACTGCCCGCCGGAATGCGCTGACTGACCGGCAGGCGCGTACCGGCAACGGGAACGTCGGCGGCACGCAGCGCGTAGCCATCCATCCCCGAGTTGTCCATCGGCGGCTGGTCGATCGTTGAGAACTGGGCGACCGCGAGCACCCGGCCGGCGGCGAACATCGTGTCCACCTGCTCGATCTCGCGTACCGGACGCGCGAATCCGAGCAGCTTTTCGTAGGCTTCGTCAAAAGAGAGCATGGTGCCGTTCATTGAATCTTCAGATGGTCGAGAATGAAACTGGCGACCCGCGCCGGTTCATTGAGCGGAAGCAGAGGCAGCGGGCAATCGATGGCAAGGTCGCTTGCCACCGCCACCACATGGGGGTTATCCGGCCACAGCGGCGGCTTGCCCAAGGCGGGCCGATGGATCTCGATCTTGGGCACGGCCGCTGCCTTGTAGCCTTCGATCAGCACCAGATCGCAGGGCTCGAGCAAGCGCAGCTGCTCTTCCAGGCTGGGCTCGGGCGCGCCGCGCAGCTCATGCATCAGCACCCAGCGGTCGTTGGACAGCATCAGCACCTGTGTGGCGCCGGCCTCGCGGTGGCGCCAGGAGTCCTTACCCGGCTTGTCCAGATCGAAACCATGGTGTGCATGCTTGATGACCGACACGCGCAGACCACGCGCGGTGAACTCGGGGATCAGCTTCTCCACCAGCGTCGTCTTGCCTGAGCCCGACCAACCGCCAAAACCGAAGACTTTCATCGGAGCATTGCCCGCAGGCATCGTGAGATAGCCTTGAAGGATACAACAGACCGCTCTCAGCCGCTCCCCTGCGCGGGGCTGCGTGCGCTGGCACGAGGCGGCGGCAACGAAGCCAGGAAGGCAACCGCGTCGGTCTCGGCCCGCGTGCGCCGCATCGGCGGCAGACTGCGCCACACCACCTTGCCATAGGACTTCTCGATCATGCGCGGATCGCAGATGCACAGCACACCACGGTCGCGCTCGGTACGGATGAGCCGCCCGGCGCCCTGCTTCATATTGATCACGGTCTTGGGCAACTGATGATGCACGAAGGGACTCAAGCCCTGCTTCTGCATGTGCTCGACGCGCGCGGCCAGCACAGGGTCGTCCGGCGGAGCGAAAGGAAGCTTGTCGATCACCACCAGCGACAGCGCATCGCCGGGCACGTCCACGCCCTCCCAGAAGCTCTGGCTCGCCACCAGCACTGCGTTGCCAAGACGGCGGAAGCGCTCCAGCAGTTCGGTACGCGAACCCTCGCCCTGAAGCAGCACCGGCAACTCGTCCCCACTATGCTGCAGGCCGTCGAGGATCAGCTCGTGGATGCGGCGCATCGCGCGCAGCGAGGTGCACAGCACGAAGGCACGCCCTCGCGCGGCGCGGATCAGCGGCAGCGCCACCTGGGCGACACGCTCGGTGTATTCGGACGAGTTCGGTTCGGGCATGCCGGCGGGGGCATACAGCAAGGCCTGCTCGGCATAATCGAAGGGGCTACCCCACACCGCGGTGAGCGGCGGCGGATCCATCCAGGCCAGGCCCATCTCGCGGCAGTAGTGGCCGAAGTCCGCCTTGCCCACCGCCAGCGTCGCAGAGGTGAAGATCCACGCCCGCGGGTGGCCCTCGAGCTGGCGCTTGAAGACGTCCGATACATGCAGCGGAGTGGCATTGAGCGCCAGCGACTGGGCAAACACCTCGACCCAGCGGATGAGGTCCTTGTCCTCGGGGCTGCGCCAGCTGGCCAGGCGCGCAGCCATCTCCTCGGTGCGGCGCAGGCAGTTTGCGAGCCCTTCGGAGCGCTCGGCCTGGGTGTCGAGCACGGTCTGGAACTCGGTCAGCGACTTCTCCAGCGCCTCGACCATGGCATCGAAGTTCTCCCGCTCGGCCGCCTGCGCAGCCGAGATGCGCGCAGTCTCGGTACCGAACACCAGGCGCAGGTCGCGCGCGGCCTTCTCGAGGTTGCGCGTCTGGTCGATCATCGCCACGCAGTCGCGCGCTGCGGCCACCGTTTCGGAGCGAGTGTCACGCGCCAACTCCAGCACCTGGGCCGTGGACACGCTGTCGCCGAAGAACAGGCTCGCGGTCTCCGGCAACTGGTGAGCCTCGTCGAAGATCACGGCATTGCAGGCTGGCAGCAGCTCGCCCAGGCCCTCGTCGCGCAGCATCACGTCGGCGAAGAACAGATGGTGATTGACCACCACGACGTCGGCGTCCATCGCATTACGCCGCGCCTGCATCACGAAGCACTCGTCCTTGTGCGGGCAGTCCTGGCCGAGGCAATTGTCACGCGTCGAGGTTGCGGCGATCCAGGCCAGCGAGTCTTCGCGCACGTCCGTGCATTCGGCCTTGTCGCCCGTCTGCGTGACCTGGGCGAAACGGCCGATTGCGCGCAGGTCGGCGGCGTCCTGCGCGGTGAGGAAGCGGCCATCGCGCGCATTACGCTCGAGGTGGTAGTGGCAGACGTAGTTGGCCCTGCCCTTTAGCAGCGCGATGCTCACCGGGACCTTGAGCGCGGCACGCACGGTCGGCAGGTCGCGGTTGAAGAGCTGGTCCTGAAGGGTCTTGGTGCCGGTGGAGATGATGACCTTGCCGCCCGCCATCAGCGCCGGTACGAGATAGGCGAAGGTCTTGCCGGTACCGGTTCCGGCCTCGGCCACCAGCACACGGCTCTCGCGCAGCGCCTCGGCGATCTTCCGTGCCATCTCGATCTGCTGCGGACGGGCTCGAAAGCCAGGAATCGCAGCTGCGAGCGGGCCATCGTCGGCGAAAAGCGGGGTCGGGTCGGACATGGGCACGGCGGGTTCTGGGCAGACCCGCGAGTATAGCGCTTGCCGGCCCTATCCGCCTTCGCGACTGCACCCGTTTGTCATTATCCGGCAGATCGCCCCACCCCACCCGGCGCGGGCCCCGCCCCCAGCATGCTGATGCGCGCAGGCGGCGCCTTGCCCTGCTTGTCCTCGCCAAAGTAGAGCGTCATGTGCGGGAATGGGATCTCGATGCCGGCAGCGTCGAAGTGACGCTTGACCAGGCGGTTGTAGGCGCGACCAACCGGGAACTGTGAACCCGCCACCGTCTTGATGCGGACGCGGATGTTCACCGAACTGTCGGCCAGCGCCGTCACCCCGTGCACCTCGAGCTCGGAGCTCAGGATCAACCCTGCGAAAGCGGGGTCCTGGCGCAGTTCATCGAAGGCCGCGCGCAGCTGGACGATGGCCTCGTCGCTGTCTTCGCGGTAGCCGATGCCGTACTCGCCAACGTGGTAGCCGAAGTCGCGGTTGTAGTTGGCCACGGTGGTGACCGATGAGAACGGCAACAGGTGATAGGTGCCGGAGAGATCACGCATGCCCAGCGAGCGGATGGTCATCTTCTCCACCGTGCCGGTAACCCCGGCGGCGGTGACCACGTCACCAACGTTGATCGCGCGCTCGAGCTGGATGAAGACGCCCGTGATCACGTCCTGAACCAGCTTCTGGGCGCCGAAGCCAATCGCAAGCCCGAGCACGCCTGCGCCGGCGAGCAGCGGCGCGATGTTGAGGCCGATCTCCGCCAGCACCACCATCGTAGTCACCACCACCAGTGCGATCGCCACCGCATTGCGGAAGATCGTCAGCAGGGTGCGCGCACGGGCATTGGGCTCGCCGCCCGCCTCGGCGTTCAGGCGGAACTCGATCCAGCTCGCAACGATGAGCCACAGCAGCAAGGCGAGCGCCACGATGAGCGCGATCGACACCAGCTTGCCGAGCAGACGCGTGCCGGCGTCGGAGACCAGCCAGGCGCCGAGGTCGAATGGCGTCCACGCGTCCACGATTGCCGCCACGACCACGGCGAGGATCGCGAAGCGGGCGATCTTCAACGCCGTCGGCACATAGGCGTTAAGACGCGCTTCGAGCAACGGAAACTTCTGCTGCAGCGCCTCGCTGAGCCGGATCCGGCGCAGGATCACCTGCGTCAGCAATGCCGCCAGGCCGATGCCCAAGGCAACTGCCAGCACGGTCTGCGCCGTTGCAGCGACCATGAACGGCAGCGCATCCTGCGGATAGAGAATGGCGGTGACCAGGATTGCGCCCAGGTAGGCAATGGCCACGATGTGCCAGGTACGCGCGCCGATCGTGATGCTGATGCGAGCAAAGGAAGACTGCATGCGCTCGGCCAGCGCCTCGATGGCAGCACGCACGCGCTGTCGGTTCTGCATCACGATCACGGCCGCCTTGAGGAGGGCGGAGAGCATGATCACGATGGCCACCGCACGGCTTAGCGCTGGACTGAGATAGTGGCCGATCACCGGGACCAGCAGCATCAGGCCATAGCCGACGAAGAACACCATGCGCGATGCCCACAGGTACCAGTAGGCGCCCTCTTCGTCCGTCACGGGAAGCACACGCAACGTGTCGCCATGCCGGGACAACAGGATACGGAGCCCCACCCGAACGGCCTCGACCATCAGAAAGGCGTTCAGAAACAGGGACTCGTGCACGCGTATCGCCCCGGACTCGCCGATCACGAACAGCGCCACGCCATACCCGGCAAGCCAGGCGAATGCAATGGTGAGCAGGTCGATGAGTCCTGCGCCGGCCGTCGCCAGGAGCCGTCGCCCCCAGACCAGTGCGCGCGGCCCATCGGCCGCGCCGGCCTGCCGATCGAGCGCGGCGAACAACCCGCCGGCGGCCGCCGCCAGCGCGCGGAGGACGACCAGGGTGACGACGACCAGTACGGCAAATTCGCCAAGCTGCCACAGCACGGAATCGAGCCGGGCATCGGCAAGCTGCCCGGTCGCCTCACCGAGCGCAGACAGAGCGGCACCGAACTCGCTGACCGTTCCCTGCGCGAGGCTCTGCGTCAGCGCGGCAACGCGCCCCGCCATCGACTCGACGGGCGCCTCGGGTTCAAGCGCACGCGCGGCACCCTCCTCGCCCAGGCTGCGTAGCTGTTCGATCAGCACGCTGCGGGTGGCGTCATCCTCGAGCAGGTCAGCCAGACGTTGATGTGGCGGCTGAGTCGGATCCACGGGGGCGGCTGCGGCAGCCAGCGTCGCTGCGGAGAACAGGCCTGCGAGCGCAAGCAGGACGATCAGGGCAAACAAGGGAATGAGCTTACGTGCCAAAACGGAACTCCTTCATGTCCGGCCCGTAAAGACCCGCCAGCGACCCGGGCAGTTCCACAGCCGGCCTCCAAAGCACTGCGCCGGGGCAGATAACACTCGCGTCACACAAGCCATGCATCATCCGCAACGAATTTGTAACGGTCAGCCGGAGTAAGCATGTCATTGAGGGGGGAGGCACAGAGGCGAGCCGCAATGCTGGCGATGCGGTGGATTGCGCCGCTGGCCTGGATTCTGGCCCTGAGCTTCACCAGCTGGCTGGCGGCTGCGGCGTACTGGTCCTTCCACGCGACACCGCAAGCTGCGGCGCTGGCGTTCCATGAAACCGATCCGGTCAGCGCTGCCGAAGGCATCCTGCGTATCGCCGGCACCGGCGGCAAGCCCGGGCCTGGCAGCGCAAGCAGCGCCACGGCCCGGCCGCCGTTGTCCCTCCACGGCCTGGCCACTGGCTTTGGCGACGCAGGTGGATTCGCCTTGTTCAAGACCGCTGACGGCAGCGTGAAGACAATCGGGGCCGGAGGCACCAGCAGCGACGGCTGGCGACTGGCGTCCATCCACCCCGACCACGTCATCCTCGAGCGCGAGGGTGCTTCGGTGAGGCTTGATCTGGCAGCACGCCAGCACCTCACCGCCGAACAAGGGGAGTAACCCCCTCCCCACGTCCGCGGCCAGTCACCCCATCGGCGCAATCCCCTGACCAGTCCGAGCATCCGCCCCATCCCCCTTCCATTTCCCGATCTGCAGCCCAAGAAAATGCCCCTAGCAGTGCGCATCAACGCTGAGCCCAATCCGGTCGCCTCATTTCCCCGACCTTCGCCTTCAGCCCGCTTCACAACATCGATCCGCAAGGCGATCCGAAAGTCGATCCTCCCCCTGCTGCCAATGTGCCTGCATGCGAGTTGTGTTGCCGTTCTGCTCGCGTTGAGCATGCCTGCCAGCGCCCAGCAGCGTGAAGAGACCATCTCGCTCAATTTCCAGAATGCCGAGATCGACGCGGTTATCCATGCCGTCGGCGAGATCACCGGGCAAAACTTCCTCATTGATCCGCGCGTCAAGGGCAAGCTCAACATCGTCACCAACACCCCGGTGCCGCGTGCCCTCAGCTACCAGATCCTGCTGTCCGCGCTGCGCCTGCAGGGGTTTACCGCGGTGGAAGGCGAAGGCGTGGTCAAGATCGTTCCCGAGGCCGATGCCAAGCAGCATGCGGCACCTGTCGGCACCCGCCAGGTCAGCGCACGCGGAGACCGCCTGGTGACCCAGGTCTTCGCCCTGCGCTTCGAGTCGGCCACACAGATGCTCGGCGTCGTCAGACCGCTTGTCTCGCCGAACAACACAGTCACCGCGTTTCCGTCGAACAACACCCTGGTCGTCACCGACTACGCATCCAACATCGAGCAGATCGCGGCAGTCATCGCCGCCATCGACATCAGCCAGACCGACGTCGCCGTGCTCGAACTCCAGCATGCCGCCGCCGCCGACCTGGCCCCAGTCCTCGCTCGCCTGCTGGCCGAGCAGGGCGGCGCTGGCCAACCCGGCACCACGGTGCCCCAGGTCATGGCCGAACCCCGAAGCAACGCCCTCCTCGTACGTGCCGACAACCCCAGCCGGCTCACTGCAATCCGTCAGCTCGTCGCTTCGCTCGACCGCCCAGGCGCAGGCGGCAACATCCACGTCGTGTACCTGCGCAACGCCGAAGCACGCCATGTTGCCGCGACGCTCAACAGCGCCCTGAGCGGCACTGCGACTCCGGCCGCAGCGGCCACCACAGCGCGCGGCTTCGCGAACACTGCAGCCGACGGCGGCGACGGCGGCGGACGCCCGAGCACCGACATCCCGCTTGCCAGCGGCAGCGCGAACCCGAACGCGAGCGTCCAGGCAGACGTAGTCAACAACGCCCTCATCATCACCGCACCGGACGCCATCTACCGCAACCTGCGCCAGGTGATCGATCAACTGGATCGCCGCCGCGCCCAGGTCTATATCGAAGCCCTCATCGCCGAGATCTCCACCGAGCGCGCGGCCGAGTTCGGCCTGCAGTGGGTCGGGGCAGGTTCGGTCGGTGGCGGTTCGGGCGCAACCGGCATCATCGGCGGGAGCAGCTTCGGCAGCGGCGGCAACAACCTGCTGCAGCTCATCGCCAGCACCGCCAGCGGCAATCCGAGCCTGCCCGGGAACGGGCTCAACCTGGCGATCGGTGGCGGTCGAGTCAACATCCCGGGGATCGGCGAGGTACTGAGCCTGGGCGTCCTGGCCCGCTTTCTGGAAAACGAGGTACGCGCCAACATCCTGTCGACGCCCAACATCGTCACCCTCGACAACGAGGAGGCCAAGATCGTCGTCGGCCGCAACCTGCCCTTCGTCACTGGCCAGTACACCAACACCGGCGGCGGCACCACGCCGGCCAACCCGTTCCAGACCATCGAGCGCCGCGATGTCGGCCTGACCCTGCAGGTGCGGCCGCAGATCTCCGAAGGCGGCGCCATTCGCCTGCAGATCTACCAGGAAGCCTCGGCGGTCGTCGGCAACGTCGATGCAGCAACCGGCCCGGTTACCACCAAGCGCTCGATCGAGTCCATGGTGCTGGTAGATGACGGAGCCATCATCGCCCTCGGCGGCCTGGTCGAAGACAGCTATGCGGGCGGCGAGGAGAAGGTACCCATGCTCGGCGACCTGCCGGTCGCCGGCAGCCTGTTTCGCTACAACACGCGCAAGCGCAGCAAGACCAATCTGGTGGTGTTCCTGCGCCCGGTGATCCTGCGCGACCGCGACAGCTACGCCGAGATGACCCAGTCTCGCTATGAGTATGTGATCGGCCAGCAGCGCGCCAGCGCCCTGCCCAGGCAGCTGATGCGCGGCGAGGACTCCGCCCCCGAACTACCGCCGATTGTCGATGCCCGCATCGTACCGGTTGCCGAGTTGCTGATCCGCCCGCCTGCGGACGAGGTGTCGCGATGAGCCAGCCCTCCCTGCCCTATGCGTTCGCACGCAGCCAAGGCGTGCTGTTGCGCGGCGGCGACGAAGCGCAAGCCGAACTGCTCGTACGCAGTGGTGCCGCACTCGGCGCGGTCAACGAGGCCAGACGCTTCCTGCGCCGCCCGCTACGCATCGAGACCGCAACGCCGGGCGCATTCGAGCTTGCGCTGGCGCAGGCCTATGGAGATGGCGAGCGCAATGCGGCCGAGGTGGTTGCGGACGTCGGCCAGGAGATCGACCTCGCCCAGCTCATGACCGAGCTCCCCGCGGTCGAGGACCTCCTCGAGCGCCAGGACGACGCCCCCATCATCCGCATGATCAACGCGCTGCTCGCCCAAGCGGTACGCGACCGTGCCTCGGACGTGCACATCGAGCCCTACGAGCAGTCCTCCGTGGTACGACTGCGCCGCGACGGCGTGCTGCAGGACATCGCCCGCCCCCACCGCGCCCTGCACGCCGCGATGGCTTCGCGCATCAAGGTGATGGCCAACCTCGACATCGCCGAGAAACGCCTCCCGCAGGACGGCCGCATCAGCCTGCGCCTGGCCGGACGCCAGATCGACGTGCGCGTCTCCACCCTGCCAACCAGCCACGGTGAACGCCTGGTGCTGCGCCTGCTCGACAAGAGCGCGGGGCAGCTCGGGCTCGACGCCCTCGGCATGGCGCCGGACAGCGTAAGGCAGTTCCAGGCTCTGTTGTCCCAACCGCACGGCATCATCCTCGTCACCGGTCCCACCGGTTCAGGCAAGAGCACCACCCTCTACGCCGCGCTGCGCACGCTCGACGCGACCCGGATGAACATCATCACGGTCGAGGATCCGGTCGAGTTCGACCTCCCCGGCGTCGGTCAGATCCAGGTCAATGCGCGCATCGATCTCGACTTTGCGCGCGCACTGCGAGCCATCCTGCGCCAGGACCCGGACGTGATCATGATCGGCGAGATCCGCGATCTCGAGACCGCCCGCATCGCCGTCCAGGCCAGCCTGACCGGACACCTCGTACTGGCAACCCTGCACACCAACGACAGCGCGGCAGCCGTCACCCGCCTGATCGACATGGGGGTCGAGCCCTTCCTGCTCGCATCCACCCTGCGCGGGGTGCTTGCCCAGCGCCTGGTGCGCAAGCTGTGTACCGCATGCCGGCAACCCGCTGATACCGAAAGCAGCGAGGGCCGCTGGCGCGCGGTCGGCTGTCCGAGTTGCGGCAACACCGGCTACGCCGGGCGCCTCGGCATCCATGAGCTGATTGCGGTGGATGAGACGCTGTCGCGCCTGATCCACGACGGCTGCCAGGAAGCCGAGCTGCGTCAGCGCGCGCGCGCGACGGGCAGTCGCAGCCTCTACGACGACGGCATGCGCCACGTCGCTAACGGCACGACCACGCTCGAAGAGCTTCAGCGTGTGATGCGCGACTGAGGCGGCGAACACCATGGCGGCATTCCAGTACCGAGCGCTCGACGCCGGCGGACGCGAACAACGCGGCGTGATCGAGGCCGACAGCGCGCGCGCGGCCCGCAGCGCGCTGCGCGAACGTGGCCTCGCACCGCTCGAGGTCAGCGGCATCGGCCGCCAGCACGCGAACACTGCCATGCGTGCGCGCCTGCCGGCGAGCGTGCTTACCCTGATGTCCCGGCAGTGGGCCACCCTGCTTGCCTCCGGGCTGACGGTAGAGCAATCGTTGGCGGCGCTGATCGAACAGGCCGACACCGAGCCGTTGCGCCGCGTGCTCGCCGGAGTGCGTAGCGAAATCGTCGGAGGGCTGAGCCTTGCCGCCGCGCTGGAGCGCTTCCCGGCCCAGTTCCCCACCCTGTATCGGGCGTCGGTCGCGGCTGGCGAGCAATCGGGCGAGCTTGCACGCGTGATGCTGCAACTGGCCGACCATCTTGAGCAGAACGACATCCTTCGCCGCAAGACCGAACAGGCACTGATCTACCCATGCCTGGTTGCCTGCGTCGCGCTCGTCATCGTCGTCGCACTGATGGTCTGGGTGGTGCCGCAAGTGGTGGGCGTATTTGCCCAGTCGAGGCAGAGCCTGCCGCCACTCACCCGCATTACGATCGGGCTGTCCGAGTTCATCCAGGCGTGGGGCCTGGTGATGCTGATTGCTGCCAGCGCCCTCGGCCTTGCGTTCGTTGCGGCGCTGCGCGACACGGCCTTTCGGCGCCGGGTCGACCTGCTGTTGCTTGGCCTGCCCTTGATTGGCCGCCACCTGCGCACCCTCGACGCCACCCGCTTCGCGAGCACCCTGTCCATCCTGGTCGGCAGCGGCGTGCCCTTGCTGCGCGCGCTCGATGCCGGTGGCCGCGTGGTGCAACGTCTTCCGGTGCGCGAGGCGGTGACGAGCGCTACCGAGCGCGTGCGCGAAGGCATGGCCTTGTCGCGCGCCCTTGCGGCCACCCGCAGCTTTCCACCGCTGCTGCTGCACATGGTCGCCAACGGCGAGGCAACCGGGCAGATCGCAGCGCTGCTCGACAAGGCCGCCCGCCTGCAGCAACTCGAGCTCGAGAGCCGCAGCGCTACCCTCACCAGCCTGCTCGAACCCGCCCTGCTGTTGCTGATGGGCGCCTTCGTACTACTGATCGTGCTTGCCGTCATGCAGCCGATCATCGAGATCAACACCCTGATGAGATAATCCACATGTCCAGACTGCTGCTCCACAAGGCGCCGTGCGCGCGCGGTTTCACCCTCATCGAAGTGATGATCGTCATCGTCATCCTCGGCGTGCTCGCCGCGCTCGTCGTACCACGGGTGATGAGCCGTCCGGATGAAGCACGCGTGGTCGCCGCCCGCCAGGACATCGCTTCGCTGATGCAGGCGCTCAGACTGTACAAACTCGACAACCGCAGCTACCCGACGACCCAGCAAGGCCTCGAGGCCCTGGTGAGCAGGCCGACGCTGGCCCCGCTGCCGCCCAACTGGAAAGTCTATGTCGAGCGCCTGCCGCGCGACCCCTGGGGCAACCCGTACCAGTATCTGAACCCCGGTATCAATGGCGAGGTCGATGTGATGAGCTATGGTGCCGACGGCCGCAGCGGCGGCGACGGCTTCGATGCCGACATCGGCTCCTGGCAGCCCTGAGCGCAGGCCCAGTCCGGCACCGCCCGCTTCCCTGCCAGCCACCAGGCCATGCGCCCCGCCCGCGGCTTCTCGCTCGTCGAAGTCCTGGTCACCCTGCTCGTGCTCGGTATCGCGGCCGGGGCGATGAGTCTCGCCGTGACTGCCGACCGTGAGCGCGACCCGGCTGTGGCCGTAGAGCAGCTACGCAAGGCGCTCGAGACCGCCGCCTACCGTGCCAGCATCCGCGGCCAGCGCCTGGCAATCGAGTTCCAGGCCGACGGCTACCGCTTCACCAGCCTGGATCGGCACGGCCAATGGCAGCGCATCGATGCGGATCCTGCCCTGCAGCCCAGGCGCCTGCCAGCAGCCTTGGCCTGGCACAGTCTGGCCACGAGCAGCCGACAGGCGGGCACCACCGCCTCGCCGGCTCACCGCCGCATCGAGTTTGGTACGAGACCGCCACAGTACCGGCTGGCGCTCGCGCACGAAGGGGTACTGCACGTCCTGGACGGCAGCCGCGCCGGTAGCGTGCTCCATCGCCTCGAGCATCCCGGAGCCGGACGATGAACGCCAGGCGCGCAGCGGGCTTCACCTTGCTCGAGATGCTGGTGGCGCTATCGATCGTGGCGATCGCTCTGCTCTCTGCAACACGGGCGCTGGGGAGCACGATCCATGCCGCGGCGGGCCTGCGCGAACACGCCGTTGCAAGCTGGGTGGCGCAGAACCGGCTGGCGGAGATGCGCGCCCACCGTCAGTGGCCCGCACTCGGCCAACGCCAGGGTCGGGTCGACATGGCAGGCGGCAGCTATGTGTGGACCGAACGCATCAGTGCGACGCCGAACAACCTGTTCCGCCGTATCGACGTCGAGGTGAGCGCGGCTGACGACAAACGCCCGCTCGGACGCATGAGCGGGTACGTCGCGAGGCCGCCGCGATGAGCCTGCGCATTGACCACGCGCGCGGCATGACCCTCATCGAACTCATGATTGCGCTCGCGCTCTTCGCGCTGCTCGGCCTGCTCACCTGGCGAGCGACCGACAGCCTGATCACCACGCGCCAGCATGTCGGTGCCGAACTCGAGCGCTGGCGTGCGATCACGACCGCCGTCGCACGCGTGGACGAAGAGTTGCTACAGGCGTTGCCCGGCACCGGCCGCCTAGCCCACGGGCCGCCCCCCAGCCGGCAACCCGAAGCGGTCGGCACCGGCCCGGCCCAGGTGATGCTGCGCTTTGCCTCGCCTGCGGCCGATGGCGGGCCGGTGCAGGACGCCGCCTTGCTGCTCGTGGGCGATCGCCTCGAGTGGTGGATCTGGGACGGCCCCGATGCAGCCGCGGAACCCAGCCGCGTGCGCCTTCTGGACCGTGTGAACGCGCTGCACTGGCGGTTCCTGCATGGTGACCGCTGGGTCGCAGCGTGGCCGCCCGAGCAGCCACAGGACGCCGGTCTACCTGCTGCAATCGCCTTCGAAATGGAACTGTCGGATGTGGGAACGATTCGCCGTGTGTTCGCGCTGCGCTAAAGGCCACGCACGCCAGCGCGGTGCCGCGATCGTGCTCGCCCTGCTGACCGTCGGCCTCGCCGCCGTGCTCGCTGCGGCAGCGCTCGCCGATCTGAGCCTCGGCATCGAAGTGCACGAGGGCCGCTTCGAACAGGCGCAGTCGCGGCAACTCGCGATCGCCGCCGTGGACTGGACACGCAACGTCCTTGCAGACGACCGCCGCACCAGTGCAGCCGACCACGCCGGCGAGCCGTGGGCAATCGAGATCCCGCCCACACCCATCGACCGCGACCCCAAGGCAGGCACGGTTGGCGGCCGCATCAACGAGCTGTCCGGCCGCTTCGACCTCAACGCCCTGCATCCGGGCAATCCCGCGCACACCAGCGCACGCAGGCAAGCCGAGCGTCTGTTCGCGCTCGTGCTCGGTGACGCCGTGCGCGCACGACTGCTCGCGGACGCGCTCGAAGCGCACCTGCAGCCGGCCACCGGCACCGAGTCCGGCAAGCAGGCCTTCGAGCTCACCGAGGTCGGCGAGCTGATCGCGATCCCCGCCTTCACGCCGGAGGCAATCGCGCAACTCACGCCGCATGTCGCCACCTTGCCGGCCCGAGCCCCGATCAACGCCAACATGGCGAGCGCCGAGGTCCTTGCCGCCACCATCGATGGGCTCGACCTGTCTGCGGCCCGGACCATGGTCGCTGCACGCACGCACGCCTGGTTCCGCAACCGCGGCGATATCGCTGCGCTGCTGGGACCGGGCCTCGACCTGCCCGCAGCCAGCGCACTCGACGTACACAGCCGCTTCTTCATTGCCCACATCCACGCCGGCTACGGTGAGGCCATCACGCGCCTGCAAGCCTTGCTCGACCGTCGCCAGACCAGCGTGGACATCATCTGGTATCGCATCGAATGAACACCCGACTCGCCCTCATCATCCCCGAACGCTGGCCAGATCAACCCGACTGCGAGTGGGCGCTGCTCGACCGCGACGGCCGCATCGTCGAACATGGCCGCAGCGCACCGTCGCACTGGCCGAACGCAGGCGAGCACGTCGCGCTCATCGACGGCGCGGACTGCCTGCTCGCCGCCCTCCGCGTCCCGCCAAGCAAGCGACGCGACCGCCTGCCTCTGATTCGCTACGCCCTCGAGGCACGTCTGGCGCGTGACATCGACCATGAGCATGTGACGATCACGAGCGAGCGCGCCGATGAGGAGCAGCCCGGGGGGCGGCGGCTGCTTGCGGTGGTGATTGCCCACGCCCGCCTGCGCCAGATCTGCGCACAGTTCGAAGCCCTTCGCCGTCCGCTCGGGCGCGCGGTGGCCCTTGTCGACTGCCTGCCTGCGACCACCACGTGCTGGCAGGCGATCGATGCCGGAACGGGCAGCCTCAGCCTGCGCGCGGGTCCCGACGGGGCGATCACCGTCGACATGCCACCGCACACACCATCGACCACGGCCGCCCCTGCCCGCGGGGACACCCTGGCCTGCGCACTGACACTGGCAACCACGGCCGAACCGGCACAGCAGCCGGCCGAACTCGTCTTCACCACCGCCACGCCGCTCACCGATGCCGAAATGACACTGCTGTCGCGACAGTGCGCGATGGAGATCAGCCAATGCTCGCTGGATGGGCTGTGGGGGCGAAGCCTGCTTGCCGCCAACCTGCTGCACGGTCCGTTCGCCCCCGCAGCATCTGCGGGCACAGGCATATGGGGCGCCCTGCGCCTGCCGGCCGCTCTAGCCGGCGCCGCCACCCTCATCGCCGGTATCGCGCTTGCGGTGGGCATCGCGGTCGACCGCAACACGGTCGCTGAGCTGGAAGGCCGCGAGCGTGCGATCTTCGCCGATGCCTTGCCGGCCACGCCTGCGATTGCGCCGCAGCTACAGTTGCGTCGAGCCCTCGATGAAGCACGACGCGATCACGGCCTGCTCAGCGCGGGCGACCTGTTGGCCCTGCTCCAGGCGCTCATCGAGGCGAACAGCTCCCTGCCACTGCAGATGGCCTACCGCACGCCGCGGCTCGAGGCGGAGCTCGCGTCTCCGCTGCCGGCTACTGCGCCGCTCGCCCACCGTGGTCTGAGCGCCAGGCTGGAGGGCCATCGCATCCACCTCCAGCCGCAGCCTTGAGACCGCTACTGTCTCCCGCTTCTCCGCCCTCCGAACGCGCCCCATACGCCCCATACGCCCCCATACGCCCCGTCATGATGAAACGCCTCGCCTCCGCCCTGAGTACGCAGTTCGCCAACCTCGCACCACGCGAACGATGGGCGCTACGCATCGCCTGCCTTTTCGTGCCGTGTGCGCTGGCATGGATGATCGGCGACTGGATGATCGCCGAACGCACGCGGCTCGACCGCCAGCTTCCCGCCCTCATCCTCAGCGTCCAGATGATGGAGCGAGACGCAGCAGAACTCGCCCACCTGCGCCGCAGCCCATCACCCACATCACCAGCCGGCCCCGCAGAACTGGCAGCGTCGGCCATGGCGCACGGCCTCGTCACCGACATCCGGGTCGAGGAGGCAGCAGTCATCGTTTCCGGTTCGAGCTCCCTGGAACGCTTGCTGCCGTGGCTGGCTGAACTGCATTCCCGGCACCGCTTGCGCGTGAGCGAACTCGACTTCGATGCCGGCAACGGTCGCTTCCTGATCCGTCTCGACCCCACAGCGCTCGTACGTTGATGACGAGCAGCCTCCAACCAGCAGCCCGCCAGTGGCTCCTAGCGGCATTCCTCCTGCTTGCCTTCATCGTCACCCAGGCCCCGGCGGCGCTCATCGATACCGCATTGGCTACCCATAGCGGACATCACATCCGCCTGCTCGAGCGCTCGGGAACGCTCTGGAGAGGCCGGGGCGTACTCGCCGAACACACCCCGCAGGGTCATATACGCTGGCTGACCGTGGCTTGGCAGATTGCCCCCTTCGGGCTCATTCATGGGAGGCCGATACTGGATGTCGAGTTCGACGACCAGCCAGTACTGAACGTCACAGCCAGCCAGAGCGGCCTGGAACTGCGCTGGCAGGTCCACCCGGTCGATATCGCACCACTGATCCGCACGCTCACGCATCCTGCCGCCCGCCTCGGTTGGCATGCACGTGCCTCAGTGCCTGCAGGCGAAGGCGCATGCAACTGGCGCATGAGGTGTAGGGGCGCGATGGCACTGGAGCTGTCCGCCCTTGCGACCAGCGTGTTGCCAGGGCCATCGCTCGGTCGCTTCGGGCTACAGCTCGGACTTGAAGAGCGCACCTTATCGATCGTCGTGGTCAGCCCAAGCGACAACCGGCTGCAGGCAAGCGCCAGCATGGTGGTGCACGCCACACACAGAAGCAGTGGCGACATCCGCATCGGTGGCGACCCCGAGCTAGTCAAGCAACTCGGCGCCCTGACCGGTGACGTGATGCAGCGTCAGGCCGACGGCACGCTACAAGTTCAGTGGCGGCACGGGAGCCTTTAATCAAACTGCAAGAAATTCATAATTTTTTTGTATCGCTAAGCCCCTAAGTTGTCGGTTTCTCAACCACGGCCACGGAGCCTTACACCAATGAGCAATTCCCCGACCAAGGCCTACCTCGACGAACCGCTGCGCGAGGACTGCCCCTCCCCCCATTTCAACGAGGTCCTTGCCGTGCGCATGTCGCGCCGGCAATTGATGAAGGGGAGCATGGCTGCGGCCACCGCCACCCTGTTCGGGACCACGCTGACGGCCTGCGTGTCGGACAGCGACAATGACACCCCGGCAGTCGAGACGCCCGCCGCACCCGGCTTCAGCGAGCCCAAGCTTGGCTTCCAGGCTGTCGCAGTGACGCGTGCCGACACCACGACCGTGCCCGCCGGCTACACGGCCACGCCCTTCCTGCCGCTCGGCACGCCGATCTGCGGCACCTACCCCGAGTACAAGCCCGACGGCACCAACACCGGCGCCGAGCAGGAACAGCAGATGGGGATGTGCCATGACGGCATGCACTTCTTCCCGATCGGCGGCAGTTCGACTCATGGCTTGCTGGTGATGAACCACGAGTACATCGTGCAGCCCGTGCTGCATGCCAATGGCGCGACGACGGTGGGCGGCATCCGCACCGTGCCCGACGAGGTTCGCAAGGAGATCGCCGCACACGGCGTCGCGGTGGTGGAGATTCGCAGCACCGCCCATGGCCAGTGGGAAATCGTACGCGGTGCCTACAACCGCCGCATCACCGGCGCCACCCCGATGGCGATCCGTGGTCCGGTGCGCGGCCACGAGAAGGTGCGCACCAAGTACAGTCCGGATGGCACCCGCACGCGCGGCACGCTCAACAACTGCGCCCACGGCTACACGCCCTGGAACACCTACCTCACCTGCGAGGAGAACTGGGCCGGTTACTTCGTCAACAAGACCGGCCGTCCGCGCGAACACAGCCGATACGGCGTTGCCACCTCGAGCGGCCGTTACCGCTGGGAGACCGTGGCCGGTGACGAGTACGAGCGCTTCGACGTCAGCGTCAAGGCCGCGTCCGCCAGCGAGGACTATCGCAACGAGGTCAACGGCTTCGGCTGGGTGGTCGAGATCGACCCCTTCGACCCTGACTCGACCCCGATCAAGCGCACCGCGCTCGGCCGCTTCGCGCACGAGGGCTGTGTGTATGCGCCGGTGGTCGAAGGCCGCCCCGTCGTCTTCTACATGGGCGATGACTCGCAGAACGAGTACATCTACAAGTTCGTGACCCGCGCCAACTACTCGGCTGCCACCGCCAACGGCAGCATGCTGGACGACGGCACGCTCTACGTGGCCCGCTTCGATGCCGACGGCAGCGGTCGCTGGCTCGCGCTCGACTTCAACAACGCCGACTTCCTGGCTGCCTGCCTGGCCAAGGGCGTCAGCTTCAGCGACCAGGGCGATGTGCTGCTGAACACCCGCCTCGCCGCGGCCACGGTTGACGCGACACCGATGGACCGGCCGGAATGGGGCGCGGTGCACCCGCATACCGGCGAGGTGTACTTCACGCTCACCAACAACAGCAGCCGTACCGTTGCCGACGCGGCCAACCCGCGTGCGCCCAACCCCTATGGCCATATCGTGCGCTGGCGCGAAACCGGCAACGACGCTGCGGCACTGAGTTTCGAGTGGGATATCTTCGTGCTTTCCGGCACGCTGACCGACAGCGGCAAACTCGGCGACGCCACTCAACCGCTGGGCGAGGATGCCATCCATGCCAGCCCGGACGGCCTTTGGATCGACCCGAACGGTATCCTGTGGATCCAGACCGACATGAGCGGCTCGCAGCAGGGTTCGGGCCCATTCGGTGAGAACCAGATGCTGGCCGCCGAACCGGCAACGGGCGAGATCCGCCGCTTCTATGTCGGGCCGAGGGAGCAGGAGGTGACTGGCGTCATCACGACACCTGATGGGAAGACCATGTTCGTGAACAACCAGCACCCCGGGGACCGCTCGACGCCGGGCAACTTCACCAGCAACTGGCCCGATCGTCCGCAGCCTTACACGACGGTCGACCCGTCGGGCCCGCGTCCGCGCTGCGCCACGGTGATCATCACCCGCAACGACGGCGGCGTGATCGGTCTCTGACCAGCGGAAAAGCTCGCGGCTTGCGCCGCTCCTGCGTGGCCCCGCCGCAACTGGGGGCTGCCGTGGGAGTGGCGCAAGCCGCGAGGGGTTGAAGGCGAAACAACCGAAAAGCTCGCGGCTTGCGCCGTTCCTACGTGGCCCCGGCGCGACGGACTGTCATTCAGTGCGGTGCGCTTCGGCCAGGTAGTCGCGGGTGCGCATTTCCATGAGCCGGCTCACGGTGCGTACGAACTCGTGTGCGTTGTGGCCTTCGGTGTAAAGCTCGTAAGCCTCGACCTCTGCGCTCATGATGAGCTTGACGCGGTGGTCGTAGAGCACGTCGATGAGCCAGGTGAAGCGGCGCGCCTCGGACGCATTGCCGACGAGCATCTTCGGTACGGCGGACAGGATCAGCGTGTGGTGCTCGCGCGCAATTTCGAGGTAGTCGTTCTGCGACCGTGGTCCGCCGCACAAGGTCGCAAAATCAAACCAGATCACGCCTGGCGCCTGGCGTACGACCGCTAAGCTGCGTCCGAGGATCTCGATGTCGCCGCCCTCGCCCGGGCTGGCCGCGAGACGGCGGAAGTCCTCTCCCATCTTGGCCTCTGCCGCAGCGTCGTGGGGCACGAGGTAGATCTCCATTTTCTCGAGCGTGCGCAAGCGGTAGTCCGTGCCGTCGTCGACCTCGACGACATCGAAGCGGCGCTTGATCATCTCGATCGTGGGCAGGAAATTGATGCGCATCAGTCCGTTGGGATACAAGCCATCCGGCGGATAGTTCGAGGTCATGACGAAGATGACACCGCGCGCAAACAGGGCGTCAAGCAGGCGACCGAGGATCATCGCGTCGGCGATATCCGATACGTGGAACTCGTCGAAGCACAGCAGCCGGGTTGCGCCCGCGATGCGGTCCGCTACCTTCTGCAGCGGGTCGGGCTCGTGATTGTGATTCTTGAGGTCGTTCTGCACTTCCTGCATGAAGGCATGGAAGTGCACCCGGCGCTTGCGCTTGTAGGGCACGGCATCGAAAAAGCAGTCCATCAGAAAGCTCTTGCCACGCCCGACACCCCCCCAGAAGTATACGCTGCGAGGCATCTGGGGCTTGTTGAAGAACTGCTTGATCCTGCTGCCCTGGCGGGCAGCCTTGAAGCCGACGAGTTCGGTGTACAGTCCTTGCAGGCGCTGGGCGGCAGCACGCTGGGCCGGGTCGGACTGGAATCCACGCGCCTTCAGCTGGGCTTCATAGGCGTCGATCATCCCGTGCTGGGGAACGTTCAGGATGCGATGAGGCATTTTGGGTCGATGTTCAGCTGTGCTGGGGGCAGCAGGTTAACGCAAGAAGGGGTGGGCGCGAGCAGGACTCGCACCCACCCCCCGTTACCGCAGGCGCGGCTTAGAAGTGCAGCGGCCGCTTGTCGCAGGCCAGCGCGGCCTCGTGCACCACCTCGGACAGTGTCGGGTGGGCATGGCAGATACGCGCCAGGTCTTCCGAGCAACCGGCGAACTCCATCGCTACCACGGCCTCGGAGATCAGCTCCGACGCGTTGGCGCCGATGATGTGCACGCCGAGGATACGATCGGTGTTGGCATCGGCCAGCATCTTGACGAAGCCGGTGGGATCGCCCATGCCGAGCGCGCGACCATTGGCCAGGAAGGGAATCTTGCCGACCTTGTAGGCCACGCCAGCGGCCTTGAGCTGCTGCTCGGTCTTGCCGACCCAGGCAATCTCAGGGCTGGTGTAGATGACCCAGGGCACGGTGTCGAAGTTGCAGTGACCCGCCTGGCCTGCCATCAGCTCGGCGACCATCACGGCCTCTTCCATTGCCTTGTGTGCCAGCATCGGACCGCGCACCACATCACCAACCGCCCACACGCCGGGCAGATTCGTCCGGCAGTGGTCATCGACCTCGATCATGCCGCGCTCGGTGATCTTGAGACCGACGGCTTCCGGGTTGAGGCCGGCAGTATTGGGGACGCGGCCAACCGACACGATCAGGCGGTCGGCTTCGAGCTTCTGCTCTGCACCGTCCTTGTCCTTGTAGGCGATCGTGACGCCCTTCTTGCCGACCTTCACCTCGCCGATCTGAACACCGAGGTTGATCTTGAGGCCTTGCTTGGTGAAGACCTTGAGTGCCTCCTTGGCCACATCCTGATCGGCAGCGGCAAGGAAGTCGGGCATGGCTTCGAGCACGGTGACATCCGCGCCCACGCGGCGCCACACCGAACCCATTTCGAGTCCGATCACACCGGCACCGATCACCGCGAGCTTCTTGGGCACCGCGTCGATGTCGAGGGCGCCGACGTTGTCGCAGACGATCTTGTTGTCGACCGGAATGCCGGGCAGGTGGCGCGGCGCCGAACCGGTGGCGACGATGACCTGCTTGGCGACGACGAGCTCTTCGCCGACCTTGACGTGCCAACCGGCGTCACCCTTGCCGACGAAAGCGCCGTGACCGTTCAGCAGGGTGACCTTATTCTTCTTGAACAGACCCTTGATGCCGCCGGTGAGCTGGTCGACGATGCCGCTCTTGCGCGCGATCATCTTGGCGACGTCAATCTTCGGCGTGCCGACGCTGATGCCCTGGCTCTCGAAGCTGTGACCCGCTTCCTCGAACAGGTGCGAGGTGTGCAGCAGCGCCTTGGACGGGATGCAACCCACGTTCAGGCAGGTACCGCCCAGGCGCGGCTCGCCCTTGGGATCGGCATAGGGGTTGGACTCGCAGCACGCGGTCTTGAAACCGAGCTGTGCAGCGCGAATGGCCGCCACATAGCCGCCGGGACCGCCGCCGATGACGAGGACGTCGAATTCTTTGGACATTCATCTCTCCCTTCAGGAAAACGGGGCGCTGCCCCGCCGCACAGGCAAGCAGCCTGGCGGCGTGACGCGCCCCTGTGCGTTGTGATCAGACGTCGAGGATCAGGCGAGCCGGATCTTCCAGCGCTTCCTTCATCGTCACCAGGCCAAGCACGGCCTCACGACCGTCGATGATACGGTGGTCGTAGGACATCGCCAGGTAGTTGATCGGACGCACGACGACCTGGCCGTTCTCGACCACGGCGCGATCCTTGGTGGCATGGATGCCGAGGATGGCCGACTGCGGCGGGTTGATGATCGGGGTCGACATCATCGAGCCGAACACGCCACCGTTGGAGATCGAGAAGGTGCCACCCGACAGGTCGTCGAGCGACAGCTTGCCGTCCTTGGCCTTCTGGCCGAACTCGGCGATCTTGAGCTCGATCTCGGCGATCGACATGGACTCGGCGTTGCGCAGGATCGGCACCACCAGGCCGCGCGGCGAACCGACCGCGATGCCGATGTCGATATAGCCGTGGTAGACGATGTCGTTGCCATCGACCGAGGCGTTCAGGATCGGGAACTTCTTCAGCGCGGCCACCGCGGCCTTGACGAAGAAGCCCATGAAGCCCAGGCGTACGCCATGGGCCTTCTCGAACTTGTCGCCATATTGCTTGCGCAGCGCCATCACCGGCGCCATGTTGACCTCGTTGAACGTGGTCAGGATGGCGTTTTCGTTCTTCGACTGGATCAGGCGCTCGGCGATGCGGGCGCGCAGGCGCGTCATCGGCACACGCTCTTCGGGGCGATCACCGACGGCGGCGATCACCGCCGGGGCAGCAGCAGCGGCAGCCTTGGGCTGGGCGGCGACGGCGTCTTCCTTGGTGACGCGACCGCCACGGCCAGAGCCCGCGACGTCGCCGGCGGCGATGCCCTTCTCATCGAGGATCTTGCGCGCGGCCGGGCTTGCAGCCCCCGCGGCCGAGGCGGCGGGAGCGGCCGGCGGCGGCGTCACCGCCTGCACCGGCGCGGCAACCGGCGCAGCGGCGCCCGCAGCCTTGGCTTCGGTGTCGATCTGGGCGATCAGCTCGCCCGAGGTCACGGTGTCGCCGTTCTGCTTGATGAGCTTGACGAGCACGCCATCGGCCGGTGCCGGCGTCTCGAGCACGACCTTGTCGGTCTCGATGTCGATGAGGTTCTCGTCGCGCGAGACGGCATCGCCTTCCTTCTTGTGCCAGGAAACGAGGGTGGCCTCCGAAACGGACTCGGACAGCTGCGGTACTTTGACTTCGATCAGCATGGATTAATCTCCCTGGTTGTTCTATCAGTGCGGGGACTGCGGTGTGGTTTCCTGGATCGGGCCGAATGCGTGCTCGATCACCGCCTTCTGCTGCTGGTTGTGCTTGGCATAGTAACCAACCGCGGGCGACGCCGCTGCCGGACGGCTGACGAGCAGCAGCTTGCGCTTGGTACCGAGCACATTGACCAGATGCTGACGCGAGGCCAGCCAGTACCACGCCCCCTGGTTGCGCGGCTCTTCCTGGCACCAGACGACTTCCTTGGCGTTCGGGAACTGCTCGATCGCCTTGGCGAAATCGCTTTCGGGGAAGGGATAGAGCTGTTCAACACGCACCAGTGCCGTGTCGGTGATCTTGTTCTCACGGCGATGCGCCAGCAGCTCGTAGTAGATCTTGCCCTGGCACAGCACCACGCGCTTGACCTTCTTCGGGTCGAGCTGCTCGATCTCCGGGATCACGGTCTGGAAGCGGCCGTTGGCCAGTTCCTCGATCGACGAGATCGCCTCCTTGTGGCGCAGCAGCGACTTCGGCGTGATGATGATCAGCGGCTTGCGCAGGCGGCGCACCATCTGCCGCCGCAGCAGGTGGAAGATCTGGGCGGGCGTGGTCGGCACGCAGATCTGCCAGTTGTTCTCAGCCGCCATGTTCATGAAGCGCTCGGGACGCGCCGACGAGTGCTCCGGCCCCTGGCCTTCGTAGCCGTGCGGCAGCATCATCACCAGGCCCGACAGGCGACCCCATTTGGCCTCACCGGAGCTGATGAACTGATCGATCACCACCTGGGCGCCGTTGACGAAGTCGCCGAACTGGGCTTCCCAGACCACGAGCTCGTTGGGTTCGGCAGTTGAATAGCCATACTCGAAAGCGAGCAGCGCCTCTTCCGACAGCACCGAGTCGAAACACTGGAAGCGCGCCTGGCCATCCTGGATGTGCTCGAGCGGCTTGTAGGTCCCTTCGTCCCAGCGCTCGCGCTTCTGGTCGTGGAGTGCAGCGTGGCGGTGGAAGAAGGTGCCGCGATTCACGTCTTCGCCCGAGATGCGCACACCGTAGCCCTGTGCCAACAGGCTCGCATAGGCCAGGTTCTCGCCCATGCCCCAGTCGAGCGGCAGCTCGCCACGGGCCATTGCGGCTCGATCATCGATGATCTTCTTGACGCGGGAATGCAGCGCGAAGCCCTCGGGAACCGTGCTCAGGCGCTCACCCAGGCGCTTGACCTCCTGCGTCGGGATCGCTGTCTCGGCGGCGTCGGTGTAGGGCTGCTTGAGGTAGGGCGTCCAGTCCACTGCATGCTGGCGATTGTGCCCGGACAGCACCGGGTTGTAGAGCAGCTCGCCGCGGTCGAGATGCTCGCGGTACTCGGCGATCATCCTCTCCGGCTCATCGGCGGAGATGCTGCCCTCGGCAACCAGGCGGTCGGCGTAGAGCTTGCGGGTGCCGGGGTGCTTCTGGATGCTGCGGTACATCAGCGGCTGAGTCACCATCGGCTCGTCCTGCTCGTTGTGGCCGAGCTTGCGGAAGCAGATGATGTCGACGACGACGTCCTTCTTGAACTCCTGGCGGAACTCGATCGCCAGCGCAGTCACGAAGGCCACCGCCTCGGGATCGTCACCGTTCACATGGAAGATCGGTGCTTCGACCATCTTGAAGATGTCGGTGCAGTACAGCGAGGAGCGGTAGTCGCGCGGATCGGAGGTGGTGAAACCGATCTGGTTGTTGACGACGATGTGCATCGTCCCGCCCGTGCCGTAGCCGCGGGTCTGGGAGAAGTTCAGCATCTCCTGGTTCACGCCCTGCCCAGCGACCGCGGCGTCACCGTGGATCAGCACCGGCAGCACTTCGCGCTTTTCGGCATCGCCGCGGCGAACCTGGCGCGCGTAGACCGAACCCGCAACCACCGGATTGATGATCTCGAGGTGCGAGGGGTTGAACGCCAGGGTCAGGTGCATCGGACCGCCCGGGGTCATGACGTCGCTCGAGAAGCCCATGTGGTACTTGACGTCACCCGCGGTCAGGTCGGCTGCCGCCTTGCCCTCGAACTCCGAGAACAGCATCGACGGCGACTTGCCCAGGGTGTTGACGAGCACGTTGAGGCGGCCACGGTGTGCCATGCCGATCACCGTCTCGGCCACACCCAGGCTGCCCGCCACTCGAATGATCTCGTCCATCGCCACGATTGCGGTCTCGCCACCTTCGAGCGAGAAACGCTTCTGACCCACATACTTGGTATGCAGGTAGCGCTCGAGCGTCTCGGCGGCCGTGGTGCGCTCGAGGATGCGCTTCTTCATCTCGAGCGAGAACTTCGGCGTCCCGCGCACGCTCTCCAGTCGACTCTGGATCCAGCGCTTCTGCGCGATGTCGGTCATGTACATGTACTCGGCACCGATAGACCCGCAATAGGTCTGACGCAGCGCCTCGAGGATCTCGCGCAGGCTGGCGTGTTCGGTCGAGAACCCGTGGAAGGAGCCGACATTGAAACTCTTCGACAGGTCGGCCTCTGTGAAGCCGTAGTACGAGGGCTCGAGCTCGGCAATCTGCGGCCGTTCAACGCGCTTGAGCGGATCGAGATTGGCCCAGCGGTTGCCGAGGAAACGGTAGGCGTTGATGAGCTGCAGGACCGAAACCTGCTGCTTGTCCTCGCCGCCACCGGTGACCACGGTACGCACCGGCCCACGCTTGGCCATCTGCTCGAACGCAGCGATCACCGGCCCATGGGCCACGTCGCGCTGCGCAGCGCCGGCCTGGCTCTGCAGCTTGTCAAAGTATTCGCGCCACTCTTCGGAAACCGAAGCCGGATCGGCGAGGTAGTTTTCGTATTGCTCTTCAATGAACGGCGCGTTCGAGCCGAACAAATGCGAGGTCTGTTCGAGTTGCTTCATCATGGTGAAGGCCACCTGTCGTGTTCTGTTGTCGTGCTTTCTTCTTGCTGCAATGCTTGGAAAGCTGCACCTTCGTCCCTGAAGGAAAAACGGGATGACCGCGCACGCGCAGCCACCCCGCAATCATCAGAGTTGGCGAAGCCTCCTCCCTCTCTCCATCGTCTCTTACGGACGCTGTTCGAGCGACGGAACGTCGCGACGCGCAGCTCCGATGTAGAGCTGACGCGGACGACCGATCTTGTACTCGGGATCGGTAATCATCTCTTCCCACTGGGTGATCCAGCCCACCGTACGCGCCAGCGCGAAGATGCAGGTGAACATGGAGGTCGGGATACCCAGCGCCTTCTGCACGATGCCCGAGTAGAAGTCGACGTTCGGGTAGAGCTTCTTCTCCACGAAGTACTCGTCTTCCAGCGCAATGCGCTCGAGTTCCTTCGCAAGCTTGAACAGGCGATCGTTCTCGAGACCCAGCTCGCCAAGCACGTCGGCGCACACCTTGCCCATCAGCTTGGCACGCGGGTCGAAGTTCTTGTACACGCGGTGGCCGAAACCCATCAGCTTGAAGCTGTCGTTCTTGTCCTTCGCGCGCTTGATGTACTCGCCGACGCGCGACACGTCGCCGATCTCTTCCAGCATGTTCAGGCAGGCTTCGTTCGCGCCGCCATGCGCCGGGCCCCAAAGGCAGGCGATACCTGCCGAGATGCAGGCAAACGGGTTGGCGCCCGACGAGCCGGCGAGGCGGACCGTCGAGGTCGATGCGTTCTGCTCGTGGTCGGCGTGCAGCGTGAAGATCACGTCGAGCGCGCGCACCAGCACCGGGTTCGGCTCGTACTTCTCGCACGGCGTACCGAACATCATGTGCATGAAGTTGGCGGTGTAGCCAAGATCGTTGCGCGGATACATGAACGGCTGGCCCGTGTTGTACTTGTAGGCCATCGCCACGATGGTCGGCAGCTTGGCGATCAGACGATTGATCGACACGTTGCGATGCGCTTCGTCGGAGAAGTCCATCGCATCGTGGTAGAAGGCCGACAGTGCACCGACAACACCAACCATGATCGCCATCGGATGCGCGTCACGGCGGAAACCGTTGTAGAAGCGGGTCAGCTGATCATGAACCATGGTGTGGTTCTTGATGACACCCTCGAACTCCGTGCGCTGCTGCGCGTTCGGCAATTCGCCGTTCTTGAGCAGGTAGGCAACTTCCAGGAAGTTGCACTTCTCGGCGAGTTGCTCGATCGGGTAGCCGCGATACAGCAGTTCACCCTTGTCGCCGTCGATGAAGGTGATCTTCGACTTGCAGCTTGCAGTCGACAGAAAACCCGAGTCGTAGGTAAACAGGCCGGTCTTGCCGCCCAGGGTGCGGATGTCGATCACATCCTGACCATGGGTGCCGGTCATCACCGGGAATTCGACGGTCTTGCCATCGACGGTTAGCGTTGCAGTGCGTTCAGTGCTCATAGATCGTCCCTTCTACTTGCCGGTTTAACTGCTTGTCGTATCGTGACCGTACCTGCCGCCTCAGCGCTGGCGCAGCAGGCCGATCATCTCCTTCCAGCGGTCCACTTCACATGCCTTGCTGCCATTGACCATCGCCCAGATGTCGTAGTCGTCACAGCGCAGCAGTTCCTCCAGATCCGCAACCTGATCGTCGGTGAGACGATCGAAATCCCGCTCCAGGAAGCGCGTAAACACAAGGTCGAGTTCGAGAAGAGCCCGCCGACACTGCCAGCGCACACGCCCCCTGTTGATGCTCATGGCGTCAATCCGTATTTATACCGCACGCCGGACCATCATGTCCTTGATCTTGCCAATCGCGCGGGTCGGATTGAGACCCTTCGGACAGACATCGACGCAGTTCATGATCGAGTGGCAGCGGAACAGGCGGTACGGATCCTCGAGGTTGTCGAGGCGTGCATTGGTATCCTGGTCGCGGGTGTCGGCCAGGAAACGGTAGGCCGCAAGCAGGCCGGCCGGACCGACGAACTTGTCGGGATTCCACCAGAACGACGGGCAGGACGTCGAGCAGCATGCGCACAGGATGCACTCGTACAGACCGTTGAGCTCCTCGCGGTCCTCCGGCGTCTGCAGGCGCTCGCGCTCGGGTGCGGGATCGTTGTTGACGAGGTAGGGCTTGATCGAGTGGTACTGCTTGAAGAACTGCGTCATGTCCACGATCAGGTCGCGGATGACCGGCAGCCCCGGCAGCGGGCGCAGCGTGACCGGCTGCTCCAGGCTGTCGATGTCGGTCAGGCAAGCCAGACCGTTCTTGCCGTTGATGTTCATCGCGTCCGAGCCGCACACACCTTCACGGCAGGAACGGCGGAAGGACATCGAATCGTCCTTGGCCCGCAGGCGCACGAGCGCATCCAGCAGCTTCTTGTCGGACGGCTCGAGCTCGACCGAGATGTCCTGCATGTAAGGCTTCTCGTCCTTGTCCGGGTCGTAGCGGTAGATCTTGAAATGAACGGTACGCTTGGTCATGAGTATTTCTCCCGGGCGCTCAGTAAGTGCGCTTGGCGAGCGCGATCGGCTCGACGTCGTCGGACAGCGGCTTCAGGTTGACCGGCTTGTAGTCAAGACGGTTGCCTTCGCTGTACCACAGGGTGTGCTTGAGCCAGTTGGCATCGTCACGGCCGTTCGGATTCTCCGGTGTATCGGGCGCGTCATCGCGCACGTGGGCACCGCGCGACTCCTTGCGAGCCTCGGCCGAAACCATGGTGGCACGGGCGACCTCGATGAGGTTGTCGAGCTCTAGCGCCTCCATGCGCGCCACGTTCCAGACCTTGGACTTGTCCGAGATCTCGGTACGCTTGGCACGTTCTGCAACCTCGCCGATCTTCTGCACACCTTCCTTGAGCAAGGCGTCGAAACGGAAGACACCGGCATGCTTCTGCATGGTGCGACGCATTTCCAGGCCCACGTCGAACACGCTCTCGCCCTTGGTCTGGCCGTCGAGTCGAGCCAGTCGTGCAAGCGACACGTCGGCCGCGTCGGCCGGCAGCGGCTTGAGCTTGAGCTGACCCGACTGGAAGTCCTCGACCACAGTCTCGCCCGCCGACTTGCCGAAAACGAGCAGGTCGAGCAGCGAGTTGGTACCGAGGCGGTTGGCGCCGTGCACCGAGGCGCAGGCGCACTCGCCTGCCGCGTAGAAGCCGGCCACCGGACTGTTCGGGTTGCCGTCCTTGGGCACCACAACCTGACCCTTGTAGTTGGTCGGGATGCCGCCCATCTGGTAGTGGCAGGTCGGCACGACCGGGATCGGCGCCTTGATCGGATCCACGCCGGCGAACTGGATCGCAATCTCGCGGATGCCAGGCAGGCGCTTCATGATGGTATCGGGCGACAGGTGCGTGATGTCGAGGAGCACGTGATCCTTGTCGGGGCCGCAACCACGGCCCTCGTTGATCTCGGTCGTCATCGCGCGTGACACCACGTCACGGGAGGCAAGGTCCTTCAGGTTGGGCGCATAGCGCTCCATGAAGCGCTCGCCCGAGGCGTTGCGCAGGATGCCGCCTTCGCCGCGCACACCCTCGGTGATCAGCACGCCCGCGCCGGCCACCCCGGTCGGGTGGAACTGCCAGAACTCCATGTCTTCGAGCGGGATACCGGCGCGCGCCGCCATGCCCACGCCGTCACCGGTGTTGATGAAGGCATTGGTGGAGGAGTAGTAGATACGGCCGGCACCGCCCGTGGCGAACACGGTGGCCTTGGCGTGGAAGATCGAGACCTCGCCAGTTTCCATCTCCATTGCGGTGACACCGAGCACGTCGCCGTCAGCATCGCGAATCAGGTCGAGCGCCATCCACTCGACGAAGAACTGGGTGTTGGCACGCACGTTGCGCTGATAGAGCGCATGCAGCATGGCGTGGCCGGTACGGTCGGCCGCTGCACAGGAGCGCATCACGGGTGCCTGACCGTAGTTCATCGAGTGGCCACCGAACGGACGCTGGTAGATCTTGCCGTTGTCGGTACGATCGAAGGGCATGCCGTAGTGCTCGAGTTCGATGACGACCTCGTTGGCCTTCTTGCACATGAACTCGATGGCATCCTGGTCACCCAGCCAGTCCGACCCCTTCACGGTGTCGTACATGTGCCAGTGCCAGTTGTCCTCGGTGGAGTTGCCGAGCGAGGCTGCCACTCCACCCTGCGCCGCCACGGTGTGCGAGCGAGTCGGGAAAACCTTGGTCAACACGGCGGTCTTGAGGCCGGCTTCGGACAACTGCAGGGCCGCACGCAGGCCGGCGCCACCCGCGCCGACGATGACTGCATCAAAGGTACGCTTAGCGACGTTCACGCTTAGAGCCTCCACAGGATCTGGGCAGCCCAGCCGGCGTAGCCGACGAGCAGGAAGAGGGTGACGAGATGCAGCGCCAGGCGCACACCGGTCGGCTTGACGTAGTCCATCCAGATGTCACGCACGCCGATCCAGGCGTGATAGAAGAGCGACAGGAAGAACAGGAAACTGAGGAACTTGAACAGACCGTTCGAGAACAGGCCCGACCACGCCTCATAGCTGAGCTCGGGAAGGGCCAGCGCACAGACGGCGAAGATGACCGTGTAGATCGCCATGAACACGGCAGTTGCGCGCTGCGCGATCCAGTCCTTCAGACCGTAGTGCGCGCCGACGGGTTGACGTTTCACCATAGTTTCACCCCGATGATGAGGGTCAGCGCAATGCTGACTGCAAGAACGATCTGCGAGGACTTGCGCGCCGCGGCAAGCTCGGTTCCCTTGTGCATGTCGAGCAGCAGGAAGCGGATGCCGGCGCAGAAGTGATGCAGATAGGCCCACAGCAGACCGAGCAGCAGCAACTTGACGAGCGGATTGCCAACCACAGCACTAAAGGTCTCGAAGGTCTGCGCGGAACCCAGGCTGCGATCGAGCAGATAAAGCAGGAAGGGCAACAGCAGGAACAAGCCTGCACCACTGACCCGGTGAAGGATCGAGACGATTCCCGGCAATGGCAGCCGGATCTGATTCAAGGCCAGATGCTTCGGCCTCGGTTTGCGCACTGTCACTTCTGACATGAAGACTCCCCTCTGCATGTGCGACGACGGCCGTCGCTGACTCCGAAAAAACACATAATTATAGCCCTGCCCGACGCCGACATTTCATGTCTGGCGCGTTCAATTCAGTTCATTCAGATAATAATGGTCGGCCGTCGAATACAAACCACGCCGCCATTCGACCGGCTTGTCGCCATAGGTGTAGGTGACACGCTCTACCGAAAGCAGCGGCGTCCCTTCGGCCACCTTGAGCGCCTCGCTCGCCCCGCGGTCAGCCGCAACGGCACGAATACGCTCCTGGGCGCGAATCATGCGCAAACCGAAACGAGTCTCGAACAGGCTGTACAGCGAACTGTTCCATCCCTGCAGCACCTCGGCCGTCAGCCCCTGAAAAACCTCGCCGGGGAGATAGATTTCGTCGATGACGACAGGCCGGGTCGCGAACTTGAGCAAACGGCGCACGATGATGATCGGCGCACCGGGCTCGATGCCGAGCATGCGCGAGGCCTCCTGCCCTGCCTTCGCGCGCCAGCAATCAAGCGGCACACTCTGCGGCGGAGAGAGATCGCCGTCATTCGGCACGAGGCGCAAGAACCTGAACAGCGCGCGCGGGTCGTTGTGCGATGCGACATAGGTACCCTTGCCCTGTTTGCGCACCAGCAGGTTGTCCGCCGCCATCTCATCGATCGCCTTGCGCACGGTACCCTGCGACACACTGAACCGGGCGGCAAGCTCCTGCTCGCTTGGAATGGCCTGGCCAGGACGCCACTCGCCCGCCTCAAGAGCCTGTAGAATCAGGGCCTTGATCTGACGGTAAAGCGGACTGAAGGTGGGCGCCTCATGTGACATGCGCGCATTTGATCACAAAATTAAAATGCAGTCCATAGCATGTCTTATGTCTTATATAAGATATAAAACGACATTTGACAGCACAGTCCGTTCGCATTAGTATCCCCGCGCTCGTTTCGACCCCTGTCATTCGGGGTGCGGACGCTTGCGGTCAGCATGCGCACTGCAGGCGCCGGGCAGCAATCCAGGACAACCTAGACCGTCTTACTTGAGGGAGTATCCACATGAGCAAAGCCCCCATGCGCGTCGCTGTCACCGGCGCCGCCGGCCAGATCGGCTACAGCCTGCTGTTCCGCATCGCCAGCGGCGAGATGCTGGGCAAGGACCAGCCCGTCATCCTGCAACTGCTCGACCTGCCCCAGGCACAGAAGGCAGTCAAGGGCGTCATGATGGAGCTGGAAGACTGCGCCTTCCCGCTGCTGGCCGGCATGATCGCCACCGACGACCCGAACGTCGCCTTCAAGGATGCTGACGTCTGCCTGCTCGTCGGCGCCCGTCCGCGTGGCCCTGGCATGGAGCGCGCCGACCTGCTGACCGCCAACGGTGCCATCTTTACCGTCCAGGGCAAGGCCATCGCTGAAAACGCCAAGGAAGACGTTCGCGTGCTGGTCGTGGGCAACCCCTGCAACACCAACGCCTACATCGCTCGCGCCGCCGCCATCAAGGTCGGCCGCACCAACCCGAACAACTACCACGGCATGCTGCGCCTGGACCACAACCGCGCGCTGTCGCAGCTCGCGGCCAAGTCCGGCCGTGAAGTGTCGTCGCTCAAGAAGATGGTGGTGTGGGGCAACCACTCGCCCTCCATGTACGCCGACTACCGCTTCTGCGAGTCGAACGGTGACAGCGTCAAGGCGCTGATCAATGACCACGCCTGGAACAACGACGTGTTCCTGCCCACCGTCGGCAAGCGCGGCGCTGCCATCATCGAGGCCCGTGGCCTGTCGTCGGCTGCTTCGGCCGCGAACGCCGCCATCGACCACGTGCGCGACTGGGTGCTGGGCTCCAGCGACTGGGTCACCATGGGCGTGCCCTCGGACGGCTCCTACGGCATTCCCGAAGGCGTCGTGTTCGGCTTCCCCTGCGAGTGCAAGGATGGCCAGTTCAAGATCATCCAGGGCCTGGAAATCGACGAGTACTCCCAAGGCAAGATCGCCATCACCCTCAAGGAACTCGAGGACGAGCGCGCGGCCGTTGCCGACATGCTGAAGTAAGCTGCGCGCGGGCGGCCGCGTGCCGCCCTTGCGACAGGCCACGGGGTAAAATCCGTGGCCTTTTCTTTTTCTCCGGGCCCCATGAGGGCCTGCCGTGCGCTGCATCGCACCGTGGCGGACGAGCCACACCCACCCGAGGAGCCCGACATGTCGCTTCACCCCGCCCAAGTTCTGTTTGCCGGTGAAAAGCCCTTCCCTGCCCTTCCCGCCGTCGACCACTACGCCGGCGCCGAGAAGCTGATGCTCAAGGCCTTGAAGCTACAACAGGAACTCGGCCCGGTGTTCGACATCACCTGCGACTGCGAGGACGGCGCCGCCGCCGGCGCCGAAGCCGAACACGCCCACATGGTCGTGGAGATGGTCAATGGCGCCGAGAACCACTACGACCGGGTCGGAGCGCGCATCCATGACATCACCCATCCGCACTGGCAGCGCGACCTCGAAATCCTGGTCGGTGGCGCCGGGCACCGCCTCGCTTTCGTCACCCTCCCAAAGGTACGCTCCGTGGCCGACGCCGCCACACAGATCAACGAACTGCGCCGCGTCGAAGCGGCCTGCAGCCTGGCGCGTGCGCTGCCGGTGCACGTGCTCATCGAAACCCACGGCGCCTTGCGCGAGGCCTGGGAGATCGCCGCACTCGAAGGCGTCGAGTCACTCGACTTCGGCCTCATGGACTTCGTCTCGGGCCACCACGGCGCCATCCCGGGCAGTGCGATGAAAAGTCCGGGCCAGTTCGAGCACCCGCTCATCGTGCGTGCCAAGGCCGACATCGCCGCTGCAGCCCTGGCCAACGGCGTCGTACCCTCGCACAACGTCACCACCGAGTTGCGGGACGTGGCGGTGATACGCCACGACGCCGACCGCGCCCGCCGCGAATTTGGCTACCTGCGCATGTGGAGCATCCATCCCAACCAGATCCTGCCGATCGTCGCCGCGATGCAACCCGACTTCACCGAGGTCGAGGAGGCGGTCGAGATTCTCGTCTCCGCACAGGACACCGCGTGGGGTCCGATCCAGCACAAGGGCCGCCTGCACGACCGCGCCTCCTACCGCTACTACTGGGAGCTGCTGCAGCGTGCCCGCCATACTGGCGTGGAGTTGCCGCATGAGATCCGTCAACGCTTCTTCGGTGCCTGACCATCTGCGCCCGAAAGCTCATCCACGACCGCAAGAAAGCCCGCCAGCAAAGCCCCCTGCGCCGACTCGGCCGTGGCCACGGCAAGCCTGAACTCCGCCTCCGGATCGGTCAGCGCGAGGTAGCGTACACGTGGCATGCGCACCGTTTCGAGCGGCGCAGGCAGAACGGCAATACCCAACCCGGCAGCGACCAGGCCGATCTGCGTCGTCGCCTCGCGTGCGACCTGCACGATGCGCGGCTCGAAGCCGGCCTGGCGGCACAGGCCACGCAACACGGCGGGCAGATCGGTACCAACGTCGGCCGGGAAGGCGATGAAGTCCTCGTCGTGCAGGTCTGCAAACGACACCGAGCCGGCGCTGGCGAGCCTGTGCGCAACATTGACCACCACGCGCAGCGGATTGCGCGCGATCTCCCGTATCCGGACCCCCTCCGGCGCACGAGTCCCCTGCAGGCGTACGAAACCGACGTCGAGCTCGTCACGGCCGAGCGCACCAAACTGGTCGGGCGTGAACATCTCGCGTAGCTGAAGCCGTACCGCGGGATAGCGCTTGCGGTAGGCATGCAGCGCATCGGGCAGCAGATCGGTGAAGGGCAGCGACGAAGTAAACCCCACCCGCAGCTCACCGGCCTCACCACGCGCCACGCGCTGGGTCTGCGCCACCGCCTCCTGCACACTCGCCATGATCCGCTGTGCGTGCTCCTGCAGGCACTTGCCAGCCGGCGTCAACGCCACGCGGCGAGCATTGCGCTCGAACAAGCGCACGCCCAACTCGTCCTCGAGATCGCGGATCTGCATCGACAACGGCGGTTGGCCGATATGCAGGCGTGCCGCGGCGCGGGTGAAGTTGAGTTCATCCGCCACGGCAAGGAAGTAGCGCAGGTGCCTCAGCTCCATTGATCTGATCCATATATGAATGAAGCCTTTCAAATATATTGGACCAAGAGTCCGACGGCAACCTAAGATCATCAGGCAGTTCACCACCCTCCCCGCCTGCCTGCACATGCCACCTCCAAGCGCCATGCCATTGCCCGCTCCGACCGCCGGCGCCGCCATCCCCGCATCCACATTGCCCGCGCCCCTTGAAGCCGGCACGCCAGGCTATCGGCGCGCCAACTTGGCCATGTTCGTCGGCGGCTTTGCCACCTTCGCCATGGTGTACGGCCCCCAGCCCTTGCTCCCCCTGCTGGCGGACGAATTCGGCATCGGTGCAGCCAGCGCCAGTCTCACGGTGTCTGCCGCTGCGGCCGGGCTGGCCCTGATGCTGATCCCGGGCAGCGTGCTCGCCGACCGCATCGGCCGTCGCCAGGTCATGATGGTCGCGCTCGGAATCGCGGCGGTCCTGGCCTGCGCGACGGCGATCGCCCCCGACTTCGGCTCGCTACTGGTGCTGCGCGCCCTGCTCGGCGCTGTCATCGCTGGCTTGCCGGCAGCAGCCATGGCCTACATCGGTGAAGAGATCGCCCCCAACGCGCAGGCGCGGGCGATGGGCCTTTACATCGCCGGCAATGCGCTGGGCGGCATGAGCGGACGCTTCATTGCAGCGCTGATCACCGACTGGAGCTCCTGGCGGATTGCGCTGGCCGTTATCGGCGTGCTTGGCCTCGCCTCTGCGGTCCTGTTCTGGCGTCGCCTGCCGCCCTCGCACCACTTCCAGCCACGCGCAGCAACACCTGCACGCATCCTGCGCGACACGCTCGCCATCTATCGCGACCCGGGCCTGCCGGCGCTTTTCCTGGTGGCCTTCCTGGCCATGGGCGCCTTCGTCGGGCTCTACAACTTCCTCGGCTTCCGGCTGCTCGAAGCGCCCTACCTGCTGGGCCAGACCGCCATCGGCGCGATCTTCCTGCTTTATCTGGTCGGCACCTGGGCGTCGACGTTGAGCGCCCGCCTGGCGGACCGTCACGGCCGGCACAAGGTGTTGTGGATCATGGTGGTGGTGATGGGCCTGGGCCTGGCGTTGACGCTCGCCCGACCACTGGCACTGATCATCGCCGGCGTGGGCGTATTCACCTTCGGATTCTTCGCCGCCCACGCGCTCGCCAGCGGCTGGGTGGGCAAGCGTGCAGGCGAGCGGCGGGCGCTCGGTTCAGCACTCTACCTGTCGAGCTACTACCTCGGCGCCAGCGTCATCGGCACCGTCGCCGGCACGGCCTGGGGCGCCGGTCACTGGCCCGGCCTCGCACTGCTGCTGGGCGCCTGTGTGCTGGCGACCGGCGCCGTTGCACTCTACCTGCGCCGCCTGCCTACTTGAGGTTGCCCGACAGGAACTGGCGCAGACGCTCGCTGCGGGGCTGGCCGAAGACATCGGCGGGCGCGCCGCTCTCCTCGGCCAAGCCCTGGTGCAGGAACATCACCTTGTTCGACACCTCGCGCGCGAAGCCCATCTCGTGCGTCACCACGACCATGGTGCGCCCCTCTTCGGCGAGGCCGCGCATCACCTTCAGCACCTCGCCCACCAGCTCGGGGTCGAGCGCCGAAGTCGGCTCGTCGAACAAAAGCACCGCCGGCTCCATCGCCAGCGCACGGGCAATCGCCACGCGCTGCTGCTGACCGCCCGACAGGTGCGCCGGATAGCTGTCCTTGAAGCGGCTGATTCCGACCTTGTCGAGGTAGGCCATGGCGCGCTCGTGGGCCTCCTTCCTCGACACCCCCAGCACATGGATGGGAGCCTCGACCACGTTCTCGAGCACGGTCATGTGCGCCCACAGGTTGAAATGCTGGAAGACCATCGCCAGGCGCGTGCGCAAGCGCTGCAACTGGCGGGCATCGGCCACGCGCAGATGGCCGTCCTTGCCAGGTACCAGGCGGATCTCCTCGCCCGCCACGCTGATGCGACCGGCGTCGGGCTGCTCGAGGAAGTTGATGCAGCGCAGGAAGGTACTCTTGCCCGAACCGGACGAGCCGATGATGCTGATCACGTCGCCGGATTCGGCCGCCAGCGAGACGCCCTTGAGCACCTCGTGGTCGCCATAGCGCTTGTGAAGGTCTTCGACGCTCAGTTGTGTCATGGATGAAGTTCCGTTTGCCCTCATGGCCCTTCAGGCCGCCTTGCGCAACGCTTTGCGCGGCTGCAGGTGCGCAAGCCAGCGCCGCTCGGCGACACGAAACAGGCCGACCAGCGCAAAGGTGATGCACAGGTAGATCAGGCCCGCGAAGACGAAGGCTTCGAAGGGTGCGAAGAATTGGGAATAGGCGTTGCGTGCCGCACCGGTCAGGTCGACCAGCGTCACCGTGGAGGCGATCGCCGTGCCGTGCAGCATGAAGATCACCTCGTTGCTGTAGGCCGGCAACGCGCGCCGCAGGGCCCCCGGCAGCAGGATGCGGCGCAGCATGGTCGGGCGCGACATGCCGCAGGCGCGCGCCGCCTCGATCTCCCCATGCGGCGTCGCACGCAGCGCGCCGGCGAGGATCTCGGTGGTGTAGGCCGCTGTGTTGAGCGCAAAGGTCACCAGCGCGCAGCCGTAGGGTTCGCGGAAGATCAGCCAGAAGCGGCTACCGTCCGCCCACTGCGCCTGCACCCACTCGAACTGGCCCATGCCGTAGTACATCAGCAGCAGCTGCACCAGCATCGGCGTGCCACGGAAGAAGTAAGTGTAGGCCCACACCGGCAGGGCCACCCAGCGCCGCGGCGACACCCGCCCCACCGCTAGCGGGATCGCCAGCACCAGGCCTGCGCCCAGCGACAGCACGGTCAGCTGCAGCGTCACCCACAGCCCTGCCGCGTACGAGGGCCAGCTGTCGACGAACAGGCTCCATTCGATCATGCCGCAGCCCTCCGCACACCGACCGAATAGCGCCGCTCAAGCCAGCCGAACAACAGCCCGGAGAGCGCCGTCATCGCAAGGTAGAACAGGCACACCACCATGTAGAACAGGAAGGGCTCATGGGTGGTGCGCCCAGCCTGGTCGGCCAGCCAGGTGATGTCGGACAGGCCGATGATCGACACCAGCGCCGTGCTCTTCTGCATCACCTGCCAGTTGTTGCCCAGCCCCGGCAGCGCATGGCGAAGCATCTGCGGGAACAGGATGCGGTGGAAGATCTGCCAGCGGCTCATGCCGTAGGCGCGCCCGGCCTCGAGCTGGCCGGCAGGCACCGCCATGAAGGCGCCACGGAAGGTCTCGGTGAAGTAGGCACCAAAGATGAAGCCCAGCGTCACCACGCCGGCCACGAAGGGGTTGATGTCGACATAGCCCAGGCCGAGCGCGTCGGTCATCGCGTTGATCGCCACCTGGCCGCCGTAGAAGATCAACAGCATCATCACCAGGTCGGGAATGCCGCGCACGACAGTGGTATAGACGGTCGCCGGCAGCCGCAGCAGCGCATGCGGCGACAGCCGTGAAGAGGCACCGAGCAGGCCCAGCGCGAGCGCCAGCAGCAGCGAGAACACTGCCACGCGCAGCGTCACCCAAGCGCCGTCCAGCAGGGAAGGAAGGTATCCGTGAAGCATCGGTTGTGCCGCCGCAGCGCCCTCACGGACGCCGCCCTGCGGCCAGAAAGTGAAGGTGGCCCTGCGACCACCCATGTCAGACTGTCAGCCCCGGCCCGAGACGGCCGCTGGCGGGGCGGCGGGCAAGCGCCCGCACAGTCGCCGTGGATCTGGGTCAATCGCCGTAGATGTCGTACTCGAAGTACTTCTTGCGGATCTCGTCGTACTTGCCGTTGGCGCGGATCGCCGCCAGGGCCTGGTTGAGCTTGTCCTTGAGCGCCGCATCCTGCTTGCGCAGCGCAATGCCAACACCCTCGCCGATGACCCCCTTCTCGGCCTCATTGCTGCCGTGGTACAGGCCGCCGCCGAAGGCATAGTCCGCCCCCGCAGGCTGCTGAAGGAAGCCTCCGTCGGCCATCAGTGCATCGACCCAGCTGGCATCGATGCGGCCCGCAGCGAGATCGAGATAGGCCTCTTCCTGACGCGCGTAGCGCACCACGGTGACGCCTTGGCTGGCCCAGAAGCGCGAGGCAAAGTTGTCCGCCACCGTGCCACGCTGCACACCGATCCGCTTGCCCTTGAGCGACTCCAGAGTCGGCAGCAGCCCACTGTCCTTGCGCGCCACCAGCCCAAGCGGCGTGGCGTAGTACTTGTCGGTGAAGTCGACCCGCTTCTTGCGCTCCTCGGTGATCGACATCGAAGCGGAGATGGCGTCGAACTTGCGGCTGAGCAGCGCCGGGATCATGCCGTCCCACTCCTGCTTGACCCAGGTGCACCTGGCCTTCAGCTCCTCGCACAAGGCGTTGGCGATGTCGACATCGAAGCCCTGTACCGCGCCCGCGGTGTCAACCGTGTTGAACGGGGGGTAAGCACCCTCGGTGGCGAAGCGGATGGTGTCCCAGTCCTTGGCAACCGCGGCCTGGGTGGCGAGCGCCAGGGCGGCGAACATCAGCGTGCGGCGGATCATGGTGAAACCTCTGGAAGCTTGAAAGGCGCGCATTCTAACCGCTAAGCACGCATTCGTTACCGGGATTCGTGTTAGTGCACCGCAGCAATCTTCTTGATTCAAATCAGAATTTCACCGATCAGCGCCGCCAGGCGCTCGGCTGCGGGCGGGTGGAAGCGGAAGAACAGCTCCGGCTCAACCAACTCGACTTCCATCAACCGGAACCCGCCATCGATGCTGCGCACGAAATCGACACGTGCGTAGGCCGGCAACTGAGGACAGGCGGCGACCACGGCCTCCGCGAAGGCACGCTCGCTCGCACTTGGTTCATGTGCATGCACGCTCCCACCATGATCGTCCTGCACGCGGAAGTCGCCCGCGCGTGCAGTCTTGCGCACTGCATGGGTGACGCCGCCGCCGATGACCACCACCGAGACTTCGCCATCGGCGAGGATGCCGTCCTCGAAGCGCTGCACCATCATCGCCTCGTTGGCGACGCAGCGCGCGAAGAGGCCCTCATGAGCACAGGCCTCGCTACGATCGACGCGATGGGTGAGCCGTGCCGCGCCCGACACCACCGGCTTGAACACGGCTTGCTCCCAACCCTGCTCCGCCATCACCTCGGCGAGGCTGAGGTCCTCGCCACGCGTCACGAATCGGGTCGGCACGATATCGATCCCACGGCCTGCAAGATCGCCCAGGTAGCGCTTGTCGACGTTCCAGCGGATCAGTTCGGCATCGTTGATCAAGCGGGTCCGGGCCGACACCTGCTCCAGCCAGGGCATGAAGGCGTCGAAGCGGTCGAAATAGTCCCAGGTCGAGCGGAACACCGCCGCCCGACACGCCGACCAGTCCATGCCGGGATCCGACCACGAGCGCCGCACCACGCCCAGACCCTGCCTGCGCAGGGCAGCCTCGAGCAGGGCTTCCTCACGCGCGATCTGGCCCTGATACCAATCCGCATCGTCAATCACCGCGTAGCGGTCTTCAGTCAGGATCACGATATCGGGCTTACTGGTAATCATGTCGGGCCTGTGGCGTAATGGAAGGCCGCGATTCTAGCAAGCCGCCATGTACCCGAGCGCCCCACCGGTTCCGCTGTCGATCCTGGACCTCGCCCCCATCCCGCTCGGCAGCAGCGCGACCGATGCGCTGCGCAACACCCGCGAACTGGCGCAGCTCGCCGACAGCTGCGGCTACACCCGCTACTGGCTGGCCGAACACCACAACATGACTGGCGTCGCGAGCGCCGCAACTGCGGTGGTCATCGGTCACGTCGCCGCAGCGACCACCCGCATCCGCGTCGGCGCCGGTGGCATCATGCTGCCGAACCATGCGCCGCTCGTCATCGCAGAGCAGTTCGGCACGCTCGAGTCCCTGTTCCCCGGCCGCATCGACCTCGGCCTCGGGCGTGCGCCCGGCACCGACCAGATCACCGCGCACGCGCTACGCCGCAACCTCATGGACAGCGACAACAGCTTCCCGCAGGACGTGCTCGAGTTACGCAGCTATTTCCAGCCACCTCGCCCGGGTCAAGCCGTGATGGCCGTACCGGGGGTTGGCCTCGACGTCCCGATCTGGCTGCTCGGCTCCAGCCTCTACAGCGCAGAGCTCGCCGCCCACTTCGGCCTGCCTTTCGGCTTCGCGTCGCACTTTGCCCCGCGCATGCTCATGGAAGCGGTCGAGCTCTATCGCAACCGCTTCCAGCCCTCGGAGGCGCTGGCAGCGCCCTACGTCATCGTCGCTGCCAATGCCATCGCCGCCGACACCGACGAGCAGGCGCAGCATCTGCTACGTTCGCTGCGGCTGCGCTTCGCCGCCATGGCGCGCGGCCTGCGCGGCCCCTTGCCGCCCCCGGACGCCTTCAACGAACGCGAGTGGTCGACCGCCGAACTTGCCTTTGCCGACCAGTCCCTGGCGTGCACCGCAGTGGGCTCCCCCGCCAGCGTACGCGATACGCTCGCACGCCTGGTCGAACGCACCAGCGCCAACGAACTGATTCTCGCAGGGCAGATCTTCGACCACCAGGCCCGACTCGACTCCTACGCGCAGATTGCGAAGGCGTGGGGCCTGCGCGCATCCCTTACGCGATATCCACAATAGGCGGCGGCGGACCGAGCGCCTAACCTGTCATCAAGCTGACCGCGACCTTGCAGCAAAGCGAGGCGCACGACCAGCGCTCGCCCGCCCGGGCGATGTCTGACCTGCCGACCGAACACTTCGTGCGGCAAGGCCATTCCACTTGACCAGGAGACAGGTATGAAAGGATTCGTCAAAACCATCGCAGCCGTCATTGCCGGCGCCACGCTCGTCAGCGCAGGAGCGGCCATCGCCCAGGACCGTACCGGTTGGCCGCGCGCCCTCACGGTGGGCACAGCAAGCCAGGGCGGTACCTACTTCGTGTATGGCAACGGCCTCGCCGCCTACATCGGCGAGACGTTCGGCATCACCGCCAGCGGCGAAGTGACCGGTGGTCCGGTACAGAACGCCACCCTGGTGCAGATGAAGGAGCACGGCATCGGCCTGGTTACCATGGGCCCGATGTACGACGCCTGGAACGGCAAGAGCGAACTCGCACCCGGCCTGCCGCACACCGATGTGCGCGCCCTGTTCCCGATGTATCAGACGCCCTTCCAGTGCATCACCATGGCCAGTTCCGGCATCAAGGCGGTGAGCGACCTCAACGGCAAGCGCGTCAGCGTCGGCCCCGCAGGCGGCACCCCTGGCACCTACTGGCCGCGCTTCATGGCGACCCTCGATGTCAAGCCGCGGCAGTCCAACTCGGGCGCATCCGACGCTGCCAGCCAACTGCAGGACGGCCTGCTCGACGCCTTCTGCTTCGCCGCGGGTATCCCGATCTCGGCCTTCAGCCAGCTCGCAGCCGAAGCCAAGGTGGTGATGTTCGGTTTCAATGACACCGAACTGCCGAAGATCCTCGACAAGCACCCCGAGGTTTCCGCGCTGACGATCAAGGCCGGCACCTACTCCGGGCACGACTATGACCAGAACACCGTGGCCATGTGGAACTTCGCCACAGCGCACAAGGACATGCCCGCCAGCCTCGCCTACGAGATCACCAAGCTGGTGATGGAGAACAATCCGCGCATGATGCAGATCCATAGCGCGGCCTCCGAGACCCTGCTCGAGAACGTCGACAAGAACGGCTTCCTGCCCTACCACCCGGGTGCCGTGCGCTATTACGAAGAGAAGGGCATCACGCTCCCGGCCAAGCTCAAGGACTGAAGCCTGCGCTGACAAAGGGCCAGAGCAACGCGATGCCGCGACTCTGGCCCTTTTTTTGACCCTATCCCAACGAGAACAGCACCGGGAGGACTCCCAATGAACAGCCAAGCGCCGCAATCGGCGAACACGGCCGGTCCAGCCAGCGACTTCGAGATTCGCGACAAGGACAACATCGCAGCGGGCGTCGACGCCGAAGTCGTCGTCGCCAACCAGCGCGTATTCACCGGCAAGCTTGCATGGGTGTTCGCCGCCCTCTGCATTCTCTACACCGCCTTCCACATCGGGGTGATGAACTTCTACCCCCTCGAGACCTGGGTGTTCCGCCTGACCCACGTCGCCACCGGCCTGGCGCTCGGCTTCATCTATTTTTCGGGGCGCGCGTTCCCGGCCGAGCCGGCCGGGAAGAAGGCGCTCAGCCCGCTCGAGTGGGCGTTGCTGCTGCCTGCAGCGGTTATGATCCTGATCGCCCTGGGCCAGATCATGCTCGCCATCACCTCTGGCGAACTGGTCAAGACCGGTGCCCCCAAGGAGGCGATGCTGTGGACCTTCGGCTATCCACTGCTCGGCGGCACCACGCTTGCGCTGATCGCCTCATGGGTTTCTCCCACCCACGCCCGCGACCGCGTCGCCCTGCCCGACGTGCTGATGGCCGTCGCCGCAATCACGGTCGGCGCCTACATCATCTCGCACGCCGAGTTCCTGCGTATCCGCGCCCAGGTCTTCCCCCACTTCAATGACATGTTTGCCTCGATCGCCGGCATTCTGCTCATTCTGGAGATGACCCGCCGCCTCGCCGGCCTCGCCCTGGTCGCGATCGTCTCCGTATTCATCCTCTACGGCTTCGTCGGCCCCTGGCTCCCCGGCGTGCTCGAGCACAAGGGCTATGCCCCGGCGCGCTTCTTCGCCTTCATCTACACCGACAACGGCATCCTGGGCCCGACCACGGCGATCTCGTCCACCTACATCATTCTGTTCATCACCTTCGCAGCCTTTCTGCAGGCTAGCCGCGTGGGCGAGTACTTCGTGAACTTCGCCTTCGCTGCCGCAGGTGGTGCGCGCGGCGGGCCGGCCAAGGTGGCGGTGTTCTCGTCGGCACTGATGGGCACCATCAACGGCACCTCGGCCGGCAACGTCGTGTCCACCGGTTCGCTCACCATCCCGCTGATGAAGCGCGTCGGCTACACACCGCAGACGGCGGCCTCGGTCGAGGCAGCCGCCTCCTCCGGCGGCCAGATCCTGCCGCCGATCATGGGCGCCGGCGCCTTCATCATGGCCGAGATCACGGGCATCGCGTACTCGGACATCGTCATCGCCGCCATCATCCCGGCCGCTCTGTATTTCCTGTCGATCTATTTCATGGTCGACAAGGAAGCGCTGAAGAAGGGCATGCGCGGCCTGCCGCGCGAAGACCTGCCCGAGTTCGGCAAGCTCGCCCGCCAGGCCTTCCTGTTCATTCCCATCTTCACCCTGATCGGCGCCCTCTTCATGGGCTACTCGGTGATCCGCGCCGGCACGCTGGCCATGGCCGCCGCCGCGGTGGTGAGCTGGTTCACGCCCTTCCGCATGGGCGTGAAGGAGATCCTCTACGCCTTCGAGATCGCCGCCCGCATGTCGCTGCAGCTCGTCGCGGTGTGCGCCGCAGCGGGTGTCATCGTCGGCGTCATTGCGCTCACCGGCATCGGCACCCGCTTCTCGTCGATGCTGCTCGAGCTCGCGGGCCAGAGTCAGCTGGTGGCGCTGTTCTTCGCGATGTGCGTGTCGATCATCCTGGGCATGGGCATGCCGACAACGGCTGCCTACGCGGTGGCCGCCAGCGTCATCGCCCCGGGTCTGATCCAGCTCGGCATCGAGCCACTGACGGCGCACTTCTTCATCTTCTACTACGCAGTCATGTCGGCCATCACGCCGCCGGTCGCGCTCGCAGCCTACGCCGGTGCCGCCATTGCGCAGTCGGACCCGATGAAGACCAGTGTCGAGAGCTTCAAGTTCGGCCTTGCCGCCTTCGTGGTTCCGTTCATGTTCTTCTATGCCGCGCCGCTGCTCATGCAAGGCGCCTGGTACGAGAACCTGCACGCCTTCGTCACCGCGGCCTTCGGCATCTACCTGCTCGCCTCGGGCATCCAGGGCTGGTTCTTCGGCCTGGTCAACCTGGCGCTGCGTGTTGTGCTTATCCTGGCAGCGTTGGCGATGATCGCAGGCGGCCTCGCCTCCGACCTCATCGGCCTGGCTGCTGCAGGCGTGGTATTCGCCTTCCAGCGCAAGTTCGTCAACCCGGCAAACACGGCCAAGGGCCTGGACTGACCCCCTGCGGGCGGCTGCACAGTACGCGGGCCGCCCGCCCTCACGACAGGAGTCACGCATGTACAAACACGTATTCATCGCCATCGACGAGAGCCGCACCTCGCAGAAGGCACTCGACGAAGCCATCGGCGTCGCCAAGGTGCACGGCGCGCTGCTCGAGATCGCCCACGCCATCGACGAGCACCTCGTCCATGTCTTCCACAGCGGCGGGGTCACCACCTCCAACGCCAATCAACTCAAGGACGCGCTCGAGTCTGGCGGCAAGGGCGTACTGAACCGCGCGCTCGAGCAGGCACAGGCTGCAGGTGTAAACGCGCGCATCCACATGCTGCGCGGCCATGGCGAGCACACCGACGACCTGATCGCCGAAGCGGTCAAGAGCTCGGGTGCAGACCTGCTGGTGGTCGGCTCCCATGGCCGCCGCGGCGTACGCCGACTGCTGCTCGGCAGCGTGGCGGAGAACCTCGTGCGCAAGGTCGGCATCAGCGTGCTCATCGTCCGCGGCCAGAACGGCGAAGACAAGTAACACCCCCTGGGGTCCCGCCAAGTGTCGCCCGCTGCCCGCCACCCAGGCGGGCAGCTGCGTTTACAGCGCGGCGGCGATTGCCCTGCCGATGTCGCTGGTGCTGGCTGTACCACCCATGTCGGGCGTGCGCGGCCCCTCGGCAAGCGTGGTCTCGATTGCACGCAGGATGGCATCGTGTGCAGCGGTATGGGCCGCATCCCCATTGCCCAGGAAGTCGAGCATCATCGCCCCGGACCAGATCATGCCCACCGGATTGGCGATGTTGCGTCCGTAAATGTCTGGCGCCGAACCATGAACCGGCTCGAACAGGGACGGGAAGCTGCGCTCGGGGTTGAGATTGGCCGAGGGCGCAATCGCGATCGTCCCCGCGCACGCCGGGCCCAGGTCGGACAGGATGTCGCCGAACAGGTTTGAGGCCACCACCACGTCGAAGCGCTCCGGGCTGAGCACGAAGCGCGCGGTCAGGATGTCGATGTGGTACTTGTCCCAGCGCACATCGGGGTAGGCGGCAGCCATGTTCTCAACACGCTCGTCCCAGTACGGCATGCTGATCGCCATCCCGTTCGACTTGGTCGCCGAGGTCAGATGCTTCTTCGGCCGCTGCTGCGCCAGCTCGAACGCGTACTTCAGCACCCGGTCGACACCCTTGCGCGTGAAGATCGATTCCTGGATCACCGTTTCGCGCTCGGTGCCCTCGAACATGCGCCCCCCGATCGCCGAGTACTCGCCCTCGGTATTCTCACGCACCACGTAAAAGTCGATGTCACCGACCTTCCGGTTTGCCAGTGGGCAGGGGACACCCGGCATCAGGCGCACCGGGCGCAGGTTCACGTACTGGTCGAAATCACGCCGGAACTTGAGCAGCGAGCCCCACAGCGAAATATGATCGGGCACCTTGTCAGGCCAGCCCACCGCGCCGAAGTAGATCGCATCGAAACCTCGGAGCTGCTCGAACCAGTCCGCCGGCATCATCTGCCCGTGCTTCTCGTAGTAGCCGCAATGGGCCCAGTCGAAGGTGGTGAACGCCAAGCCGATGCCGAACTTGTGCGCGGCCGCCTCAACCACGCGCAGGCCTTCCGGCATCACCTCGTTGCCAATTCCGTCCCCTGCGATGACCGCAATCCTGTGTGTCTTCATTCCCGCTCTCTCCGCTTGGCCCAAACGACTTTTTTGGCATCCTCATGCCACGAGCGCCAAGCTTAGCGTTCACGTAAAAAGCTACAATCCAGAAAAGCGTGAACTCGATGTGCATGAATAGTGAACAATAGACCCCAACTCGAAGACCTCCGTCTCTTCTGCGAACTCGTGCGCCAGCGCAGTTTCAGCGCCGTGGCGCGCGAACTCGGCGTCTCCAAGGCCTTGATCAGCAAGCGGATCGCACTGCTGGAGCAGAACCTGCAAACCCGCCTTGTACATCGCAGCACACGCAGCCTGCGCACCACCGAGCAGGGCGACATCGTCCACCAGTGGGCCCAGCGCATACTCGACAATGTCGACCAGATGACCGAGGCAATCAGCAGCCACCGCGCCGAGCCGGCCGGATTGCTGCGGCTGTGCTGCAGCTCCGGGTTCGGCCGCAATTGCCTTGCCCCCGCGCTGTCCGCACTCGCCAAGCGCTATGCCGCGTTGGAGATCCAGCTCGAACTGCTCGACCGCCCGGTCGACCTGGTGGGCGAAGGCTTCCAACTCGACGTTCGCATCGGTACGGTGCAGGAAGCCAACCTGATCTCGCGCCGCATCGCCGGTAACGCTCGCGTCCTGTGCGCCGCCCCCGCCTACCTCGAACGCCACGGCACCCCGAGCAGCCTGCAAGCGCTGGCTGCGCACGACTGCATCGTGATCCGTGAGCGCGACCAGGATTTCGGGCGCTGGAGCCTGCGCGGCCCGCAGGGGCTGGAAACGGTCCGCGTCGGCGGCCCGTTGTCTGCAAACAATGGCGAGGTGGTGCGGCGCTGGGCAGCCGATGGCCACGGCATCATCCTGCGCTCGATCTGGGACGTCGGCCCGAGCATCGCCAGCGGCGAACTGGTTCGCGTCCTGCCCGACTATGCGCAAGAAGCTGACGTGTATGCCGTCTACCCCTCGCGGCTGTCACACTCGGCCAAGCTGCGCGTGTGCGTGGAGTTCCTCGAGGCCTGGTTCAAGGCCTCGGCACCGCAGCAAGGCTGACGGCCAACGCAAGGCTCAGGCCTGCTGGTCGGCCGTCGGCAGGCGGTCGAGGATGAAGCGGTCGTACCCCTGCAGCACCAGTTCACGCGTCTTCATCACGTCGGATTCGACCTGGCCATTGAACACCCCCAGCCCGCTCAGGATGTCACGCGCCTCGTTGAAGCCCTGCTCGAAGCCCCCGCGGATCACGTCGATGAAATCGCGCAACACCGTCTCGGCATCCTCGCCCGGCCGGCCCGACGCATAAGCCTCGAAAAAGCCTGTCGACATCGACACGATACGTTCGGCCGTTGCCTCAGCCGAGTTGTCCTGGGTCATTGCGTTCTGCAACGCATCAGGGCCGAGCGTCGGCGCGAGCGCCGCATTGATACCTTCGATTGCCGACCTCAGCAACAGCGCGAGTGATTCATCACCGGAGCGGATCGAGACCTCCATCGACGACTGCAGAATCTGCACGTTGAGTTGCTCACGGGCCTCGGCCCGGGTCGGCAAGGGCTGCGCCCGCGCCGCGCCAGCGCCCTGCTGGACGGTGGCGCCATACTGCTGCATGCCGCTCGCCTGGGGGGCGGAAATCGGGCTCATTGCGGTCTCCTTTTAAGCTTCGGATACTGGACCCTTCACTTTCATTCTAGTTCTCGATCGCCCTCTTCGCTTCCCCACCCGCCTCGCTTCACCACAAGGCTTGACGGTCAAGGCGGGGACGCACAACAGCTCGCAGTTCCAGGGAGCGATCGGCAGCGGTTGGAGCGCTGTAGGAGCGGCGCGAGCCGCGAGGGGTTGAAGGCGATGCCGCCTGGGTCTGGCTCGGAAAAGCTCGCGGCTGGCGCCGCTCCTACCGAAAAGCCAGCCGCCGCGGGTGAGTCTCTCCACTGGGAGCGGCGCAAGCCGCGAGCCTTCAAAGGCAATTACGGCGCCGCGCACCGGTGCCCGTTCAACGCTGAACGACAGACTCGATCCACGGCTCAAGCCGCCGCCCCACCGCAAGCACCACGCCAAACGGCGCCGCTCCGCTCGCCTCATACACCTCATACACCTCCGCCACCCGCGCAGCGGCAAAAGTACCGCGCAAGGCATGCGGCACGTTGATGCGGTGTCCGGCGCGGGTGTTCAGGTATCCCCCCAGCACGACTTCGTCGCCGTTCGCACTGCGATGCAGGCGCAGGTGGGCAGTCAGGATCATGTAGCGGCTTCGGTCGGGGTACTGCGCGCGCAGGCCCGCAAGATCAGTGCCGGCGTCAATCGCAAAGAGGCGGCTATTGTGGCGTTCTTCACGCTCCAGCCAGTCGCGCGCCTGCTTCTCCGCACGGATGACCTGCTCTGCATCGGGCTCCGCCGCCAGCGCAGCCTGCTTGTCGGCGAGGTTGCGGCGGGCCCCCTCCAGCGCCTGCTCCCAGGCCGCTCCGGCCAGCTCGAGCACGACCAGCACCTCACGCTCTGACTTGCGCAGGTAAGGCTGCTGCCCTGCCCCTTGCGCCTTCGCTCGCTCAACGTCGAAACCCAGCTCGGCAAGGCGGCGCTCGTCCAGCCAGGACGGGCTGCCGCCATAGCTCCAGTAGCCGTTCTTCTCGTAAGCTTCCTGCCCGGCGCGCGGTATGCGCCATTTCAACGACAGTGCGAGGCCGCTGTCCTCATGGTGAGCCCGCCATTCAGCCGTCTTCGCCAGTTCGCGCTGCGACAGCGCCAGGCGGCTCTCGGGTTCGCCGCTACGGTTCCAGGCGACCCCGCCCAAAGCGACAGCATTGGCCACCACGATTATTGCGGCCCCCAAGGCCAGGGTCAGCGTACGCGTGTTCATGCCGGCACCCCGCGCCCACGCAGACGCCGTAGCACGACCAGGACCAGGATCGCCGACAGCGCGAGCACGAGGAAGAACAACCATTTCGGCATGATGGCCCACCACCAGTCGAAGAACTTGGTATAGAGAAGGAGCACGAAGAACACGATGCCGGTGTTGACCATGTCGTTCCACGAGCGCCGAGCGCCCGTCCAGATCGCCAGCGCACTGACCACAAAGCCCGCCACCTGATAGCCGCCCTCGATGAGCCAGGGGTCGATGTCCAGGTGACTGCCCCGCCCCCAGTGCCCCAGGATCAGCATCGGCACCAGCAAGCAAAGCAAGCCGAACACACGATAGATGGCCTCGAAGCCGGCAAAACGCCGATGCGAAATCAGCATCGGCACTGCGAGTAGCAGCGCACCGACCGGGAAGTAATGCTCGGGCCACTCACCGGCCGACAGCCAGTACACGCCACCAAAGGCCCCCACCCTCGCCGACACCCAGGCGATGACGCAGCAAATGCCCGCAGCCAGCAGCAGACGCAAGTCATAACGGTAGGCAAGCAGGAAGGCGAACGTGGCCCAGGGCAGCAGCACCGTATCCGACGGTGTGACGTTGAAGATCTGCCCCAGCATGTAGAGGTTGAGCACGAAGCAGGCAAACGCCACCATGGCCGCAAGCTTGGTGAAGTAGCCCGAGGCATCGCGGCCCTGGATCCATGCCGTGAGCCCCAGGCTGGCCAGGCTGGCGCCGATCAGGGTCACGACCTGGGCGGTCTCGGTGAAGAAGCCCCAGAACTGGTAGAACAGAAAGAACACGCTCGCCGCCAAAGCCAGTGCGCCGAGGAATGAGGCCACACGCATGCCTAGGGAGAGCTGGCGCGCCTGGGTGTCGCGGTCGATGTCGAAGCGCACCGCAAAGTCGTCCAGCACGCTGTCGTGGTGGCGCGTCAGCGCCTGCCGCTGTGCGCTCTCGAGCTGGAGCACGCCCTCGCCTTCGAGGCGGGCGAGTTCCACACGAAAGGCATGGATATCGTCAACGCGCTGCTGGGCTTCGCTACGGGTGGAAGGGCTCATGGTGGGCAGATTGCCTCTCGAAACGTGTTCAATGACGTGAGCGTATCCGGCGCAGCGCGGGCCGGCAAGGCAGGCCGCGAAGCCCGCACTATAAGCGGGCCGGCCGTACGGGGCGTCGCCGCCGCCGTTGCCGCCTCAGGCGTGTTGGCGCACTGCCCAGCGCGCAATCAGCTCGGCCAGCGCCGGCAAGCCTTCGCGGATCGCCACCGGTCCGGGCGCCAGAATCAACGCCGATTTCACCTCGTGCAATTCGCCATCGCGCACTGCCGGTACGTCCTCCCAGCCGGCGCGCGCTGCCACGCGTTCGGGGCGGAAGCGCTTGCCACACCACGAGCCGACCACGATGTCCGGCGCCCGCCTGGCCGCCTCCAGGGGATCGGCCAGGATGCGCTGGGCCGCGCCCGGATGGCATGCGCGCTCGGCGAAGACATCCTCGCCGCCAGCGATCCCGATCAGCTCCGACACCCAGCCCACCGCGCTGATCGGCGGCTCGTCCCACTCCTCGAAATAAACCCGCGGTCGCCGCGGCAGCGCAGCAGCCTGCGCACGCACCGCCGCCATCGTCGCCTCGAGCTCCTCGACCAGGGCCAGCGCGCGATCCTCCGCCCCGACCAGGCGGCCCAGCGTCTCGATCATCGCCAGGATGCCGTCCACGCTGCGCTGGTTGAACACATGCACCGCCACGCCCGCCTTGATCAGATCGCGCGCCACGTCGGCCTGCATGTCGGAAAAACCCAGCACCAGATCGGGATTGACCGCGAGGATCTTCTCCAGGTCGCCGCTGGAGAAGGCAAACACCTTGGGCTTCTCCTTGCGCGCGCGCGGCGGGATCACGGTGTACCCCGTGATGCCCGCAATGCGGGCTTCCTCGCCCAGGGCGTAGAGGACTTCGACGGTTTCGGTGGTGAGGCAGACGATGCGGGAGGGGAGGCGGCGTGTTTTCATGCGCCGATTATCCTCCACCTGCGACCGCTTGCAGGCGCGGCGCCAAGCACAAATCTTCCCACTCAGACCGCCCGCCCCTACCGCTCACGCCCCTCTCAAGATGCTGAACTCCCTGAACAGCCGCCCGGGCAAAGGCACACCCAGCCGCCAGTGGATGCTCATCGGCTTTGAACCCTCCGCCCGCTCGAGCGTGACCGACCCGCACACCCGATACGGCGCCCCCTTGGCCATGCGCACGAAAAGCTGGAAGCCCCACCCATTGCCCGGGCTCTCCAAATAACGCCGCCCGGCAGGGGTTTCCGGCCCCGCCGAGTTCTGCGACTGCCAGTGGAAGAGCTCGGGGCTGATCGCATAATCCCGATATGCAATGCGCTCGTGGTAGCCCTCACGCTTGTCCAGCGTCACGAATAGCAACTCGACTCTGCGCTCGTGCAGCGCAAGCACACCGGCCTGGAACGGCGTCCGCCGGCTCGGGCTCAGCCAGCCCAGCGCCGTGAGGATCTCGCGGATACCATAGGCCGCGTGCAGGCTGAGCGGCACATCCTCCAAACCCGGCACCGCCTGGAAGCGGAGGCTGCTACGCGCCTGCAAGACCCCGCCCAACTCGGCGAGCTCGGCCGCGTGCTCGGGGTGCTGCTGCAGCCGCTGCAGGAAATCCTCGCCACGCCCCTTCTGATGCTGCTGCGCATCGAGCTGGTAGGCGAGCATCTGCAGCAAGCTGCGCTCCCGCTCGCCCTGCATCCGGTAGACCGCGTCCGGCTCCCGCAGCGAGCACAGCAGATCGGTCCGCACCGGGTCGTCGATGTGCAGCAAATCACCAAACCGCCGCCCGAAGTAATCATCCTCGCTGCCCGGCGGCGTACTCAGCAGCCCCGCGTCGCGCTTGAGGTTGGTCCAGCCGGAGCGGCCGCTGCTGCGATACAGGTCGTCGAGCTCGATCGCCTGCTCGGCGAGGAAGCTCGAGAGCCTGATGTCGGTACGTCCACGCAAGGCGGCGTAGGCCTGCAGCTCCGTCTTCAGCCGCCGCCAGTTCTGTTGCACCAGCTTGCGCAGGCTGCGCAGCACCTGCTCGCGCGTCTGGCGCTGCAGGTGGATGTGGCAACCCGGCGGCAGCAGGCCGAAGCCCTTGTCCACCGCCTCGATCAACTGCGCACGCGACAGCCCGGTGAGCGTCGACAGCAGGCGGTCGAAGCGGAATTCCTCGCGGTGCCGACCGACGAAATCGAGGATCAGGCAACTCTCCTTGCCCTTGGCCAGGCGCAGGCCGCGGCCGATCTGCTGCTGGAACAGCACCGGGCTCTGTGTCGGGCGAAGCAGGAGCAGCGTATCGACCAGCGGCAGGTCGACGCCCTCGTTGTACAGGTCGCAGGTCACCAGCGCGGCGACATCGCCGCGGGCGAGCAGCTCGGGTGCCCGCCTGCGCTCGTCCACGGGCGTGTCGCCCACCACGCACAGCGCCTTGATGCCGGCCCGGTTCAGTCGCGCGGTCATGTCCTGCGCATGCGCCACCGAGACGCAGAACACCAGCGCCCGCCCGCGCGTCGGATCACCCACCAGGCGCCGCCACTCGTCAAGCACCAGGCGCGCGCGGACATCGTTGCCGGTGACCAGCTTGTCGATCGCGGCCACCTCCCCTGACTGCTGCCAAGGCACAGCGGAAAAATCGGTCTCGTCGTCGCAGGCGTAATACTCGAAGGGGCATAGCAACTGCTGGTCGAGCGCATGCCAGAGCCGAAGCTCGACCGCCGGCGAGCCATCCGGGCGATTGTCGAAGTAGCCCAGGATTGGCTTGCCATCGCTGCGCTCCGGCGTCGCCGTCAGGCCGAGCAGCACGCGCGGCCGCACCCTGCTCGCGAAGGCATCGAAGCGATCCGCTGCCAGGCGATGGCACTCATCGATCACCACGGTGTGCCAGTAATCGGCACCGCAACGGGGCACCAACTCGCGCGCGGACACGCTGTCGATGGTGGCGAACAGATGCTCGAAGCCCTCGGGCTGCCTGCCGCCGACGAGCATCTCGCCAAAGGCGTGGTCGCGCAGCACCTCACGATAGGTGCGCAGCGCCTGCTTCAGGATCTCCTCGCGGTGCGCCACGAACAGCAGGCGCGGCCGTCCACCCGCCTGCTGGCAAAGCCGCTTGTAGTCGAAAGCGGCCACCACCGTCTTACCGGTACCGGTCGCAGCCACCACCAGGTTGCGCCAGCGGCCGTGATCACGCTCGATCTGCAGTTGGTCGAGCATCTCCTGCTGGTAGGCCTTGGGCTCGAGGTCGAAGTAGGTCGGGCGCGCGATCAGCTCGTCGCCGGACTCGCGCCTGAGCGCGTCGCCCAGTGCCTTGCGATGCACAGGGTTGGCATAGTCGTAGCCCTGAAACTCGCTGTCTTCCCAAAGCGTCTCGAAGTGCGCGCTGGCGCGTTCGAACAGATCTGTCTGCCCGCGCTCGGTGAACTTCACCGTCCATTCCAACCCGCCCATCAAGGCTGCGCCCGACAAGTTGGCGCTGCCCACGTAGGCGGAGCCGAAGCCGGTGCGGCGGCGGAACAGCCAGGCCTTGGCATGCAGCCGGGTGCGACGGCCGTCGAGTGACACGCGGATCTCGCAGCCCGGCAGCCGGGCGAGCTCATCCAGCGCCCGGATCTCTGTCGCGCCGGTATAGGTGGTGGTCAGCACCCGCAGCCGCGTGCGCGGCTCGCCATCGGGCCCGACCGCGGTGATCGTCTGCAGGATGTCGAGCAGCTTGCGCACGCCGGAATGGGTGATGAAGCTCACCAGGATGTCCACCTGATCGCAGGCCGCCAGCTCGCTGCGCAACTCCGTCAGCAGCGACGGCGAGCCCTTCCCCGCGGTGAAGAGCCAGGGGAAGGCCAGGCCGGTCTCCGGGATCGCCGGCTTTGGCGACTGCTGGTGGATGGCCTGGAGAATCTGTGGCGGCGCGGCCAGTGTCTCAGCGTCGTCGGCGCGCCTACCAAGGCGCTGCTTCAGGCTGACGAGGAGGAAGTTGACGAGGTCGAGTTGCTGACGAAGCTTCTCGGCACCGTCGCCATGCAGGTCCTCGAGGATACGGGAAAGCTGGGAGGCGAGCGCATCCGCCAGTCGCTCGGGGGCGTCTTCAGCGGTGAGGGGCCTGAGGCTATGGGCGCGCGCGTCCGTCGTGCGCGTGACGACGTCGCGCAGGGCATCAGTGAGGAGCTGGTCGTAGAGGCCGTCGGACAAGGGCATGCACCGGTCTCGGAAGCGGGCTCAGCGTGTGGCGGCAAGCCGGCTGCTTGGAGGCATGTCAGAACCTGCTGTCGTTTTCACAGGGGATGCCGTCGCCGTCACCGTCCATCTTCGTATTCGGGCAATTGCGCAGGAAGAACTCCGCTTCAGCTCTCGAGCGCATCTGGCTGCAGTGCTGTCGGCCGTCGCAAGAGAACCGTTCTGCTGGCTGGGCGACTGCAGCGGCCGGCGCACGAGACGCTTGCGGCTCCACCCATGCCTCTGCCTGTGTTGGCGCAATGTTCTTCTGGTAGTAGGTCCAGCCGACAAAGGCGATGAGCGCGTAAATCAGCAATTTCTTCAAGTCGTCACCAATCCCGATAGAGATCACAGTTTGATTCGTTCGTGATTATAGGCAGCTGGCATGTGAACGTCCGCTTCTGCGTTCAAAATGAGCCCCAAGCTGCCCGACGAGGGCGATCGCCTTCTCGTGGAACTGGCAATGGCCGGGGGGCTCGCAAGCGCTTACGGCCCTCCAAAAGCAAAACCCCCCGTCAGACACTCTGACGAGGGGTTCTCGCGCGAGACGGCCTCCCGGCCGTCCCAGCCTTCCAGCTAGCTACCGCCTCAGACTTCCACCGTATCCGCGACCGAGCGGAATTCCTCGATCTGGTCGAAGTTCATGTAGCGGTAGATGTCGGCGGCCTTCTTGTTGACCACCTCCACCTGCGCCAGGTACTCCTGCACGGTCGGGATCTTGCCCATCAGCGCGCACACCGCAGCCAGCTCGGCGGAACCCAGATAGACGCGGGTGTCGATGCCCAGGCGGTTGGGGAAGTTACGCGTCGAGGTCGACATCGCGGTGCTGCCCTTGCGGATCTGCGCCTGGTTGCCCATGCACAGCGAGCAGCCCGGCATCTCCATCCGGGCACCGGACTTGCCGAGCACGCCGTAATAGCCTTCCTCGTTGAGGATCATCGCGTCCATCTTGGTGGGCGGGGCGATCCACAGGCGGGTCGGGATGTCTGTCTTGCCGTCGAGCACCTTGCCGGCGGCGCGGAAGTGGCCGATGTTGGTCATGCACGAGCCGATGAAGACTTCGTCGATCTTGTCGCCGGCGACTTCGGACAGCAGCTTGACGTCGTCCGGGTCGTTCGGGCAGGCGACGATCGGTTCCTTGATGTCGGCCAGGTCGATCTCGATCACGGCGGCGTATTCGGCGTCGGCGTCGCCCGCCAGCAGCTCGCCACTGGCGATCCACTGTTCCATGGCCTTGATGCGGCGGCGCAGGGTGCGTGCATCCTCGTAGCCGTTGGCGATCATCCACTTCATCAGCGTGATGTTCGAGTTCATGTACTCGACGATCGGCGCCTTGTTGAGGTGGACCGTGCAACCGGCGGCGGAGCGCTCGGCCGAGGCGTCGGTGAGTTCGAAAGCCTGTTCCACCTTCAGGTCAGGCAGGCCTTCGATCTCGAGAATGCGGCCTGAGAAGACGTTCTTCTTGCCCTTCTTCTCGACGGTGAGCAGGCCCTGCTTGATCGCGTACAGCGGGATGGCGTTGACCAGGTCACGCAGGGTGACGCCCGGCTGCATCGTGCCCTTGAAGCGCACCAGCACCGATTCCGGCATGTCGAGCGGCATCACGCCGGTGGCGGCGGCAAAGGCGACCAGGCCGGAGCCGGCCGGGAAGGAGATGCCGATCGGGAAGCGGGTGTGGCTGTCGCCGCCGGTGCCGACGGTGTCGGGCAGCAGCAGGCGGTTGAGCCAGGAGTGGATGACGCCGTCGCCCGGACGCAGCGACACGCCGCCGCGGGTGCTGATGAAGCTCGGCAGCTCGCGGTGCATCTTGACGTCGACCAGCTTCGGGTAGGCCGCGGTGTGGCAGAAGGACTGCATTACCAGGTCGGCGGAGAAGCCGAGGCAGGCGAGGTCCTTGAGCTCGTCGCGGGTCATCGGGCCGGTGGTGTCCTGGCTGCCGACGGTGGTCATCTTGGGTTCGCAGTAGGTACCCGGACGGATGCCCTGGCCTTCCGGCATGCCGCAGGCGCGGCCGACCATCTTCTGCGCCAGCGAGAAGCCCTTGCCGGTGTCGGCGGGGGCCTGCGGCAGGCGGAAGAGCGTCGAGGGCGGCAGGCCGAGGGCCTCACGCGCCTTGGTGGTGAGGCCACGGCCGATGATCAGCGGGATGCGGCCACCTGCGCGCACCTCGTCCAGGATCACCAGGGTCTTCAGCTGCGACTCGGCGATCATGGCGCCGTTCTTCAGCGCGGTGACCTTGCCGCTCTGGGCGTCGACCTTGAGCTCGATCTCGTCGCCCATGTCGAACTGGCCGCAGTCGATCTCGATCGGCAGCGCGCCGGCGTCTTCCATGGTGTTGAAGAAGATCGGGGCGATCTTGGAGCCCAGGCACACGCCGCCGAAGCGCTTGTTCGGGACGAAGGGGATGTCTTCACCGGTGAACCACAGCACCGAGTTGGTGGCGGACTTGCGCGAGGAACCTGTGCCGACCACGTCACCGACGTAGGCGACCAGGTTGCCGCGGGCACGCAGGTCTTCGATGAACTTGACCGGACCGCGCACGCCGGCTTCTTCCGGCTCGATGCCCGGCCGCGGGTTCTTGAGCATGGCCAGCGCGTGCAGCGGGATGTCAGGGCGCGACCATGCGTCCGGCGCGGGCGACAGGTCGTCGGTGTTGGTTTCGCCGGTGACCTTGAGCACGGTGAGCTTTTGCGAGGCGGGGACTTCCGGGCGGCTGGTGAACCACTCCGCGTCGGCCCACGACTGCATCACGGCCTTGGCGTTGGCGTTGCCCTTTTCGGCCAGTTCCTTGACGTCATGGAAGTAGTCGAACATCAGCAGGGTCTTCTTGAGACCTTCGGCGGCGATGGGACCCACTTCGGCGTCGCCCAGCACGTCGATCATCGGCTTGATGTTGAAGCCGCCCAGCATGGTGCCCAGCAGCTCGGTCGCCTTGGCGCGCGACACCAGGCCACAGGCTTCCTCGCCCTTGGCGACCTTGGCCAGGAACTCGGCCTTGACTTTGGCGGCGTCGTCCACGCCAGCCGGCACACGATAGGTGAGGAGCTCGACGAGGAAGGCCTCCTCGCCGGCGGGGGGGTTCTTCAGCAGCTCGACCAGTTCGGTAACCTGCTGCTTGCTCAGCGGCAGCGGCGGGATTCCGAGGGCGGCACGTTCGGCGACATGGGCACGGTAGGCTTCAAGCACGGCGACTTCCTCACTTTTCGTGGCGGTGATCAAGGCTCCGCACGGGGATCACCCTTGCGGATCGAACTGGATTATATGTCTTTTATAAGACTTGCGGTGCAGCGCAGCAAGCAGACACGTGATCCGGGTGAAAACTTGCAGATTCTACTCTTCTCCGGCGCGGCTTTCGCCTGCCGCGCGATAACGGATGTTCGCCGGCGAGGTGGCGCCTCCGGTCATCACGAAGCTCATTGCTTCGTCCATGGTCCAGTCGGTCGACACGACCTTCGACACCGGCACGATCTCGATGTATCCGGAGGTCGGATTGGGCGAAGTCGGCACATACACGGCGGCCAGTTCCTCACCGGTGGTCTCGTCGCGGATCACCCGGGTGACGAAGCCCACTGCCTTCATGTCCGGACTGGGGAAACTGATCAGCACGACGCGCTGCACGCCAGCGGGCTTCTCCTTGACGGCGGCGAGAAATCGCTTGGTGCCGCCGTAGATGGCCGCCACCAGAGGAATGTTCTGCACCAGGCGCTCGAGCCAGTCGATGATGCGCTGGCCGATGACCAGCGAAGCCAGCCAGCCCAGCAGGTAGAGCACCACCAGGGTGAAGATGACGCCCAGTACCGACTGGAACTGCGGAAGCAGGATGAAATCGGCAATCGCCGGGTAGTTGCGCCGCAGGCCGCGCGAGATGGCAACGACCCAGGGCGTGCCCAGCTTCGAGAGCTGGGTGAAGATGAAGTCGAATACGAGCCAGGTGACCCACAGCGGCGCGGCCGTCAACAGGCCGATCAGCAGGTAGCGCCGGGTGGTGCGGATGCGTTGTTGTGTGTCTTTGTCCATCGCGAGCGCGGTTCGTTAAGCGGATGTGAAAGCGTGCGAGGATACCGCAAGCCCGCTGCCCGCCGCGCGGCATCCCATGCGCGTTAGCGGTTTTCTCTGTGCATGCGTCGAATTCGGGCAGAATCGGGGCATTGCAGCATTTTGATCCAGCATGAAGCCAGACCAGCCCTGCCCCTGCGGCTCCAGCCGCCTCCATGCGCACTGCTGCGCGTTGTTGCTAGACAGCGGCGCACCAGCCGCCAGTGCCGAAGCCCTCATGCGCTCGCGCTATACCGCCTTCGTGCTCGGCCGCGAAGACTACCTGCTCGCCACCTGGCACCCGAGCACGCGCCCGGCTGCGCTCGACCTAGCCAATGAGCCGGCGGTACGCTGGATCGGCCTGCAGGTCAGGGACCATGTACGCTGCGCACCCGACCGCGCCGAGGTCGAGTTCGTCGCCCGCTACCGTATCGGTGGCCGCGCCCACCGGCTGCACGAGCGCAGCCGCTTCGTGCGTGTCGACGAGCGCTGGTACTACGTCGACGGAACCCTTTTCTGACCCGGACCTGCCCGCCATGAACCTCGAAAAAGTCATCTTCGGCTTCTTCATCGTGCTCGCTGCCACGCTCAACTTCGGTTTCGTGCTCGGCGACTTCGACAACCCCACCCACCATCACATCTACGAACTGTTCGCCGCCCTCGTGGTGAGCATGATCGCCACCGTGCTCAAGTTCGGCGATCGCACCCAGATCGGTGCCATCCACCTGTCGACAAGCCTGGTGGCCGACCTCCAGCTGGTGGCGGCGGCCATGGTGTGGGGCTACGCTGCCCACGTCTCCGCAGCAGGCGTGACACCGGAGGCCACGGCCAGCATCGTGTCGCTGTCCGCAGGCGCGCTGCTGGCCAACATGGTGTCGGTGGTCATCCTCATCGCCGAGACCATCATCCAGCGCCGCTGACTTGCTCCCGCCCGGATAACGGCCATGGAACCGCTCGCCCGCCACCACAGCGTCTTCTTCCTGATCATGCGGCGCATGCGCACACCGCTGATCATGCTGATCACGATCATGGCGATCTCGGTGCTCGGGCTCACGCTGGTACCCGGCGTGGACGACGACGGCAAGGTCACCTACCTGAGCTTCTTCCACGCCCTGTACTTCATGAGTTACACGGCGACGACGATCGGCTTCGGTGAGGTGCCCTACTCATTCTCCGACCAGCAGCGGCTGTGGGTGACCATCTCCATCTACATGTCGGTGATCGGCTGGGCCTACACGCTGGGCTCGGTGTTCAACCTGCTGTCGGACCGCAGCCTGCGCCAGGCCATATCGATGCAGCGCTTCGTGCGCGCGGTGCGCCGCCTGCGCGAACCCTTCTACCTGGTCGCCGGCTATGGCGAGACCGGCCGGCTCATCTGCCAGGCACTGGACCGCAAGGGCGTGCGCGCCGTCGTACTGGAAATCGACGACAACAAGGTGGGCGAGATCGACCTGCACAGCTACGCGCTCGACGTACCGGCAATCTGCGCCGACGCCGGCAACCCCGAAACGCTCAAGTATGCCGGCCTCACACACCCCCATTGCGCGGGCGTGGTTGCGCTCACCAACGACGACCAGACCAACCTCGCACTGGCCATCTCGGCGCGCCTGCTGGCGCCCAAGGTGCCGGCGGTATGCCGTGCCGAGCATCGCGCCACCTCGGCAAACATGGCCTCCTTCGGCACCCGCCACATCATCAACCCCTTCGAACGCTTCAGCGAGACGCTGGCGCTAGCGCTGCATGCGCCCAACGCTTCCCAGCTCATGGGCTGGCTCACCGGGCTGCCGGGTACGTGCTTCGAACGCCGACGCGACCCGCCGCGCGGACACTGGATCATCTGCGGCCATGGCCGCTTCGGGCGCTGGATGGTGGATGCCATGGATGCCGAGGCGGTGCCGGTGACGATCATCGACATCGAGCCCAAGGGCGACGGCGTGCACCGCTGGGTGCAGGGCGACGGCACCGGCAAGGACGCCCTCACCGAAGCAGGCGTGACCACCGCCAGCGGCATCGTGTGCGGCACCAGCTCCGATGTCGACAACCTGTCGATCGCGGTGACCGCGCGCGAGCTCAACCCCGGACTGTTCGTCATCCTGCGCCAGAACCACTACGACAACCGCGCCCTGTTCGATGCCTTCGAATCGGACATCACCGTAGTACCGAGCCGCATCATCGCCCACGAATGCCTGGCCATCCTCAGCACACCGCTGCTCGCCCCCTTCCTTGCCGAGGTGCGCACGCGTGACGAGGACTGGTGCGGCGCCCACCTCGAACGCCTCACCACCCGCCTGGGCTGGACCGTGCCCGAGATCCGCAGCGAACGCATCAACCTCAGCCGCGCCCCAGCCCTCTACCGGCGCCTGATGCGCGGCGAGACTGTGACGCTGTCGATGCTGCTGCGCTCGCCGGTCGATCGCAGCGTGGCGCTGCACTGCGAAGTGCTATTCCTCGATCGCGACGACGACGACCACCTGCTGATGCCGGCCGCCAACACACCAATCCGAGCCGGTGACGAACTGCTGCTCGCCGGTACCGCGGCCGCGCTGAACGATTTCCGGCTCATCGTCGGCAACGAGCACACGCTCAACTACGTGCTCACCGGCGAAGACCTGCCCGGCGGCTGGATCTGGGAGCGCCTCGCACGCAGCAAGGCGCGAGCAAGCCTGCCCGCCCCGGCGAACGGCAGACCAAAGAGCAACGGCAGCTATCTGCCCTGAGCGCCCGCGGCGACCAGTACCACCTCCTCACCGCCCAGGCGCACGCGCTGCCCGGGCCTCAGCTTGGCGCGCTTGCGCGTCTCGCACACGCCATCCACCGCCACACCGCCCTGCTCCACCAGGGCATGCGCTTCACCCCCCGAGCCCACCAGCCCGCTCGCCTTGAGCAACTGGTCGAGCTGAATGTACTCCCCGCGCACTTCAAACTGCATCGTCATCGTATTCTCCACAAACGGTCGCCACTGTAGCCTGCGAGCCCGTTCCAACTCAATTGAATCCGGCCTGCCGGCCCGCGCCGCGCCCCCTGCAGGCGACGTGCGCTAAGGGGCACCGCAGGAGCGACGCCAGTCGCGAGCCTTTTGCATTCTTCCATCCAACGCTGCTGCTACCATCACGTCCTCACGCCCTCCACCGCCTGCCGAACATGAGCTCCACAACGCCGCCCAGCGCCCCACCACCTGCCTCTCACGACCACCGCATCCCGGTCACCATCCTCACCGGCTTCCTCGGGGCGGGCAAGACCACCTTGCTCAACCACCTGCTCAAGCAGCCGCAAATGGCTGGTGCGGCGGTACTGATCAACGAGTTCGGCGAGGTCGGCGTTGATCATCATCTGGTCGAGCAGGTCGACGAGTCGGTCGTACTGCTCGACTCCGGCTGCATCTGCTGCAGCGTGCAGGGCGACCTGGTGAAGGCGCTCAAGGGCATCTTCATGCGCGCGCTGCGCAAGGAGATTCCGCCCGTCACCCGCGTGCTGATCGAGACCACCGGCCTTGCCGACCCGGTGCCGGTGGTGCATACCGTGATGGAGGAACCCTTCATAGCCGAACGCTACCGCTGCGACGGCGTGATCACCGCAGTGGACGCCACCCATGCGATCACCCAGCTCGGCGACAACCGCGAGGCGGTGCGCCAGGTGGCGATGGCCGATCGCCTGCTGATCACGAAGTGCGACCTCGCCGACACCGCAACCCTGGCAGAGGTTGCAGCCCGCATCGCGACACTCAACCCGGGCGCGCAGCAGGTCGAGATCAGCCATGGCAGCATTGACCCGGATGTCGTGTTCGGCTGCGGGCTCTACGACCCTGGCGCCAAGTCGCCTGACGTCGCGGCCTGGCTTGGCGAAGAGCGGGTGCGCCATCAGCAGGCACGCAAGGCCGCACTTGCTGCGCCGCTGGCCTGGCGCAAGAGCGGCCAGCCGATCGTGGCGCCGACGGCGCCCGCCCGCCACGACGCGAACGTGACGAGCTACGTGCTGACCTTCCCCGAGCCGCTCAACTGGTTCGCCTTCTCGGATGCGCTCGGCCTGCTGTTGCAGGTCTACGGCGAACGCGTGCTGCGCATCAAGGGCTTGCTCAACGTCGCCGGCGACCCGCTGCCACGCATCGTCCAATGCGTTCAGCACTCGATCTACCAGCCCACGAGCCTGCCAGCCTGGCCCGACCAGCCGCCCTACGACGACCGCAAGAGCCGCCTGGTCTTCATCGTCCGCGAGCTGCCACGCACGGCAGTGGTCGAGCTCTTCTACAGCATCGGCGGGGTCGAGGCAGAGGCCGAACCCTCAGCCTGAAGGCTAGCACCGCTGATCACCATCCCCGCCACATGGGCGCCGATTGCCAGCGCCGAGGTCAGGCCGGGCGATTCGATGCCGTAAAGGTGCACCAGACCCGCCACGCCATGCTGCACCGGGCCGTCGATGCGGAAGTCGGCATCCGCCTCGCCCGGGCCGACGATCTTCGGCCGCACGCCGGCATAGGCAGGCTGCAGTCGCGCTGCATCGAGCGCGGGCCACCAGTCGCGGATGGCGCTGGCAAAGCGCTCCGCCCGCGCTGGATCGACATGGTAGTCGGGGAAATCGACCCACTCGACATCGGGCCCGAAGCGGGCCTGGCCGGCCAGGTCCAGGGTGAGGTGTACGCCCAGCCCGCCAGGCTCGGGGATGGGATAGACGAGATGCGAGAACGGCGCCTTGCCGGCATAGCCAAAATACACCCCGCGCGCATAGCAGGCCCGCGGCGCCTGCGCCGAGGCCGCGCTGCGGATGGCACGCCCCAGACCGACCGCCTCCAACCCGGCCGCATTGACCACCCAGCGCGCGCGCAGCTTCATCGGCGCGGTGCCGCCCACCTCGAGCACCACACCTCCATCCTCGGCAACCCCGCCAGTCACCGGGCTGCGCAGCACAAGCACGGCACCATGGCGCTCGGCATCGGCCAGCAGGGCGAGCATCAGGCCATGGCTGTCGATGATGCCGGTCGACGGCGACAGCAGCGCCGCATGTGCCTCCAGCGCCGGTTCGAGCGCTGCCAAGGCGCTGCCATCGAGCCGGCGCAGGTCGCCTACCCCGTTGGCGCGGGCACGCGCCGCGATCGCCTCGAGCGCATCGGTCTGGGCCGCCCGCGCGGCAACCACAAGCTTGCCGCAGCGCACATGCGCGACCCCACGCCGCGCACAGTACGCGTACAGCATCTCCCGCCCGGCTACACACAGCCGGGCCTTCAACGAGCCCGGCGGATAGTACAGACCGGCGTGGATGACCTCGCTGCTGCGGGCACTGATACCGCTACCGATACGGTCTTCACGCTCGATGACGAGCACCTCGCGGCCTGCTTCGGCCAAGGCCTTCGCACACGCAAGCCCCACCACGCCGGCACCGATCACCACGACATCGACCTGCTCCATGGCCGCTTTTCTCCTTTGCCGGATCAACGCACAAGGTCAGTGACTCAGGCCGGTACGCGCTTGATGAATGGCTGACCGGCGCCACCCGCGAGCCTCCGCGTGTGCCCAGCCCAATGGTCGGAGCTTAACGCTCCATGTAGCATGCAGGGAACGACATCCCCCCCTTGGCCCAGACCACTCGCCCGCATGACCCGCACCGCCCGCCCTACCGCCATCGCGCCACCCCGAATCGAAGCATCCGCCAACGAAACGGACGCTCCCGGCGCAACGACAGCCGATTGTCCTATGGACGCGCTGCTGCAGCGTGCAGACCGCTGCAGCGCAGACGCCTTCGCGTGCGGTGCGCTGCAGCCCATTCGCACCGAGCAGACCTGGCTCGACGCCGAAGGCCTGCGCTTTTCCGTACGCTGGGTATCCTCGCTCGCACTCAAGGACCGCGCACGCGTCGACACCGTCATTCGCCGGCGCCCCGACTTCAACCCATTCCTGCCGCCTGAGCCCGCGCTGACGGTGGCAGCAATCGGCGAGCATCACCTCGTCGTGCTCAACAAGTTTCCGGTGATCGAGCGCCACCTGCTGATCGTCACCCGTGCGTTCGAGCCCCAGACGGCAGCACTGTCGGACTCCGACCTGCTCGCCCTCGCAAAGGTGCTGCGCGCACATGGCGGCTTGGGTTTCTACAACGGCGGACGCATTGCCGGTGCCAGCCAGGCGCACAAGCACTTGCAGTGGGTACCGTCGACCGCAGCTGCACTGACACCCTTCGTGCCGCGCTCCTGCCTCGATAGGCCCGGGTACGCGGTATGCAACCCCGCACTGCCCTGGGCACACGCGTTCGTCGGTCTGGAAGAGCACGCGTGGAGAGACGACACAGCTGCCGGCCAGAACCTGCGCGCAGCTCTCCAGACTGCCTGCGCAGCACTTTCCATGCCCGCGCGCGCCCAATCGATGCCTGACTACAACCTGCTGGTCAGCCGCGAGTGCCTGCTGCTGGTGCCGCGCACGCAGGAGAAATGGCAGGACGTGTCGATCAACTCGCTGGCGTACGCAGGTTCCCTGTTCGTACGTGACCACGCCCAGATCGAGCGCCTGCGCGCTGCAGGTGCGCTTGCGGTGCTGGCCGCAGTTGGTCGGCCGGGGTGAGGCGCATTCCGTCAGGCTGCACGCGGCAGCGGCGACTGGGGCAATGGCGAGTGCGGCAGCGGCGGCAGGCCAATGGTGGCGCGCAGTTCATCGCACTTCGGGTTGGGCGTGCCGTCGTCGAAATAGACCGGAAACTCGCGACAGGGCGTCGGACGGTTCTCGTAGATGGTGCATGCGACCTGCTTGCCAACCTCGCCGGCGAGTGCTGAACAGCGCCGCGGCACCGTGTTGCTGCCCTTCATGCAACGCATCGTATGGTTGAGCTTCTCGGTCATGGCGGCGGGCACGAACCCACCGGGGGCATCGTCCGCCTCTGCCCAGTAGAACGAGATCCGGAAGTGGGTGCAGCAGATGCCGCAATCCAGGCAGGGGTTGAAACCTTCCATGAACCGTTTTCGCAGGAAATGAACATTGATCGGGGGCCGAGAGGCGCGCGGATTCTATCCCAACGGCCACACCGCGCAAGCCCCCGAGCACCTGATTAGTGCTTATCAATCAATGCCCTGCAAAACAATTTTCAGAAAGATTCAATCCTCCTGAGGCGCACCCTCCGCGCCGCAGCACTTCTTGTACTTCTTGCCGCTGCCGCAGGGGCAGGCGTCATTGCGCCCAGGCGTCGCGGCGGCGGGCTTGCGCGGCGCCTCGGTCGACAGGACCTCTGCCGTTGGCAGCCCCAGGTCGCGCCAGTGCGAGAACACGTCGTTGACCGTCTCGCCCACTGCACCGAGCCAGCCCAGACGGGTTTCATCATCGGCGCCCGCCGCGTCGTCCTCGCCCCAGGGCGCGAGCACCTCGTCGAGCGCCTCGCGCACGGCCTCCACCGCCTCCTCGTCCAGCCCTTCTTCCCAACCTTCAGGCCACAGGTCCAGACCCTGCGCAAAACCGTCGATCCAGGCCTCGCCCAGCTTCAGGCTGTCGCCTTCGGAGATGGCGAAGCAGAACGGCTCCCAGCAGGCCTCGTCGTCATCGTCCAGGCCGAGGGTGGCGAGCAACTCGTTGTGATAGGCCTTCACCAGACGGATCGCGCGCTGCAATCCGCTGCCCGAGCCGAAGCCGATCTCGTCGCCATGAGCCGACCAGACGCCGGGCATCCAGCATTCGGGACCGATCGGCCGCGGCGACAGCAGAACGCCAGCGAGGTAGCCGTCCAGCATCTCGAGATCCATGCAGTCCTCCGGCACGACGTCGGAGGTCAGGATTTCCTCCAGCGCTTCGAAGTCCTCGTCACGCATGAGACTGGGCTTGGCCGGGGGTGCAGGCGTGTTTTCGGGGGTGTTTTCGGGCAGGTCGGTCATGGCAGTCTCCACAGGTCGGTACCAAGGGTGGCGCATGCAGCGCCGCCCGGCAAGTCAAAGATCCGTTACAGCGCCCGCAGTGATTGCGGCGGACGGCAGTTCGAGTACGAGCCGGTAAAGCGCCTGGCCGGAATCGCGATACTTGCGCTCGAAGGGCGTGAGCGGCTGGTCTGCCTCGAAGGTCTCCCACGACGGCGCACTGCCGAGTACCACGCCGAGCGCACACGCGAACTCCTCGATATAGACCTGCCAGTTGCTGCGGCATTCCAGCACCCCGCCGGCGCGGACGATCCACGGGAACACCGGATGAGCGTGCCAGCGTCGCCCCAGGTGGCCGATCTTGGGCCAGGGATTGGGATACAGCAGGTAGTGGCGCGCCAGCCGCAGCCCGGCGGCGTCGAGCAGGCGCCAGTAGTCAACCAGGTCGGCGCGCACGAAGACCATGTTCCTGGGCAGCAGCGCATCCGGGTAGGGCTTGCGTCGCGACAGCCGGTCCTGGGACTGATCGACGCCGATCACCCAGTGGTCCGGGAACTGGCGGGCGATCTGGATGGTGCTGTGGCCCACGCCGCAGCCGGCGTCCAGGATGAGCGGCGCACGCCCGTCCCAGCCCGCCAGGCTGATGTCGAAGGCGGCGCGGTTGTACTCCGCGTAGGGCTTGCGAAAAGGCTCCGCGAGGTGCTTGCGCACACGCTCGGCGAGGGCATCGTGCACCGTCTGCTGGGCGCTCTGCGGGATACTGGAGTTGGCGTAGCTCATCGGCTGTCCTCGGCGAGGCACGTCGGTTCGGTCTGGGTCATGCGGCGATCGGCAGCAGGCGCTTGGCCTCAGGCAAGGCATCGGCAACGGTATCGGCCACGCAGCTCGCCTGCGCACCGAGCGGGACGCCGTGTCGCGCCATCACCGCTTCGATCTCGGCCAGCGCCTTGATGGGCCGGATGTCGGTGAAGAGGCGATCGGCCTGTGGGTAGTTGCGGGCGAGCAGGTGCAGCCACTGCTTGATGCGCCCGGACACGTGGCGCGGCTCGACCTTGCGCCGCACGCGGACGCGAAAATCCTCCAGCAGCATCAGCAACACCTGCCATTCGCGCGCGCGCTCGGCGGCGTCCGGCGCGTCCAGCCGCCCTGCGCGGATGCGCGCGGCGAGGAAGGGGTCAGCCACCGCGCCGCGCCCGATCATCACGCCCGGCACGCCAGCGACGGCGCGGCAGCGCACCCAGTCGGCGGCGGTCCACACCTCGCCGTTGGCGACGACCGGCACGTTCACCACATCGGCGATGCGCGCAACCCATTCCCAGTGCGCAGGCGGCTTGTAGCCCTGCACCTTGGTGCGCGCATGGACCACCAGGCCATGCACACCGCCTTCGACCAGGGCCAGCGCACACTCGCGCGCGCGGCCCGGGTCGGCAACCCCCAGGCGCATCTTGGCCGTGAGCGGCAGGTCAGGCGGCAGCACAGCCGCGAGCGCTGCGGCGATGCGATGTAGCAGTTCGGGCTCGTCGAGCAGCACGGCACCACCACGATGGCGGTTGACCGTGGGCGCAGGGCAGCCGAAATTGAGATCAACCCCGGCGGGCTCGAGCCGCGCCAGGCGCTCGGCGTTGGCCGCCATGCAGGCCGGGTCGGAACCGAGCAGCTGCACCCGCACAGGCACTCCGGCGCCCGTGCGGCTACCGGCATCCAGCTCGGGGGCGATGCGGCGAAAGTAGCGGTCGGGCAGAAGGCTGCCGGAAACGCGTACGAACTCGGTCACCGCGTGGTCGTAGCCGCCCACCCGCGTCAGCACCGCGCGCAGGACGTCATCGAGCAAGCCTTCCATGGGCGCGAGCAACAGCACCGCGGTCTCCTTGCCGCAGAGGCGGCAGCCGATCCGAAAGGGCGCGATTGTAATACCGCAGCCAGGCCCGCGCTGCGCATTTTCCTTGCATGGGTGTTGCGACTGTCGGATAATCCCGGATTCTTCACAACAGGGTGGTCACATCCGCCGCCCGCCAGCATCAGGAAACCACCATGAAAGCGGACATCCATCCCAAGTACAACGACGTCAACGTGACCTGCTCCTGCGGTAACACGTTCGTCACCCGCTCGACCCTGGGCAAGCCCGCCTACCACGTTGAAGTGTGCTCGGCCTGCCACCCGTTCTACACCGGCAAGCAGAAGATCGTCGATACCGCCGGCCGCGTCGAGCGCTTCCGCCAGAAGTACGGCAGCGTCCAGCGCGCCAGCTGATCCGGCACGCGCGGCGCCCGACGAGGTGCCGCACGCCAGAGCGCCCAAACGCGCCTCGGCAGCACAGAACAGGCAGCTTCGGCTGCCTTTTTTGTGTCCGGCGCATACACAAGCGTGGCGCCCAAAGCCCCGGCGCAGCAGCGCTGCACAGTCCTGGCGGGCGTAGCGGGCGTTGCGCCCGCACCGCTCCCTCAGCCCACGCTGCCGGCATGTTTGCCAGCAATACAACTCACCCGCACAATGCGCGCATGATTCGCGAGCCCGCCACGCCCACCCTGTTCCAGCGCCGCATCTATGGCACCGTCGGCCTGACCGTGCTGATCGCGGCTTACCTGCTTGTCGGTCTCACCGTGCACGACCCCTGGCGCGGCGACGATGCGCGCTATTTCGGCCCCGTGCTGAGCATCCTGCAGGGCGAGTCGGCGCTGTTCCCGATGCTGGCTGGCGAGCCACTGACAGACTATCCGCCACTCTACTACTGGGTGGCAGCGGTGTTTGCCGCATTGGCTGGCGATCTGCTCACGGCACATGGCGCTGCACGCCTTGCGAGTGCGCTGTTCGTCGCAATCGCCATTTTCTTCACCGCACGCGCGGCAGAATCCCTGCATGGTCGGTCCAGTCGCACGCCAGCGGCCCTGCTAGCGCTCGGTACGCTCGGTCTCGTCCTGCATGCCCATGAGACTCAGCCTTTGCTGGCGGTGTTCGCGATGCTCGCACTGACTCTGAGCGGTCTGGCCGAACTGCCGCGGCGCCCCCTCGCCGGCGGCGTCACGGCCGGGCTGGGCAGCGGCCTTGCCTTCCTCGCCGGCGGCCTCGGCGGGCTCTTGATCACAGCGCCCTTGATGATGCTGGCGCTACTCAGCGCCGAATGCCGCCAGCCACGCGCCAGCGGCGGACTGCTTGCCGGTCTGTGCCTGATGCTGGCCGTGTCGGGTGCCTGGCCACTTGCCCTGCACCTGAACGCCCCCGAACTGCTCAACCTGTGGCTGGGTGCCGAATGGCTGAGGCTGTCGGCCGCAGCACTGGCCGTCGCGGAAACACCCCGCCTGCTCGAACTCGTCGGCTGGTTCCTGTGGCCGCTGTGGCCAGTCGCACTGTGGGGGCTGTGGCGCGCCCGCCGCCACCTCAGCTCTCTGCCCGCCCTGCTGCCGGTGCTCAGCCTCGCGCTGGGCCTGGGCTGGGTGGTCCTGTCCGGCGACCTGTCGCAGGCCAACATGCTCGCCCTGATTCCAGGTGCCGCCTTGCTCGCGGCAGTGGGGGTCGTGCAACTGCGTCGCGGCGCAGCGAGCGCCTTCGACTGGTTCGCGCTGATGAGCCTGGCAGTATTCGGGATCCTGGTCTGGCTGGCGTGGAGCGCTCAGGCATTCGAGTGGCCGCCAGGGCTTGCCCGCCACGTTGAGCGCAATGCGCCCGACTTCGTCCTGCCACAGGAGCAATACCGCCTGATCGCAGGCGTGGCGATCACTGCGCTGTGGATCCTGCTCGTGGCGCGCCTGCCACGCAGCATCTCGCGAGCGCCTGCCAACTGGGCAATCGGCCTGGTCATGCTGTGGAGCCTTGCCGTGGTCCTGCTGATGCCGTGGTTCGACCATGGGCGCAGCTACCGCGGTGTGGTGCAATCGCTGGACATCGCCGTCCAGGGCGAACGCAGCGAACGGCCACTGAGCTGCATTGCCACCACCGGACTATCCGACGCGATGCGCACCTCGATGGACTATTACGCCGGGCTGCGCGCCGAACGTATCGTCGCAGGCAGTACGCCGTGCCCGCTGCTGCTGGTGCAGCTCGAGCGTCGCGAGGGCGCCGTCGAGCTCGCGCCCGAATGGGAGACAGTGTGGGAGTTCCGCCGTGGCGCCGGCAAGCGCCAGGAGAACTTCAGGCTGTTGCGGCGGAGGGAGTAGGACCGCTGCTCAGTCCAGGCGCAGGAAGTGATCGCGGTAGTGGCGCAACTCGGCAATCGATTCGTGGATGTCGGCCAGTGCGGTGTGTGTGCCGGCCTTCTTGACGCCCTCGTACACCTCCGGGCGCCAGCGCCTGGCGAGCTCCTTGACTGTGGACACGTCGAGGTTGCGGTAATGGAACCAGGCCTCCAGGCCCGGCATCCAGCGTGCAAGAAAGCGACGATCCTGGCACACCGAGTTGCCGCACATCGGCGAACTGCGCGCCGGCACCCATTGCTGCAGGAATTCCAGCACCGTAGCCTCGGCCTCCGCCTCGGACACGGTCGATGCCCGCACCCGCGCCGTGAGGCCGGACTTGCCATGCGTGTTGCGGTTCCATTCGTCCATGCCGTCGAGCACGCTGTCGGGCTGGTGAACGGTGATCACCGGCGCCTCGGCGATGGTCTCGAGCTGCTCGTTGGTGAGCACGATGGCGATCTCGATGATGCGATCGCGATCGGGTTCCAGGCCGGTCATCTCCATGTCCAGCCAGATAAGGGTCTTGGGGTCCTGTGCCATAATCGATGCGCCCTGTCGGTGCGTTGCCACGAAACAATCAAGGGGGCGATTGTGTCACAGTTCGCATGACTCGCTGCAGCCATGGCTCACCCTGGCGCAGCAATCGCAGGAGCGCCAGCCCGTGTTTCGAAGCTGGCGCCCCGCACCCCATGGCCGAACGCCCAGTCCTCGGCAGCAGGCCCGTTGTTCAACAGTCCCCCTCGCCTCCCCTGACCACCGATGAATGCATTCACCGCCCTCTTCGTCTGCGTCCTGCTGCTCGGCCTCGCCGCGCGGCTGGCGCTGATGCAGCGCCACAGGCACCACGTGCAGGCACATCGCAATCGCGTGCCCGAGGCCTTTGCCGATGCCATCCCGCTCGCCTCACACCAGCGTGCGGCCGACTACACGGCAGCACGCGTCAGCCTCGGCATGCGCGACGCGGTGGCAGGCGTGGTGCTGGTCCTGGTGCTGACACTGGGCGGCGGATTGCAGTTCATCCATGACGCGTGGGCGCCGCTGCTCGGTGCCGGTAGCCTGGCGCACGGTGTCGCCCTGCTGGCGACGCTGGGTGTGCTCGGCTGGCTGGTGGACCTGCCCTTCGTGCTCGCACGCACCTTCGGCATCGAGCGACGCTTCGGTTTCAATCGCATGACCCCGCGCCTGTTCGTCACCGACACTGTCCGCCAGGGCGCACTCGCGGCCTTGATCGGCCTGCCCGTGCTTGCGCTGCTGCTATGGCTCGCGGGCGCAATGGGCGAACTCTGGTGGCTGTGGGTGTGGGCATTCTGGCTCGGCTTCAACCTGCTGGCGATGATCATCTGGCCCACCTTCATCGCGCCTCTCTTCAACACCTTCACGCCGCTAGCCGACTCCGCGCTCAAGGCACGCGTCGAAGCCCTGCTGGCGCGTTGCGGCTTCCAGTCCAAGGGGCTGTTCGTGATGGACGGCTCACGGCGCTCGGCGCATGGCAATGCCTATTTCACCGGCTTCGGTGCCGCCAAGCGCATCGTCTTCTTCGACACCCTGCTCGCCAAGCTCAACGCAGACGAAGTCGAAGCCGTGCTCGCCCACGAACTCGGACACTTCCGTCACCACCACATCATCAAGCGCCTGGCCGTGCTTGCACCGACCAGCCTGGTCCTGCTCGCCCTGCTGGGATGGCTCGCGAGCCAGCCCTGGTTCTTCACCGGACTGGGGACTTCGGCAAACGACATGGCGACCGCACTGGCCCTGTTCTTCCTCGTGCTGCCTGCCTTCACCTTTCCGCTCGCTCCGGTGCTCAGCCACATGTCGCGCAGGCACGAGTTCGAGGCCGACGCCTACGCGGCGAAGCAGACGCGCGCATCGGATCTCGTCGCAGCGCTGGTCAAGCTCTACCGCGACAATGCCTCGACGCTGACGCCTGACCCCCTGTATTCGCGCGTGTTCGACTCGCACCCGCCCGCGGTGCTGCGCGTGGCGCGCCTGCAGGCATTGCCGCACTGAATCGTGGACCTCCTGGCCGAGGGCGAATACCATCGCGCCCGGTTCCACAACAAGCACAGCGACAGGTTCGAGTGAGAAAACGCGTCCGGCCCGGCGGTGGCCAAGAACATGGGGTGGATGGCGTGATCGTCGCCGCCTTTGGCCGCCACTACGAAATCGACACGCCCGAAGGACGCCTGCGCTGCTATCCACGCGGCAAGAAGAGCAGCTTTGCCTGCGGCGACGAGATACAAGTCCTGCCCGGGGGTGACGGCCAGGGCGTGATCGAGGCGCTGAGACCGCGCCGCAACCTGTTGTGGCGATCGGATGCCTTCCGCGAGAAGCTGATCGCCGCCAACCTCAGCCACATCGTCATTGTCGTCGCAACCGAGCCGGGCTTCTCGGATCTGCTGGTGTCGCGCTGCATTGCCGCCGCCGAGAGCCAGGAAATCACGCCGCTGGTGGTCCTCAACAAGGCCGACCTGCATGAACGTCTGTCTGCTGCACGCGCCCAGCTGGAACCCTTCGCGCGCCTCGGCTACGAGGTGATCGAGGTTTCGGCCCTGGAGGGTGCGGATCTGCTGCGCAAGCGCCTCGCAGGATTGCGCGCGATCTTCGTCGGCCAATCGGGCATGGGCAAGTCCACCCTGACCAACGCGATTGTCCCCGAGGCCAATGCCGCCACTCGGGAAATCTCGGCCGCGCTCGACTCCGGCAAGCACACCACCACCTTCGCCCGCCTCTATCCACTACCGCCGGCGCAGGCTGGCGAGCCTGCCGGCTGGCTCATCGACAGCCCTGGGCTGCAGGCTTTCGGGCTTGCGCACCTTTCAGCCGAGGACCTCGCCGAAGCCTTCGTCGAGTTCCGCCCTCATCTAGGCCAATGCCGCTTCCGCGACTGCCGCCACGAGGCAGAGCCAGGCTGTGCGCTGCGTGCCGCCCTCGAGTCCGGTGCAATCCACCGCCGACGCTGGGAACACTACCGCAGCATTCGCGAAGAGATCGCCGCCGCACGTAGGCTCAATCCGGGCTGGTAGTCCTGACGGGAGCGGCCCAGGGCTGGCGCGGCGGGCCTGATGATCAGGCTTCGAGCAGAAAGCCCCGCACCACCTCGATCTGCGCCGGATCCATCAGCATCGGCGCGTGCCCCACCCCGGTGAATTCGACGGTGCGCGCCCGCGGCCCTCGCGTACCCATTGCCTCGAAGACGTCGGCCGCGAGCAGATCGGACTGCGCACCGCGCAAGGCCAGGGTCGGGCAGCGCACGCCCTCGTACACGGGCCACAAGTCGATATCGGCATCGATCGGCCCGGCGCGGAAGGCATCGCCCAGCCCTGGGTCATACACAAAGGCGAAGCCACCGCCTTCGCCGCCAACCGGCCGCACCGAGTATTGCGTGAGGTGGCGCCATTGCGCATCGCTGAGCGGTCCGAACGGCGCGCTCACCTCGCGGATGTAGGCCTCGGCCGCCTCCATGCTCGGAAAGCGCGGCGTCATGCCGACGTACTGAGCAATGCGCTCGAGCGCCACGCGGGTGATGACGGGACCGACATCGTTGAGCACCAGGCGGCTGATCGGCGTATGCGGCTGGCTGGCGAGCAGCATGCCGATGATGCCGCCCATCGAAGTACCGACCCAATGCACCTCCTCGACATCCAGGCGCGCGATCAGCGTCACCATGTCCGCCACGTACACGGGAAAGCCGTAATCGGACTTGACCCCCAGCCAGTCGCTGCGCCCGCGCCCAACCACGTCAGGACAGACGACGCGATAGTCGTCGGCCAGCGCGCGCGCCAAGTCGTCGAAATCGCGGCCGTTGCGCGTCAGTCCGTGGACGCAGAGCAGTACGCGCGGGTTGGCGGGGTCGCCCCATTCGGTGTAGGCCATGCGGTGCAGGCCATGCGGCCCGAGGCACTGCACACGACGCTCGCGCAGGTTGTGCCGCGAACCTGCACCGAGGGTGGACGCGGCGAACAGGGGGCTCGATGTAGTCATGGCAGCAGGCAGATCCCGTGTTATCGGCAGTGACCCAAGTCTAGCCCGAATGCGGCTGAGGCTGCGACTGTCGCTGACGGCACTCAGCGCCCATGCCAGTATCGCGTCCGTTCGGTGCGCTCAGCCCTGATGCTGACGCGCTCGCCGCCACGCGCCGGGAACGCCGCCGTCACCGCGCCCTGGCTGTCGGTACGCCAGTTGCGTGTACCCGCCTGCGCCCAGCGCGCCAACACCTCGGGATGCGGATGACCAAAGGCGTTGCGCCGGCCCGCCGAATGGATCACGTGCTCAGGCGAGGTCGCAGCCACGAACGCCTGCGAAGACGAACTGCGGCTGCCATGGTGAGGACTTAATACCACGTCGCTCTCCAAACCCTCGCGCTCGAGGGCGATCAGTTGTGCCTCCGCGTTGCGTCCGATGTCGCCGGTAAGCAAGAGCGCGCCCCCGGGGCCAAGCACTCGCAGCACGCAGGAGTTGTCATTATCGTGGCGTGACGAGCCAGCAAGCGCCACCTCACCGCCCGGATGCAGTACCTCGAAACGGACGCCATCCCATTCCCATGCCTGGCCGCGCTGGCAACGCCACGCCGCACCCGCCGCGCCTGCCTGGGCTGCCCAGGCTGCTCCCCAGCGTGCATCGGCGTCATGTGGACCGGCAAGCACGGTGCCCACCGACGTTGCCTCAAGGAGGCTCGAAGCACCGCCGACATGATCGATGTCATCGTGTGAAAGCACGAGCAGATCGAGCGCGGCAACGCCGTGCGCGCGCAAGTAGGGCAGGATGACACGGCGACCCGCGTCGGCGCTCATGCCGTAAGCAGGACCGGCATCGAACAGCATGTCGTGGCGGTGCGTCTGTACATGCACCGCCAAGCCCTGGCCGACATCGAGCGTGCGGGCTACGAAAGCACCTGGCTCCGGCCGCGGTGGTGCCCACAACGCCAGTCCGGCAAGCAGCGCCGGCGCCGCCAGACGCCCGGGCGTCGCGCGTGGCAACAACAGCATGGCGACGGCGAGCGCCCCAGCGGCAATCAGCCATGGCGGCGGCCGGGCCTGCTCCCAGAGCGCGTGTTCGAGCTCGGCAAGCGGCCGCACGACATCCATCATTATCACGGTGGCGCCATGTGCCAGGACGAACAGACCATCGACCGGCACGATCAGCGCGAGCAGCACGAGCGGCGCGATCACGAAGCTCACCGCCGGGATGGCGACCAGATTGGCCAGCGGCGACACGAGCGGGAAGGACTGAAACAGGGCGAGCAGCGCAGGCGCCAGCGCAAAGCTGATCGCCAACTGCACGCGCAACGCGGCGCGCCATCCCGAAGGCGGGCGGACGCGACCACCGAGCACGGCCAGGATGATCGCCACCGCCGCAAACGACATCCAGAACCCGGCCGACAGCACGGCCCACGGGTCGGCCACCAGCACCACCAGCAGCGCTGCCGCCAGCACGCGCGAAGCTGCCAGCCTGCGGCCGGAAAGCAGCGCCAGTACCGCCACCGCCAGCATCAGCCAGGCCCGCAGCACCGGCAGGCCAAGCCCGGCCAGCAGTGCATAGGCGCTTGCCCCCGCAAGGGCTGCCAAGGCGCGCGCCTTGTGCACCGGCAGACGCAACGCCAAGCCCGGAGCCCGCCGCCACGCCAGGCTGCACAAGCCGCCACACAGCAGGCCGACCAGGCTGACGTGCAGCCCCGACACCGCCACGAGATGGCCGATGCCGGTATTGCGGAATACGGTCCAGTCGGCCTCTGCAATTGCGCGCTGGTCGCCCACGGCCAGTGCGGCGAGCACGCCGGCATGCTCGCCCTCCGGCAATGCGGCGAGAATGCGTTCGCGCACGACCCCGCGCTGACGGTGCACCCATTGCATTACGCCGCCTGGCGCAGCGTCGAGCAATTCGGCATCCGCACGTACGTAGCCGGTCGCACGAATGGCGCGCTCGAGCAGCCAGCCCTCGTAGTCGAAACCATGCGGATTGGCAAAACCATGCGGGGGCCTGAGGCGGACCACGAAATGCCAACGCTCGCCGGCCTGCAAGGCCGGAAGGGGGTTCGGCGCACGACGGTTTTCGTACCACGACAACTGGATGCGAGCGGGCACACCTTCCGGCGCGGCGTCGGGCTCGAACACGAATCGCCAGCCGCCGGCCAAGGGTTGCGGCAAGCCGGTGATGCGCCCGGCCACCGAGATATCCTGCCCTTCCAGCGTGTGGGCGAGGGCATCGGCCATGCGCCACTCCGCACGCTGCGCCGCCCACGCGAACCCCGTCGCACATGCCATCGCCACGACACAGGCAGCGACGGCGTAGCGCCCCGCCCAGCCCCGGGCGCTCGCGCCGAACAGCGCCCCGAGCAGCACGCACGCAAGTGCAATGCCCGCCGCTGCAGGCCCGGCATCGAGCGTGCTGCGGGTTTGAAGCAGGCACACGCCTGCCAGGAAACCCAACGCGACCATCCTCATGACATCGTATGATGCCAAAAGCATTGCTTGCTGCCTATCCGCAGCGAAACCTGTGGTGACAATCGGCAGCCTACATCAGCCGGGACACAAGGGCCCGGACGGCTGCCGAACTGCTAGACTGCGCCGCCGTCCAAGAACCCTGCGCCAGTAAGACAAGTCCATGCGCGAGCGTCTCAAGCGCCTCCTGCCCGATCACCAGACCATCAGCGCAAACCGCTGGCTGCGCCCGTTCGCATCCACCCTGCTGCATCCGCGCCTGTGGCACCTGAACCGCCATTCCGCCGCGGGCGCGGTAGCCGTGGGCCTGTTCTGCGGCCTTGTCCCCGGCCCGCTGCAGATGCTCAGTGCTGCGCTCTTCTGCGTGGCCTTTCGGGTCAATTTGCCGCTCGCCTTGCTGACGACGCTCTACACCAACCCGATCACCATCGTGCCCCTGTATGTGCTGGCCTTCGGGATCGGCAGCCTCATCACTGGCAACGGGGACATTGCGTTTGCTCCACCCCCCGAACTCGCCAGCCTGAACCCGGCGACCTGGATCAGCGATCTGCTCGCGTGGACGACAAGCCTGGGCAGACCCCTGTTCATCGGCCTGGTGGCACTCGCGGCGGGCTTGTCGATCGTGGGCTACCTGGGCGTGCGCTGGAGCTGGCGCTACTGGCTTTTGCGCCAGTGGGCTCAGCGCAAAGCCCGGCGCGCAAGAACGGGAGGCGCCGCTCCGCGCTGAGCACGGCAACAGCGCCTCCCGCGACGGCACTATTCGAGCCGGCCATCACTCAGCCGCAAGGTGCGCTGGGCGCGTGCGGCGAGCGCTTCATCATGGGTGACGATGACGAAGCTGGTCGAGAAGCGCTCATTGAGCGACAGCATCAGCTCGAACACCGCACCCGCAGTTCGCCTATCGAGGTTGCCTGTCGGCTCGTCGGCGAGCACGCAGGCCGGCTCGCTCACCAGGGCGCGAGCGATCGCCGCACGCTGGCGCTCGCCACCGGACAGTTCGCCCGGCGCGTGATCGAGGCGATGACCCAGGCCGACCTCGGTGAGCATCCTGGCCGCACGCGCCTCGGCCTCCTCGCGGGCGATACGGCGGACGTAAAGCGGCATGGCGACATTCTCCAGCGCGCTGAACTCGGGCAGCAGGTGATGAAACTGGTACACGAACCCTAGCGCAGCGTTGCGCAACCGGCCGCGCGCGGTCTCCGACATGCCCGAGAAATCCTGCCCCATCAGGCTGACCTTGCCCGCACTGGGTACGTCCAGCCCGCCGAGCAGATGCAGCAGCGTGCTCTTGCCCGAACCCGAGGCGCCGACGATGGCGACGCGCTCGCCACGTTCGATGCGCAGATTCACGCCGTCGAGCACCTTCACCGCATCGGCACCTTCACGGAAGTGCTTGCTCAGGCCTTCGCAGGCCACCACCGACGAAGCCGCCGGCATCATCACGGGATCACTCATAGCGCAGGGCCTCCGCCGGGTTCACCCGTGACGCGCGCCAACTAGGGTAGATCGCCGCCAGCAGGGTGAGCACAAAGGACACGGACACGATGCTGACCACGTCGGACGTCAACACCTTCGATGGCAACTCGTCGATGTAGTACACCTCCTTGTTCCACAGCGTAGCCCCGGTCACCGTCTCGAGCGCGGGGATCACCACATCGAGGTTGCCGGCGATGGCAAGCCCGCCAGCGACGCCGGCCAGCAGACCGACGACACCGATGATCGAGCCCTGGAGCACGAAGATGGTCATGATCGAGGCCGGGCTCGCACCCAGGGTGCGCAGGATGGCGATGTCGGCATACTTCTCCTGCACTGCCATGACCAGCGTGGATACGATGTTGAAGGCGGCCACCGCGACAATCAGGAACAGGATCAGCGTCATCATCGTCTTCTCGAGCGCGACGGCGCGGAAGAAGTTGGCATGGCTGCGCGTCCAGTCAGCCACGATCAGCCCAGGCTCGCTGATCATCAGCGCCAGCTCGCGGGCCACACGGGGCGCGGCAAACAGATCGTCGAGCTTGAGCCGCACGCCACTCACCGCATCACCGAGCCGATACAGCGCCTGGGCATCGGCGACATGCACCAGGGCAAGGCCGGAGTCGTATTCGTACATGCCAGCCTCGAAGATGCCCACCACCTCGAACTGCTTGACGCGCGGCAGCACCGCGGCTGGAGTGACCAGCCCCTGAGGCGCGATCAGTGTCACCTTGTCGCCCAGTTGCACGCGCAGGGCAAATGCAAGGTCGCGCCCGAGCACGATGCCGAAGCGCCCGGCTTGCAAGGCGTGGAAGTCGCCACTCTGCATGTAGCCGCCGAAGTCGGCCACCTTGTCTTCCTCGCTCGGAATGACCCCGCGCACGACGGTGCCGCGTACTGCATCGTCGAAGGACAGCATGCCCTGCTCCTGCACGTAGGGCGCGGCCGCGCGCACCGACGGATGCTGCATGCTCTCCTCTGCGACCTGTTGCCAGGTCTCCAACCCCTCGCCCCGGCTCTGCACCTGGATATGGGAGGCGACCCCCAGGATGCGGGTGCGCAACTCCTCCTGGAAGCCGTTCATGACCGACAGTACGACGATCAGGGCCGCAACCCCGAGCGCGATGCCAAACATGGATACGAGCGAAATGAAGGAGATGAAACGGTTGCGCCCCTGCGCGCGCTTGCGCGAGCGCGTGTAGCGCATGCCCACGAGAAATTCATAACGCATGGAATTCAGGTATCCTCAGCCCGGTTCGGACAAGCCCGGCATTGTGCCCGCCCTTGGCCTGCAGCGCGACACCAAAGCGCATGCGAATGTAAGTCGGGGCACTTGCCGCCAAGCCCGGCAGCGCTGCAGCCTGCCGGCCACGACGCTGGCAGGCGCCCGAAATTCGTGAAACACTGATCGATAACGACAGCGCAGGAAACGTCGCCCCATGCCGCCAGAAGCGAATGCTCCGCAAGGCCGCACCCCGGGACTGCTCGACCGCAGTGCCGCCGCGTGGCTTGCCTTGGGCGTGAGCTGTGCGCTGACCATCGCACTGGCGCAGTACGTGGCTACCCATCTCGACACGCGGGCCCAGGACCGCTTCATGATCGGCACGGAAGTGGCGCGCAACCAGCTCCTGTCGCGCATGCGCGCCTACGAGCAGGTCTTGCGCGGTGGCGCGGCGCTGTTCGCGGCGAGCGAGCATGTCGACCGCAAGGAGTGGCACGACTACGTCGCTGCACTCGACCTCGACGATGGATTGCCAGGCATCCAGGGCATCGGTTTTGCCGAGGTGATCCCTGCATCCAGGCTCGATGAGCACCATGCCGCAGTGCGCAGCGAGGGCTTTCCGGGCTACAGCGTCCACCCGCCGGGCGCGCGCGACCCCTACACGAGCATCGTCTACCTCGAGCCGTTCATCGACCGCAACCTGCGTGCCTTCGGCTACGACATGTACTCGGAGCCGGTGCGGCGCGAGGCGATGTCGCGCGCGCGCGACAGTGGCCAAGCCGCGCTATCGGGCAAGGTGACGCTGGTCCAGGAGGACGGCCGGAACACTCAGCCCGGCTTCCTGATCTATCTCCCCGTTTTCGATCGCCAGATCGACACCCGTGATGTCGGGGGGCGACGGACCGCACTGCTCGGCTATGTCTACAGCCCATTTCGTGCGCACGACATGATGCGCAGCATCTTCGCCGACGGCCTGCGCAACGCCATCGTCGAGCTCTTCGACCACTACCCCGACGACGCCAACCTGCTATTCGCCTCTTCCCCAGCGCGCCACGACGCACGTCACACGGTGACGCATGCGGTGGAGGTCGGGGGCCGCAACTGGGTGGTGCGCTTCAGCAGCACGGCGGCTTTCGAGGCCGACTCCCAAAGTGCGGAACCGATGTTGATCCTCGTCGGCGGCTCGGCACTAGGGGTGCTGCTGTTCACGATATTGCGTACCAACGCAGTCCACCGTCGGCGCATGCAGGCCGCGGCAAACAGCCTTGCCGCCAGCAGGGACGAGTTCCGCGCCCTGGTCGAGAACGTACCTGGCGTGGTTTTCCGCTGCCAGGTCGGCGCCCCCTGGCCCGTGATCCACATCGGCCAGAGCGTCGAGGCGCTGACTGGTGCCACGGCGGATGAGTTCGTCTCCGGAGCGGTGTCGTTCGCCGACTTCATCGAGCCCGAGGACATCCCTCGCATCGAGCAGGCCATCCGCGACGCCGCGGACAAGCAGACGAGCTACGAGGTGGAATACCGCATGCTCGGTGGTGACGGAGCGGTGTGCTGGGTCAGCGAGCGCGGGCGGGTGCACGCCGATGCGCTGGGTCGAGACCTCTGGCTCGATGGGGTGATCGTCGACATCAGCGCGCTCAAGCACGCCGAGGAGACCATGCGCAGCCTCGCCTTCGTCGACACGCTCACCCAACTCCCCAATCGCCGCTTCCTGCTCGACCGGCTGCGGCAGGGCCTTGCAAACAGCCGGCGCCACGGCCACCACGGCGCGCTGCTGTTCGTCGACCTCGACCACTTCAAGGCGGTGAACGACGCCCACGGCCACGAAGCCGGCGACGAGTTGCTGTGCGAGGTCGCCAGCCGCCTGCGCCAATGCGTACGCGAGGGCGACACGGTCGCACGCCTGGGCGGGGATGAATTCGTGATCATGCTCGAGGACCTGGGCGACTCCAGCACGGAGGCCTTTGCCAAGGGCACCGTCATCACCGACAAGATCCTCGCCGCGCTGAACCAGCCTTTCGAAGTGGGTTCCGCGACGCTCCAGAGCACGCCAAGCATCGGCCTGACCTGCTTCAGCGGCGAGGACGACAGCGCCGAGTCGCTGCTGCGCCGGGCCGACGCTGCGATGTACCGCGCCAAGGCGGGCGGGCGCAACCGCGTCGAGACCAGCGCGGCATCGGCGCTCGCACTGCCAGCCGGCCAACGAAGTGCCCGCTCCTAGCGCGCGCCCCGCCGGTCAACGGCCTTACGGCCTTTCGCGGACGATCGGCACGTCCCGGGTGCCGGCTTGCGCGTTGCAACGCTCGCCTGGTTGGCAACCGGCTGATGCCGCGGCACAAGGCAGTTGGGCCCGTTGCCGATGAGTTCGGCGCGCCCCATGCGCATCAGGCCTTCGCGCAGGACCGGCCAGTTCTCCGGGTCGTGCCAGCGCAGGAAGGCCTTGTGCAGCTTGCGGATCTTGCCAGCACGCGCGGTCTCGACCACTTCGGAGTCGGCCGACACCTTTTTCAACGGGTTCTTGCGCGAGTGATACATCGTGGTCGCCATCGCCATCGGCGTGGGCAGGAAGGTCTGCACCTGATCGAGGCGGAAGTTGTGCTTCTTCAGCCATAGCGCCAGGTTGAGCATGTCCTCGTCGGTCGTCCCCGGATGGGCAGCGATGAAGTACGGCACCAGGTGCTGCTTCTTGCCAGCCTGCGCCGAGAACTTCTCGAACATGCGGGCGAACTCCTCGTAGGCACCGATGCCCGGCTTCATCATCTTGGCGAGGGTGTTCTCCTCGGTGTGCTCGGGCGCAATCTTGAGCAGGCCGCTGACGTGATGGGTGACGAGTTCCTTGACGTACTCGGGCGAGCGCACTGCCAGATCGTAGCGCAGGCCCGAGCCGATGGTGATGCGCTTGACGCCGGGCACGGCGCGCGCCTTGCGGTAGAGTTCGACGAGCGAGCTGTGGTCGGTGTTCAGGTTCTCGCAGATGCCCGGGTACACACAGGACAGGCGTCGGCAGTTTTCCTCGATCGCCTTGCTCTTGCACGCCATCCGGTACATGTTGGCCGTGGGCCCGCCAAGATCGGTGATGTGGCCCTTGAAGTCAGGCGACTTGTCGCGGATCTCCTCGATCTCGTGGATGATCGATTCATGCGAGCGGCTCTGGATGATGCGGCCCTCGTGCTCGGTGATCGAACAGAAGGTACAGCCACCGAAACAGCCGCGCATGATGTTGATCGAGAACTTGATCATGTCCCAGGCCGGGATGCGGGCACTGCCATAGCTCGGGTGCGGCGCACGCGCGTAGGGACGACCGTAGACGAAATCCATCTCGGGCGTGGTGAGCGGCACCGGCGGCGGGTTGATCCACACGTCACGCGCGCCCGGCCCCTCGCCATGACACTGCACCATGGCACGCGCGTTACCCGGATTGGACTCGAGGTGGAACACCCGCGAGGCGTGCGCGTACATCACCGCATCGTCCTTCACCTGCTCGTAGGACGGCAGGCGGATTACCGTGTGGGCACGGTCGGCGCGGCGTGCGGCGACACGCTCTGCCGCGGGTACGATGCGCACCGGCTGGGCGCCGTCCGCCGTCGACTTGGGCGCAGCCGCCGCCGGCTCCATCGCGTAGGGGTCGGGGTGAGTGTCGATGCGCCCTGGCCGGTCCAGCGCCAGTGAATCGGTTTCGTGCCACTCGTCGGACGGGCGCCAGCCCGGCTTGACCATGAAGGCGGTGCCGCGCAGATCGCGAATCGAGTCGATCGCCTCGCCCGCCGCCATGCGCTGGGTGAGCGCCACCAGCGCACGCTCGGCATTGCCGAAGAGCAAAATGTCGGCCTTGGCGTCCGGCAACACCGAGCGCCGCACCTTGTCCGACCAGTAGTCGTAGTGCGCGATCCGGCGCAGCGAGGCCTCAATGCTGCCAATGACGATCGGCGTACCCGGGAAAGCTTCCCGGGCGCGCTGCGCATAGACCGTCACCGCGCGGTCGGGCCGCTTGCCAGCCTCGGCATTCGGCGTGTAGGCGTCCTCTGAGCGGATCTTGCGGTCCGAGGTATAGCGATTGACCAGCGAATCCATGTTGCCGGCGGTGATGCCGAAATACAGCCTTGGCCGGCCCAGCACACGGAAGGGCTCGGCCGACTGCCAGTCGGGCTGGCTGATGATGCCGACCCTGAAGCCATGGGCTTCGAGCAGGCGCCCGACAAGGGCCATGCCGAAACTGGGGTGGTCGATATAGGCATCGCCCGTCACCAGGATCACATCGCATTCGTCCCAGCCGAGCGCGTCCATTTCCTTGCGCGACATGGGCAGGAAAGGCGCGGCGGCGCCACTTTCGGCGGCGGGCAGAATGCTGGGAGCGCCTGCGGGCAAGGCGGGCGGAGGGGCAGCAGGAGGCAGGGAGCGAACTGTTTGACGCATGATGGGCGCCATTGTATCGACACCCGGCCACGCTGGCCGCAATCACGCCCACACAATCACGCAATCGCGGTTGATCTTCGCGCGCTGCCTGTTGCACTATCCGGCCCCTCCCCCTCTCCAGCGCCTAGAGGCCGTATTCCGCCCATGCTTCCCCCGATCGAACATCGCATCGCCGACGAGCTCGGTGTCTCACCGCGCCAGGTCATCTGCGCAGTCCAGCTCCTCGATGACGGCGCCACCGTGCCCTTCATCGCCCGTTACCGCAAGGAAGTCACCGGCGGCCTGGACGACACCCAGCTGCGCACGCTGGAGGAGCGACTTGGCTATCTGCGCGAACTCGAAGACCGGCGCGCTACCGTGCTCGCGTCGATTGACGAGCAGGGCAAGCTCACCGCCGAACTGCGCGCCGAGGTCGAGCACGCCGACACCAAGCAGCGCCTCGAAGACCTCTACCTGCCCTACAAGCCCAAGCGTCGCACCAAGGCCCAGATCGCGCGCGAGGCCGGCATCGGCCCGCTTGCCGAAGCCCTGCTCGCCGACCCCACCCTGACGCCCGAGGCCGAGGCCGGGAAATACCTGAATGCCGAGGCTGGCTTCGCCGACACCAAAGCGGTGCTCGACGGCGCGCGCCAGATCCTGATGGAGCACTTTGCGGAGGACGCCCGCCTGCTTGGCGAGCTGCGTGGCTGGCTGCACGAGCATGGACAGGTACGATCGAGCGTGATCGAGGGCAAGGAGAACGAAGGCGCCAAGTTCCGCGACTGGTTCGACTTCGCCGAGCCGATTGCGACCATGCCCTCGCATCGCGCACTGGCGCTGTTGCGCGGGCGCAACGAGGGCGTGCTGCGCCTTGCACTCGACGTCGACCGCGACGACCCCGACGCCCCGCACCCCTGCGAGGGGCGCATTGCGGTGCACTTCGGCATTCGCAACCAGGGCCGACCGGCCGACCGCTGGCTCGCCGAGACTGCACGTTGGGCGTGGAGCGTAAAGATCTCCATCCACCTCGAACTCGAGTTGATGAGCGAGCTGCGCGAGCGCGCCGAGGAAGAGGCGATCCGTGTCTTCGCGCGCAACCTCAAGGATCTCCTGCTTGCAGCACCGGCTGGCACGCGTGCAACCATCGGCCTCGACCCGGGCATTCGTACCGGGGTCAAGGTCGCGGTGGTCGATGCCACCGGCAAGGTGGTCGACACGACCACCGTGTATCCCTTCGAGCCGCGCCGCGACCGCGAGTCCTCGATCGCCACCATCGCCGCGCTGGCGAAAAAGCACGGTGTCGAGCTGATTGCCATCGGCAACGGCACGGCCTCGCGCGAAACCGACGCGCTGGTCGCAGAACTGATGAAGCGCCACCCCGAGCTGCGCCTGACGAAGATCGTGGTATCCGAGGCCGGCGCATCGGTGTATTCGGCCTCGGAGCTCGCCGCACGCGAGTTCCCCGAGCTCGACGTCAGCCTGCGTGGTGCCGTCTCGATCGCCCGTCGCCTTCAGGATCCGCTCGCCGAACTGGTCAAGATCGACCCCAAGTCGATCGGCGTCGGCCAGTACCAGCACGACGTCAACCAGGGCCGGCTGGCCAAGAGCCTGGATGCGGTGGTGGAAGACTGCGTGAACGCGGTCGGTGTGGACGTCAATACCGCCTCGGCGCCGCTGCTCGCACGCATCTCGGGGCTCAACGCCACGCTGGCCGGCAACATCGTCGAGTATCGCAATGCCAAGGGGCCGTTCCGCAGCCGCAACGCGCTCAAGGACGTACCACGCCTCGGCCCCAAAACCTTCGAGCAGGCCGCGGGATTCCTGCGCATCCCGAGTGGCGACAACCCGCTCGACGCCTCGTCTGTGCACCCGGAGGCCTACCCGGTGGTCGAGCGCATTCTCGCCAAGGTGCAGAAAGGCGTGCGCGAGCTGATGGGCAACGGCAGCTTCCTCAAGAGCCTGAAGCCGGCGGAGTTCACCGACGAGCGCTTCGGCCTGCCCACGGTGCAGGACATCCTCGCCGAGCTCGAGAAACCCGGCCGCGACCCGCGCCCCGAGTTCCGCACCGCCACCTTCCGGGAGGGCGTGGAAACGCTCAAGGACCTCGAGCCCGGCATGCTGCTCGAAGGCGTGGTCACCAACGTGACCAACTTTGGTGCCTTTGTGGACATCGGCGTGCATCAGGACGGCCTGGTCCACATCTCCGCGCTGTCGAACACCTTCGTCAAGGACCCCCACAGCGTGGTCAAGGCCGGCCAAGTCGTAAAGGTAAAGGTGCTCGAAGTGGACATCCCGCGCCATCGCATCGCCCTGACCATGCGGCTCGGGGACGAAGCGACGCCCAGGCGCAACGAGCCTGGAGCAAGACGCCACGACGCCACGCCACGCCGTGGCGACAGCGCCCCGGCGATACGCGCCGACCAGCGCCCGCGCACCAATGACGGCCGTCGTGCCCCCGCCCAGGACAAGACGGCTGGCCGCCAGGACGCATCACGCGCAGCGACCGGTAACGCCCTTGCCGATGCCTTCGCCCGCGCCCGCAACGGCAAGTAGTCAAGACCGCGCCGCCGCACGCCACCCTCAGAGCACTGACTCAGGACATGAAACCGATCATCCACGGCATCAAGAACTGCGACACCATGAAAAAAACCTTCGCCTGGTTCGATGGCGAGGGCATCGCATATGCGTTCCATGATTACAAGAAGGTCGGTATCGACACCGCAACGCTGACCCGCTGGTGCGACCGCCTGGGCTGGAAGACCCTCGTCAACACACGTGGCACGACCTGGCGCAAACTCTCGGCCGAACAGCAAGCGCTTGCCGACACCGCTGCCGCAATCGCGCTGATGCAGGCCCAGCCCAGCCTGATCCGCCGCCCGGTGGTCGAGTTCGCCGACGGCGAAGTCGTCGTCGGTCTCGATACCGCAGCATTCGAGCGCCTCGCCCGACGCTGAACAACACAGCCCCTGCATGCGTGCAGGGACAAGGGAATACCGACAGATGAATGCCCGTCCCCCAAAAAGTTACGTCCAGCGCTTCCTGCTGGAAGAACTCGACATCCGTGGCGCCGTGGTCCGTCTGACCGACGTCTGGCAGGCCCTGCAGCGCGAGCGCGGGTATGCGCCTGCCGTGGCAAGCCTGCTCGGCCAGATGACTGCCGTGTCTGCCGTCATCGCCGGCAACCTCAAGCAGCCCGGGCGGCTGACCTTCCAGGTCAACGGCCATGGTCCGGTCAGCCTGCTCGTCGTCGACTGCAACGAATCGCTCAACCTGCGCGCCTACGCCAAGGCCGACGCCGTGCCTGCCTCGGTGGCCCTCGACGGAGGGGTCGCCGACCTGGTCGGAGACGGCCGCCTGCAGCTTTCGCTCGACATCCCCGGCCTCGATCAGCCCTACCAGAGCCTGGTCCCGCTCGAAGGCGACAGCATCGCCCGCTGCTTCGAGAACTATCTCGCCCAGTCGGAGCAACAACCCGCAGGCCTCTGGCTGGCATGCTCGGCGGATGCCGCCGTCGCGCTGTTCGTCCAGAAGCTGCCCGGCGCCGACGAACGCGACGCCGACGGATGGGCACGGGTGCAGCATCTGGCACAGACCGTGCGCGAAGACGAACTGCTTGGCCTGGAGGCCGAGGAGATCCTGCGCCGGCTGTTCGCCGAGGAGACCGTGCGCCTGTTCGAGGCTCGGCCGGTTCGCCACGACTGGCCTGCCGACCCTGCCAAGGTGGGGGCCATGCTCCAGGGCCTGGGCGAGCAGGAGGTTCGCGCAATGCTCGCCGAACACGGAGAGATCGTCGTCCACGACGACCTGTCGAACCACACCTACCGCTTCGATGCGGACGACATCGACGCACTGTTCCGGCCGCCGACCCTGCACTGACGGCACACAACGCGTGGGCGGCGGATCAGGCGACACCCACGACGCATGCACCGTACGCGCTTGCCCGATGGCCTGAGCATCAGTACACTTCCTTGATTTTGAAGAACGTTCAGTCCATGCCCGCGCCCGCCCGCCCGATCGAGTTTCGCAACACCACGCTGGGCGCCACCGTCGCCGTGCTGCAGGCCGCAGAGCCCACCGTCCTCGCCGACGCCCTGCACAAGATGCTCGGCGGCATGCCCGACTTCTTCAACGGCGAGGCGGTCGTGCTCGACTTCGGCAGCCTGCGCGACGGCCCCGAGCGCATCGACTGGGCGGGCCTGCAGTCCCTGCTGCGACGCTACCGCCTGCAGCCGATCGGTACCTGCCGGCTCGCCGAACGCCACCACGCCGGCGCCCGCCAGGCCGGACTGGCGCTGCTGGACGCCGCCCTGCTTCCGGAGCGGCCGGCCGCAGAGCCGGCGCGCCAGCCCGAGCCTGCGGCAGCGCCTGCCTCCCAGCCCGCTGCTCAGCCGGCTGCGTCGCCCAGCCCCGCGCCGACATTGTTTGTCGACCGGCCGCTGCGCTCGGGCCAGCAGGTCTATGCACGCGGCGCCGACCTGGTCCTGCTCGGGGGCGTGAGCCCGGGCGCCGAGGTCATCGCCGATGGCAGCATCCACTGTTACGGCCCCCTGCGCGGGCGCGCCATCGCGGGCGCCCAGGGCGACCACTCGGCTCGCATCATGTCCAGCAATTTCGGGCCGGAGCTCGTCTCGATCTCTGGCGTTTTCCGTACGTTCGAACGCGGCATTCCCGAATCCATCGCAGGCCGTCCGGCCATGGTGCGACTGACGGGCAGCGACCATCAACTCAACATCGACGCGCTGCAGCTCGGCTGAGCCAGCGCATTGCATCAGACCAAGGGGATAGCGTGAGAGTCATCGTCGTAACCTCAGGCAAGGGCGGTGTGGGCAAAACCACCACCAGCGCAGCCTTCGCATCCGGCCTCGCCCTGCGCGGCTACAAGACCGCAGTGATCGACTTCGACGTCGGCCTGCGCAACCTCGACCTCATCATGGGTTGCGAGCGGCGGGTGGTGTACGACCTCGTCAACGTCGTCAATGGCGAAGCGCGCCTGAACCAGGCGTTGATCAAGGACAAGCACTGCGAGAACCTCTTCGTCCTCCCCGCCTCGCAGACCCGTGACAAGGATGCGCTGACCGAGGAAGGGGTCGAGAAGGTGCTGCAGGAGCTCGAGCACATGGGCTTCGAATACGTGGTGTGCGACTCCCCGGCCGGCATCGAGCGCGGCGCCGTGATGGCGCTGACCTTCGCCGACGAGGCCATCGTGACCACCAATCCCGAGGTTTCCTCGGTACGCGACTCGGACCGCATCCTCGGCATCCTGCAGTCCAAGTCCAAGCGCGCACGCGAAGGCGGCGAGCCCGTGAAGGAGCACCTGCTCATCACCCGCTACTCGCCCAAGCGTGTCGATGACGGTGAGATGCTTTCCTACAAGGACGTTCAGGAACTGCTGCGGGTCCAGCTCATCGGCGTCATCCCCGAGTCCGAGTCGGTGCTGCACGCTTCCAACCAGGGCACCCCCGCCATCCATCTCAAGGGTACGGACGTGGCCGAGGCTTATTCCGACGTGGTCGGCCGCTTCCTGGGCGAAGACCGTCCGCTACGCTTCGTCAATTACGAGAAGCCGGGCCTCATCAAGCGTCTGTTCGGAGGCAAGTGACATGTCCTTCCTCGCCCGCCTCTTCGGCGAAAAGAAGAAGACCGCGGAGATCGCGAAGAACCGCCTGTCACTGCTGATCGCCCACGAGCGCGCCGGCGGCAGTGCCACGGCCGATTTCCTCCCTGCGCTCCAGCGTGAGCTCATCGAGGTCATCTCCAAGTACGTCGCGGTGAACCCCGACGACATCAAGGTGCAGCTCGAGAAGCAGGACAACTACGAGGTGCTTGAGGTCAACATCGTGCTGCCCGAACAGGGCCGCTGACGCGACAACGCCCGGATGGTGAAACTGGTAGACACAAGGGACTTAAAATCCCTCGCCTCATGGCGTGCGGGTTCGATCCCCGCTCCGGGCACCATTTACCACAGCTGAAGTCCATGCACTGCGGCCCGGATAGGGCCTGCGCCCTCTTTTCGCTGGACGCCCGCCTTGATCGTACTGAATCTGTCCTGTCCCGATGAACACGTATTCGAAGGCTGGTTCGCCTCCAGCGCAGCCTTTGAGGATCAGCTTGCCCGCGGTCTGGTGAGCTGTCCGATCTGTGGCAGCAGCGGCATCCGCCGCCTGCCCAGCGCCCCCTACGTGCAGACCCGCACGTCCATGCCCGGCACACGCAAGCCAGTTGGCGCGGATGAACATGCTGGCCAACCCGCAAGCGCTGCCTCCTCGCCACCCTCACAAGTGATTGCGCAGGTTGTCCATGCCCTGCGCAATCTGGCGCGCGACGCCGAGGACGTGGGCGAGCGCCTGCCGGAGGAGGCGCGGCGCATCCACTACGGCGAAGCCGAGGCACGCAACATCCGCGGAGCCGCATCACGCGACGACGTCGAGGCGTTGCTCGACGAAGGCATCATGGTGCTACCCGTACCCGTCAAGGACGACGATCTGCACTGAAGCGCAGTCGCCGCTGCACTCAGGTGCAGGTGACAATTCGCGGCACTCGCATCTCGTCCACGGTCAGGCCACCGTGGACACCAATGAGCGCATAAGGCGTCTCGCCTTCAACCTGATCGACGATGGTGCATCCGGGCTCCATCAGCAACACGTGCGTCCCCACCCGCTCCAGCAGCCGAGAGTGCGCCTCACCCGGCCCGAGCAGGCCGGCAGCGAGGCAGTCGTGGGCGCGAATCGCAACCGCCTTGCCGGCCAGCGCCGTGCCTGCCCAAGCCTCGAACTCGTCGCCAGCCCCTTCCCGAACCTTGCAGAAAGCCAGGCGGCGCTCGCCAAACAAGGGTGCGGCGAGCATCGCCGCAGACTCGCTGCCCGGCTCGATATCCACCCGACCAGCGGCAGGCGCGTCGATGAAGCCATGGTCAGCCGTCACCACCAGATGCACGCCACGCCCCGACAGGCGATCGAGCAAGCTTGCGAACAGTGCATCGAGCCGCCAGAAACAGGCTTGCACATGCGCAGACCGACAGCCATGGAGATGGCTCAAGGCGTCGAAGCCCGGGTAGTAGGCGTGGACGAGGCCACCACTGGAGGCCAGGGCATCGACCATGTCGATGATGCGCTGGCCGAAATCCTCGATGCCATCGTAGGGCTCGATATGGGCGCCGCGGCCGTGATGCAGCGAGAAACGCGAGTAGGCAATCTCGGCAGGCGACACCAGATTGACGGGGCGGCACGCGTGGTGCCACATCGGCGCCACCGGACACAGGCGTGGCAGCAGGCGGAACGCAGAAATCTCAGGCCCGCCCCGGTGCAGCAGCGGCAGCGGCGCGATCACCCCCCCGAAGCGACGGTCGTGGATGAACCAGCCGTTCAGCCCATGGACCGCCGGCGCGACCCCAGTAAGCAGCGTGGTAAGCGCGCTCGCAGTCGTGCTCGGAAAGACCGAGCTCATGCTGCCACGCCGATACGCGAGCAGCGTCGAGCCCGCGCCCACGGTGTTGAGAAAGCCGTCGCCCAAGCCATCGATGACGATCACCACCACCGTGCTGCTCGCGCCGGGCTCGACACCACCATGGTGCCAACCGGCACGGAGGTCATGCAGCCAGGTGCGCAAGCCGGCGGCGAAGCCGTACAAGCCTTCGTCGCCGTAGTCGGGAAGAACGGCCGCGGTAGGCAGGGGCAAGTCACCAGGGGCAGACGGCTGCAGACCCTGCCCATCCTCCCTTGCATGCTGAAATCCGCCGCTCATCATCAACTGGCTGCTCCAGATCGAGTGGGCTAGACAGCGCATTCTATCCGCCTCCGGCATGCCGAACACGGCATCAACGCATGGCGGCAGCGGGGCCACCACGCGCAGTCGTGAAACCCGTGCGCATCCGGTCGAGCACGAGATAGACGACTGGCGTCGTGTACAGGGTCAGCAACTGGCTGACCGCCAGCCCGCCAACGATGGCGATGCCGAGCGGACGTCTCAACTCGGCGCCCTCGCCCACCCCGAACGCGAGCGGCAGCGCAGCCAGCACCGCAGCGAGATTGGTCATCAGGATCGGCCGCAAGCGCAGGCTAGCGGCGCGCCGGATCGACGATCTCGGCTCGAGCCCGAGCCGACGTTCGCCGTCGAGCGCAAAATCGATCATCAGGATGGCGTTCTTCATGACAACGCCGATGAGCAGGAAGAGCCCCAGGAGGGCGATCAGACTGAACTCGATACCTGCCAGATGCAGCGCTGCGAGTGCGCCGACCCCGGCAGGCGGCAGCGTCGACAGGATGGTCAGGGGATGCAGCGTGCTCTCGTAGAGTACGCCGAGCACCACGTACGCCGCCACCACCACCCAAAGTATGAGCCAGGGCTGCGCCTGCATGGTCTGCTGAAGGCGGCTGCCATCGCCCCCCGGCTTGGCAATGATGTCGTTCGGCAGCATCAGTCCTGCCAACAAGCCGTTGATCGCCTGCTGCGCCTCCGATGCGGTCACACCGGGCGCAAGGTCATACTCCACCCCCACCACGGCAAACTGATCGGCGCGAAAAACTCGATCGGAGGACAGTTCATACCGATAGCTCACGAAGGCCGACAGCGGCACCCGCTGCCCATCACGCGTCACCACCTGGAGGCGATCGAGCACGCTGGCGTCGACCGTGTGGCCTGGCTCGAGCTCCATGACGACGCGGTACTGGTTGAGCCGGCCGAACAGCGTGGCCACCTGGCGCTGCGAAAAGGCGTTGTTCATCAGGCTGGTGACCAGCTCCGCGTCAACGCCAAGACGAGCAGCGGCCTCGCGGTCGATGTCGATGACGACGATCTGCGTCGCGTCGTTGCCGAAATCATCGACGTCTGCGACCTCGGGCAGGGTGCGCATGCCGTCAGCAACCTTTCGCATCCACTGCGTGAGCCTGGCAAGATCATCGCCGAGCAGGAGCAACTCCTCGCCGCGTCCGCCAAAGGGCGCCGACAACTGAAGATCCTGGTCGATGTTGAGCAGCAGGATTGCCCCCGGCTCCCGCGGCGCATTGCGCCGGATGCGCTCGAGCGCGGCACGAGCGCTCTCGCCGCGCAGGGCCAGTGGCTTGAGCCTCACCATTAGCCAGCCGTTGCTCATCCCGCCACCACTTCCGCCACTGGTGACGACGACATCGGCCACTGCGGGATCGGCCAGCAGGTACTCCCGGAAGCGCTCGATCTTGGGCTGCATGACCTGAAACGAGAAACCGTCGTCGCCGCGTACGAGCCCGCGCAACTGCCCCGTATCCTGCTCCGGCAGCATGGTCTTGGGTACGAGCAGATAGAGCCAGACCGTAAGACCGACAGCAACCGCGAGCACGAGCAGAACGACCCACGTGTGCGCGAGCACCCAGTCCAGAGTCCTCGCATAGACGGCCTCAAGACGCCCGAAGACAAGGCTTGCGAGCCGGCCGAGCAGGCTGGGAGGGTGCTCCGAGGGCCGCAGCAGCATCTGTCCGGACAGGGCGGGGGCGAGGGTGAGCGAGACCATCAGCGACACCGTCATGGCCATCACAAGGGTGAGCGAGAACTCACGAAAAAGACGCTCGATCACGCCGCCCATGAAGAGGATGGAAGCGAATACCGCAATCAGCGCCAGATTCATCGCGAGCAGTGTGAAGCCCACCTCGCCGAGCCCCACGATCGCGGCGCGATACGGCCGCATGCCCGCGGCGATGTGGCGTTCGATGTTCTCGAGCACCACGATCGCATCATCGACCACGAGTCCGGCAGCGACGATCAGCGCCATCAGGCTCAGGTTGTTGAGCGAGAAGCCGGCGAGGTACATGAGTGCGCAAGCCCCCACCAGGGACACCGGCACCGCAAGCGCAGGAATCAACGCTGCGCGCAGGCTACCCAGAAAGGCCCATACCACCAGGACGACCAGTGTCCCCGCTATCCACAGGGTGGCCCAGGCCTCATCAAGCGACGCACGGATTCCCGGCGAGCGGTCAACGACCACGTCCAGCGTGGTGTCAGCCGGTAGCAGCGCGGTCAGCGTCGGCATCTGGCTGCGAATGGTGTCGATGGTGGCGACGATGTTCGCCCCTGGTTGGCGACCGACGGTGAGCAGCACCGCCGGATCACGGTTGTGGTGCCCACTGGCGTAGCGATTCTCGACACCATCGGAGACCCGGGCGACATCACCCAGGCGCAACATCGCACCATGGTCGTGACGAAGCACGAGTTGTTCGAAGTCAGCTGCCACGCGCAGATCGGGCCCCGCCCCGACCTGCCAGCGCAGCCCCCCGTCTTCGATGGCACCGAGTGGCAGTTGGGCGTCTGCGTCGCCGATCGCGCGCCGAACCTCGTCGAGCGCAATCCCGTGCGACTCGAGGCTGGCCGGATCCAGTTGCACGCGCACGGCCGGCAGCGCACTGCCACCGACAGTCACCTCTCCCACACCGGGCATCTGCGCGATCTTCTGCGCGAGGATGGTCGACGCCAGATCGTACAGCCTGCCGGGCGCCAGATTGGCCGAAGATAGCGCCAGAACCATGATCGGCGCCTGTGCCGAATTCACCTTCCGATACACGGGTGCCCCCGGCATACCTGCAGGTAGATCACCTATGGCTGCATTGATCGCCGCCTGGACATCGCGGGCCGCATCATCGATGTCACGATCGAACTCGAAGGTCAGCCGAACGCGCGCCGCGCCCTGGGACGTCGAGGCGCTCATCTCGGCGACTCCCGCAACGCTGCCGAGCGCGCGCTCGAGCGGCGCCGAGACCATGCGCGCCATGGTCTCGGGACTACCGCCGGGCAGTGCTGCCGAAACCTCGATCACTGGCATGTCCACCTGCGGCAGCGGCGCGACCGGCATCAGGCGCAGTGCCAGGGCACCGCACAGCAACCAGGCCAGGGCCAGCAGCGACGCTGCAACCGGCCGCCGCACGAACAGCCGTGCCAGCGCCCTCACACCGCATGCTCCTGCACCGTTGTGCGCCGCCGCCAACCGACGGCCAGGCGGTCGAAGAACAGGAACACTACGGGGGTAGTGAAGACTGTCAGCACCTGGCTCACCAGCAAGCCACCGACCATCACAACGCCAAGCGGCTGACGCAGCTCGGCGCCTGACCCGGATGCAAACATGAGCGGCAACGCGCCGACCAGGGCAGCAAGCGTGGTCATGAGAATCGGCCGGAAGCGGAGCATGGCCGCGCGGCGGATCGCATCAAGCGAGGACATCTTATGGCGCCGCTGCGCATCGAGTGCGAAGTCCACCATCATGATGCCGTTCTTCTTCACCAGACCGATGAGGAGCACGATGCCGATCACTGCGATGAGATCCAGCGGCCGGCCGGAAAGGTGGAGCGCCCCCAGCGCGCCCACCGTTGCCGACGGCAGCGTAGACAGGATTGTCAGCGGATGAATCGTGCTCTCGTAGAGCACGCCGAGCACGATGTACATCGTGACCACGGCTGCCAGCATCAGCCACAAGGTGCCGGAGAGCGAGGTCTGGAAGGCCTCCGCTGCCCCCTGAAGGCGCATGTCCACCGAAGGCGGCAAACCGATCCTCGCAAGCGCCTGCTCGATCGCCTCGATCGCATCGCCCAGCGACACACCTGGACCAAGGTTGAACGACAAGGTGGCGGCGGGGAACTGTCCCTGCTGGTGAACAGCGAGCGCAACCGCACGCTGTTCAAAACGCGCAAGCGACGCCAGTGGCACTGGCGTACCGTCGCCCGCAGCAACATGGATCGCATCGAGTGCAGCCAGACCACCAGCGCGCTCGGTGTTCGCCTCGAGGACAACTCGGTACTGGTTGGCCTGTGTAAACAAGGTCGCGATCTGGCGCTGGCCGAAGGCCGAATGCAACGCCTCGACGATGGCAGAAGTACGCACCCCGAGACGCTCGGCTGCGTCGCGATCAATCGTAACGAAAACCTGCCGGCCTTCGCGCTGGTGATCGGCCGCGACATCGGTCAGCTCGGTAAGGCCACCCAGTGCCTCTATCGTGCGCCCCACCCAGTCGGCAAGCTCGGACTCGTCGGGGGACGAGAGCGTGAACTGGTATTGCGTACGACTCACACGATCCTCGATGGACAACTCCTGAACCGGCTGCAACCATGCGCGGATACCCTCCACCTCACGCATCGCAGTCGCCAGGCGGCGCCCGATCTCTACTGCGCCAGCTGAGCGCTCTCCGTGCGGGCGCAGGTTGATGAGCATGCGTCCGCTGTTGAGCGTCGCATTGCTACCGTCGATGCCGATGAAGGACGACAGGCCCGCCACGTCGGGATCTGCCAGCGCAATCTCAGCCAATGCCTGCTGACGTTCGGCCATGGCGCGAAACGAAACCGTTTGCGGCGCATCGGTGACGACCTGGATGACACCACTGTCCTGGACGGGAAAAAAGCCCTTCGGAACTGCGACGTAGAGCAGCGCCGTCAGGCACAGCGTGCCAAGCAGGACCAGAAGGGTGATCGTCTGATGCGCTAGAACACGCTCGAGCATGACTCCGTAGGCGCGCAGCAGGCGGTCGAACAGACCCAAGCCGGCACCGCCGCGTTCGGTATGCCCCCCTCCTTGCGTGCTTCCAAGCATCCTTGCGGCCATCATCGGCGTCAGGGTGAGGGACACGAGCAGCGAGATCAGAATCGCCACCGCAAGGGTAATGGCAAACTCGCGGAAAATGCGCCCCACCACATCACCCATGAACAGCAAGGGAATCAGCACTGCGACAAGCGAGAAGGTGAGCGACACAAGCGTGAAACCAATCTCGGCTGCCCCCTTGAGCGCAGCCTGCAGTGCGGACTCGCCCGACTCGCGGTGGCGTGCAATGTTCTCGAGCATGACGATCGCATCATCAACAACGAATCCGGTCGCGATGGTCAGTGCCATCAGGCTGAGGTTGTTCACCGAGAAGCCTGCGAGGTACATGAAGCCGAAGGTTCCGACCAGCGACAAGGGCACGACGACGCTCGGAATGAGAGTGGCCGAAGCGCGCCGCAGGAACAGGAAGGTGACCAGCACCACCAGCATTACCGCGAACAGGAGCTCCTTCTGCACGCCCCACACCGAGGCTCGGATGGACTCGGTGCGGTCCGTCAGCACCGCAACATCGGCCGCAGCCGGAAGGGTTGCGGTCAGGCTCGGCAGCAGGTCGCGAACGCGATCGGCCACCTCGATGACGTTGGCGCCGGGCTGTCGATAGACGTTCACCAGAACTGCAGGCACCTGGCGCGTCTGTCTAGGCGCACAGGTAGCGACTGCGCCCTCTTCGAGCGCCCAGCAGACTCCGGCCCACGCTGCCTGGAAGCGATCCTCAGCACCACGTTCAATGCTAGCCAGGTCGCCAAGGCGCAATGGGGCGCCGTCACGCCATGCCACGACCAGTGTCCGGTAATCGTCAAGCGAGCGAATCTGGTCGTTGGCTTCGATCATCACGAAGCGGTAGGGGCCATCCAGGCTGCCCTTGGGCTGGTTCGAATTGGCTGCCGAGACGGCCGAGCGCAGGGACTCGAGCGTCATTCCGTGCGCAGCAAGCGTACGAGGATCAGCCTGGATCCGCACGGCCGGGCGCTGGCCACCAGCCAGGTTGACCATCCCGACCCCGGAGAGCTGCGCCAGCTTCTGCGCGACGCGGGTATCCACGAGATCGTAGAGTTCGACAAGTGCGATGCTGGAAGACGACACCGCCAATGTCAGGATGGGGGTGTCGGCAGGGTTGACCTTGCGGTAAACGGGCGGAGTGGGCAGATCGCGCGGCAACAGGCTGGCCGCCGTAGTGATCGCGGCCTGGACCTCCTGCTCGGCCACGGCCATATCGACTTCCAGTGCGAACTGCAGTGTGATTGACGAGGCGCCCGCGGAACTCGTCGAAGACATTCTTCGCAACCCAGGGATCTGCCCGAGCCTGCGCTCGAGCGGCGCTGTGACCGTGCGCGCCACCAGATCTGCCGATGCCCCGGTACGGAAGGTCATGACCTGGATGACCGGATAGTCAACGCTCGGCAACGCAGCAACCGGCAGCAAGCGCCAGGCAAGCAAGCCGCTGGCAAGCATGGCCAGCGTTAGCAGCACGGTCGCCACCGGCCGCAGGATAAAGGGCCGCGACAGGTTCATTTCGGCGCGCTGACCGCGACCTCGCCTTGCAGCGACACCTCGCGACCGTCGCGCAATCGGTCTACCCCCTCGAGGACGACCATCTCGTCGGCTGCAAGTCCATCGACGATGGCGACCAGTCCATCGGCCACCCTGCCCGTCTCGACCGGGCGCAACCTCGCCCGGTTGTCCTCGATGACGTAGACGTATGCGCCCCGTGCCCCGTACTGGACGGCATCAGCGGGGATCGTGACCGCCTCGCGATCCACACCAACGCGCAGACGGACGTTGACGAACTGATTCGGAAACAGCGCCTCATCCTCGTTGGCGAACTCGGCACGCAGGCGCACCGTGCCCGTACGCGGATCGATACGGTTGTCCAGTGTCGCAAGAACACCGCGTGCGAGCAGGCTGCTGCCGTCACGCGCATAGACATCCACCGCCAGCGTCCGCCCGTCCCGCATGGCCGCGCGCACCGCATTTAGTTCGTGCCCCGGTACGCCGAAGGTGACGCCGATGGGTTTCATCTGCACGATCGTGACCAGCTCCGTGCTGCCCGCAACGACCAGGTTGCCGGCATCGAGCCCGCGCAATCCGAGGCGACCGGCAATCGGCGCCGTGATGCGGGTCCAGTCCAACTGCAGGCGCGCATCGGCCACGCGCGCCTCGGCAGTCGAAACTGCGGCGCGTAACTCGGCGATGTTCGACTCCGCTGCCTCAACGACCTGTCGCTCGATCGCATCCTCTCGTAACAGTGCCTTCGAACGGGTCAGTTCGCGCTCGGCATGACGAAGGCGTGCCATGACCTGGCTATGTTCGCCCTGCGCTTGGGCCAGCCTCGCCCGGTAGGGCGCGGAATCGATCTCGGCCAGTGCGGCACCCGCCTCGACCGTACCGCCATCGACGAAAAGCAGGCGCTGCAGCGGCCCTCCCACGCGCGCGTTGACGGTCACCGCCGCGAGCGGCGTCACGTCGCCGACTGCCTGCAGGCTCACCTCCAGCACACCCGCTTCGGACTGTACCGTTCGCACGGGCACCGCACCGGCCCATGGACTGAAAGGCGGCGCACCGGCGGCAGACTCATCCTCGCCTGCGGCCCACCACGCCAGGCCGCCCGCAGCAAGCACGGCCACGACCAAGCCAATACGGCGCAGAGAGCGCATTCGTCTCACAGTTGAATCACTCATACGTAACTTGAGCCTGCGACGGCGACCCCGCCGACGCCCAGTGCCGATCCCGTATCCGGCTGGGCCGACATGCGCGCCTCGCCGCAGCACTCGGGGCAACCCGCGCTGCATGAGGCACGCACCACCAGGGTGTAGTCGCCCAGGCTAAAGCCCGCATCACCGACTGCCCTGCGCACGACCACGTCCAGTTCCGAATCTCGCAGGATGCGTTCGGTCCCGCAGGTATCGCAAACCACGCGCGCCGGCGGCAAACCACCGCATGGCTCGAACACCCGCCGACCGTCCTCGTAGCGACTCACGATCAGCCTGGCCTCATCGAGCTGGCGCAAGGCCGAGTAGACGGTCGAGGGCGACATCGCATCCCCGCGCTCGAACAAGGCTCTGAGTACCTGGTCCACGGACATGGCCTCCACCCGGCTTGCGAGAAACAGGCTCAGGACCAGAAGGCGTGGAAGCGTGACGCGCAGGCCGGCGCTCACCAGCGCAGATTGCGCGGCCTCCAGGCGTGGCTCGAGCTTGGCTGCCTGCCGCGCCGATTGCGCCACCCTGTAGTCAGCACCCCTCGCGTTCTTCTTGCGGATGAACATGCTCGCTCCTGAATCCAGTCCGAACCTCACTGCCTCCCCGTCAGCGCCGACAGGTAACGCGCGGTGGCGGGCGACACGCGGGCTAGGTCGATCTCGACGGCGTGCACGCTGCCATCCATACCCTCCACGGTGAGCCACAAGCCGTCCTCGATCCGCGCAGTCGGTGCAATCTGGATGTCAGCCCTGCGGTTCCACGACGGTCCCTGAAAGACCATCCCCGCACCGCGCAAGGAGCGCGGCTGGCGGATCTTCAAATAGGCCGATCGAATCTGGGTGTCGCAGCCTGTGCAGAAGCGAACCTGAAACGCCTTCATCGCCGTACCCAGCGCCGAGGGCTCGGGCGGCTTGCGGGTGACATCGGCGATGACGAAGGTCCACGGCCCCACGCGGCCGGCAAGGGCGTCATCTCGCTGAACGGGACTTGGCGGAACATTAACGAAGGCCCATGCGATCCCAGCAGGCAAAGCAACGAGTACCAGCACCCGCACGCCTCTCCATAGCCTGGCGGTCAAACTGCGGCGGGCTGCCACGAGCTCGCCGAACTCGGGTCCGGAGGCAGGCATGGCGGGCGCTGCGCTGCGCCTGTGCCTACGCGAGTAGTACGGCAGCACCAGCATGACCAGCGGCACGGTCGCGACCGTCATCGCGCCCGTCCATTCGACGACACCTACCGTGGCCCCCCAGCCCAGCATGCCGATTGCCATTGCCACGGCCAGCAGCACCCATCCGGCAATGCGAAGCCCCAGGCGCCTGCGTGGAGCAGGAACAACGCCAAGCACGTCCTTCGCGTGGCGCTCCATGCCAAGCGCAAACGCGGCAAAGGCAAACGTCGTGACAACCAGCAGAGCAATCGCCATCACGTCGCCGCCCCCTGCATCAACCACCAGCCGAGCGCTGCGAACAGCGCAGTCCAAGCAACGATTCCAGCCCAGGCACGCCAGGCCGAACGCGTGGCGAAGACCCACATCGCGACTGCTGCATAGATGAGGAAGCCCAGCATCGTGGCCAGGCCGACGGCCTGGGCGCGCGGCAACGGCCAGAGCAACGCCAGAAGCACAATGGCCGCCCACGTGAAGGCATAGCCCCCAAGCGACGCTGCAAGCACCCGCGACAAGACCGCCCAGCGATAACGGGCGGACGCAGACAAGACCTTCATGCAGTCACCTCCCCTTTGGTCCAACGGCGATCGAGCTTGCGCAGGATGTAGATGAACACGGCAGCAAGACCAATCATGATGAGATCGAAGCCGGCCAAGACCCAGTCTCCATGTGGCAGCGTCACACCGAGATGGCGATCGGTGGTGGCAGCGTTGAGCACTGGCAGCAAGGCATAGGCCAGCGCCGCGAGCCACAGAATCTCGACCCAAGCTCGCCGCAGCGGCCTCAGCGAGGCATAGATGAAGAGCCAGCCCCACACGGCAAACATCATGTGGGCCTCCCACTGTGCCCGATCCGCCATGTCCAGCGGCAGCAGCCGATTGGCCCAGAAGTACGCCGCCACGGCCACTGGCAGGCCGGCGATCGTACCGGCGTTGAGCACCTCGACCAGCCGCAACCCCGCTGCGTCGAAAGCGGAGGCGTTTGCACCCTGCTTGTGGTGGCGCTTGCGTCGCTTGACCGTCCACAACACCAGTCCTGTCGCGATCATGGCGCAACCCAGCAAGCCCGACCCGAAGTAGACCCAACGCAACCAGGGGCCGGCAAACAGTCCCTCGTGCAAGGCATAGAGAACGTTGCGTGTCTGTCCGACCGCATGTCTGGGCTCGAGTGCTGCCAAGGGCTCTCCAGTGTGGGCGGCAAAACGGAGCGACTCCGGCTCTCGGAAATCGATCTTGCTGCCATGCCGCCGTTGCGCGGTCACCGTCGCAACCGCATCGACCGGGTGACTCAACTCCAGCGCCGCAACCTGTCCATCCCCCCACTGGGCTTCGGCCTGGGCAACGATCGCGTCCAAGGCGACGTGCGGGCGCTGTAGAGGCTCGTAGGATCGGTCGCGCTCGACCTCGAAGAACTGATCGGAGAACGCCCTCACCCCCTGCTCGGAACCGCCGTAGACGGTGTAGATCGCGCCGGGCATGTATTGCACCGGGAACAGGATGAGACCGCTGTAAGTAATCATGAGAAAGAACGGCAAGGCCATCACGCTCACCACGTTGTGCGCGTCGAGCCAGGAACGCTGCCCCTTGCCAGGCCGGAAAGTGAAGAAATCCTTGAAGATCTGCTTGTGGGTGACCACCCCCGACAGGATGGCGATCAGCATCATCATCGTGCACACGCCAACCAGCAGGATGCCCACAGTGGTCGGCATGTAGTGCAGCAGGTAATGCATGCGGTACAGCAGCTGCCCTCCCCTGGTCGCGCGCGGCTCCACATCGGGTACCGGCTCCCCGCTCTCGGCGTCGAGTCCTTCGCTGCCACGGCGCCCCTGGTCGCGACCGAACTCGGGCATTTCCTCCCAGCGCACGGCAAGTCCGCGCGCGCCACGCGGCACGACGGCTTCGCCCGGAAGGAGGATCGTCCACTCCTTCGCGCCTGGCGCCACGGACTCAAGGCGGTCAAGCGCGCGCTCGAGCATTGCGGCGCGATCGCCCACCTCCACCCTCGCCGACAGCGGCAGTTCGGGCTTCATCCAGCGGTCAATCTCGTCGTCGAAGTATCCGGCCGTGCCGGTCACGAACACAAAGAACAACACCCAGCCGGCAACCAGGCCAACCCAGGTGTGGAGCCAGGCCATGCACTGGCGAAATCCATCCTTCATCAATTCCTCTCGGGGAGCGTCGTTTGTTGTCGCACCGTGGCAACTACGCTGGCGACCGATGACTTCATGGCGAAGGCATCGGCTTCAGGTGCGCCAACGGTTTGCTGTGCCTTACTGTCGATGTCGTTCAAGCGCCCCAAAACGGTCACTAATTCACATTTTGTTACATTTAACCCTGACTCGACCATGACGTGCCCTTGACCCGGCGCGTCATGGTCAGCGTCGCTACGGCAGCGGAGCCTCGCGCCCCATCCGCTCAGAACCGACTCGTCAAGCTCAGGAAAGCATTTCGGCCTTTGCCGACGCGTGTCGTCGTTTCCACGTTCAAGGCGTTGATGTAAGGCTGGTCGAACAGATTGTTGACGCCGGCCGAGATCTCTATCTCCTTGCCCAATAGTGACCCATCAACCAGTCTTGGCGCCCACCGCACGCCGACGTTCACCTGAGTGAAGTCATCGCGCACATACCAGAGCGTCCGCCCCCCGGACACCACGGTCTCGGGATTCTGGTCCGGCTTGCGCCAATGGCTGACGTCCACGTTCACCCGCATGCGTTCGAACGGGCTGAAATGGACGCCCACACGCACACGGTCGGCATAGGCCTGAGGCGTGAAGCGCCCGGTCGCCTTGTCGCGCTGCTTCAGGTGCTCGTAGGACAGATCGACTCCGGCACGGCGGGTGCTGTAGGCCGTCGTCAGCTCGTAGCCGCGACGCTCCACCTTGTCTACGTTCTCGTAGGTCGCGTAGTGATTGCTCTCCGGCGGCTTGGGCCCGGTGAGGTCGGGCTGCAGCTTGATCAGGTTGTCGATGGTGCCGTCGAAGTACGTCGACTTCATGCGCAGTCGGTCACCATCAACGAACATGGATCGACGGTCAAAGGACACGCCCCATTCGAACTCCCGCACGATCTCCGGCTTGAGATCGGGGTTCGGAAGGTAGTAGTAGTGCGGATTGAGTGGTCCGCTCGAGGACGTCTCGTGCGGCGTCGGTGCGCGGAAGGATTCCGAATAGTTTCCCAGCAGATGCCAGCCCTGCCCCGCAGCCACGCTGACGCCCACGCGCGGCGAGAAGTGACTGTTGCTGTACTCCCCTTCGTTCGCATTCACCTTGCGCTGAAAGCGGTCGTAGCGACCACCTAGATGCACGACCAACCTGTCATCGAGGAAACTTGCCTCTTCCTGCAGGAAGAGGCCCAGATCATCGTAGGTATTCGGAATCGAGCCGAACACCGTCGTCACGCCATCGAGCACATAGCTGGCATCCTCGTTACGGCGCTCGTAATCGACACCCACGATCAGGCGATGACGAGCGCCCAGGGCATCGAAGTACATCTGGTTGTTCAGGCGCAATCCACGGCGTGTGTCCTTGTTCTCGTAGTCGAGCTTGCGTTGAGCGCCGCTGCTCAGGACATACTCGTAGCCGCGGTCATAACTGCCAACCGCGTGGTACGCCATCGCCGAGACATTCAGCCACGGCGATCCCGGCTGCAGGGTGTAGCTCGCCACCATGTCGCGCTGGCGCAGGGTTCCTCGCACCGGTCCCGTTGTCGTACTGTAGCCCGAGTGGAAAAGCGTCTGCCAAGTCACTTCGGTGTCCTCGGCAAAGTCGTAGTAGGAAAGCGCAGCGCGCTGGCCATGGGGGAGGTTCCATGCAGCCTTGATGAAGCCGACCTCGAGATCCTCGCGATTATCGACGTCACGGTTGAACACGCCGCTGCCCTTGTCCACCGTGCGCGAAAGCCGCAGATCGCCAACCCGCCCCCGCTTGCCGTAGACCAGCAGTTCGTAAGGCTTATCGGCCGGAGCGAGCGCGCCCGCCAGATACATCTCACGATAGTTGTTGGTCTGATAAGCAAGCTTGGCGGCCACACCCCGTTCCTCGCCAGCAGCGAGGAAGTCACCGGCATCCTTGGTGGTCATCCCGATAACCCCCCCGATCGCCCCGCCGCCGTGCGAGACCGACGATGCGCCCTTCACCACTTCAACGCGCTTGAGCAGGTCGTTGTCCGACCGGAAGGTCGAAACATGGTTGGAATAAAGCGAGGACGACCGTCTCACGCCGTCCTGCAACACGATCACACGGTCCTCGGAACCATAGCCGAACCCTCGCACCGTGAACTGCGAACCAATGCTGCGCCCACTGTCGCTGCCCGAAGCGACGCCGGGCACACGGCCAAGGGCCTCGATCACATTGACCGTACCATCGAGCGCGGTGTCATCTAGCACCGCAACCGAGCCTGGGTACTTCATTACGTCCAGCGCCAGCCTGGTCCCTAGAACGGTCACCTCGGACAGCGTGGCATGTTCAGCCGCAGCCACCGATGCTGCATCTGGCACCTGGGGGCGCCTGCGCACGATGCGCCCCTCTGGCACCACCAGCACCTCGAGCCCGGTACCGGCGAGCAGCATAGCCAAGCCTTCGTCGAGACTGAACTCGCCATCGAGTCCGCGAGCCGGCTTGGCGATGGCTTCGAGTTCCCCGTCATAGGCGATTGACACCCTGGCCTGGCGAGCCAGCGAGTCGAGTGCCTGCGCCAGCGTGCCCGGAGGCAGCAGGAAACGCTGGACGGGGCCCTGGGCCACCTCAACCGCAGGCGCTGCGACGGTCGGCGACCCTGTCAGCACCAGTCCGGCACCCAACAAGGCTCGGTACAGAGCCTGCTTCAACGGATTCGTGCGTGGAACGAACCCGGGCATATATACGGGGGACATACTAATGACTCCTCAGTTGGACAGGAAAAACTCGCTTTCCCTGTTTGCCGGACGAGCCGAAAAAATCCCTCACATTTTTATCCTTCTTGCCGGCGCGCCGGTATCGCGGGCGAGCAGGCGCACCGGCATTCGCGACCAGGAGGCCAGGCCGGCGACGCGCACCGGGAGCATGCGGGTGAGCAGCTTCAGCGCCGCCGCCACATCGCCAACCTGAAACACACCGGAGACGGCGAGATCGCGGATCTCGGGCGCCACGCTCACCGATGCGTGGCGGTAGCGGGACAACTCCGCGGCGAAGCTCTCCAGGCTCATGTCGCGTGCCGCCAGCACGCGATCGACCCACCCAAGCGGATCAAGCCGGGCAGCTTGCGGCGCAGGCACGACGCCACCACTGGCGAGTTCGTAGCAACCCCCTGCAGGTGCAGCCAACCCATCAACATGCGGACCGGCAGCCATCCCGTGCAAATGGCCCTCGCCCGCCTCGACATGCACCAGGGCTCGCCCAGTGTCGAGCCGGACTGCGAAGACGGCAGCGCCCTCGCAAGCCACAGAGCCGAAGGGGCACAACACCTGCAGGGCAAGCATGTTCGCCGCGCCCCGCAGCGTCGCGTCGACGTAAATTTCTCCACGCAGGAGTTCGACATGCTCCGTCCGGTCCTCAAGACTCAACCTGACGGCCGTATTGGTATTCAGCCGCAAGGTGCCTCCGCCGCCGAGAGACACCGTCCGATAGCCACCCGGTGCAGTGCTTGCATACACGGCCTGGCTACCCGCCTCATCGCCCCAGCGGCGTCCCGCAAGCATGGGCAGCACAGCGGCAACCGCAAGCATGGCGACAAACTGGCGCCGACGCCTACGGCGGCCACCCGCGACGGCGAACGCATCGACAACACCCGTCGAGGCCTCGCCCGGCGGCAAGGCGCATAGTGCGCCACACATCCACTGCACACGCTGCCATGCCAATTCATGACTGGGGTGGACCGCACGCCACCGTTCGCAGGCGGCACTGTCCGCATCACCCGAGCGCATGCGAATCGACCACTGGATGGCCGACTCGACCACCTCGGCGCTCGGCTCCACCGCCGCGAGGGGATTGACGACACCAAGCCCCACCGTCATCTCAGCCATGAACCGGTTCGCCAAGCGGCACGTTTTCGAACACCTGCTGGTAACAGTGGCGCATCGCCGCCGCCAGGTCGCGCTCCACGGTCGCCCTCGACAACGAGAGTCGCTCAGCGACCTCAGCCAGGGTGCAGTTGTCGATATGGACCAGGATGAACACCTCGCGCATCCGCGGCTTGAGTCGTCCGAGCAAGGCATCGAGCCTCAAGAGCACCTCAAGCACCATAAGGCGATGCTCCGGGGACGGCTCGAAACCCTCCGGGCGCGACGCCAGGGCCTCGGCGTAAGCGCGCTCCAGATCCGCACGCCGCCAGTGATCCACCATCAAACCATGCGCAATCACTCTCAGATAGGCGCGCGGCGCCTTGAGCTTGACCGCCTCGGTCGCCCCCTGCCTCGCCTGAATCAAACGCACGAAGGTGTCTTGCGCCAGATCAGCGGCATACTGGGGACAACCCAGCCGCACGCGAAGCCAGTCCTTCAACCAGGCTCTGTGTTCTCGATACAGCAGTTCTATCGATTTCTGACGGGGAAGAGAGAGCATCGAAACAGTCAATCAACCGTGATAGGGCCAATTCTGACCAACTTGCCAGAAAGGCCTCGCCCACTCGCAAGGCGCCCTGGCGGCTCGCAGAAGCATCCCGCGCAAGCTGCCAACATCGGGGGCCTTCAACGAGCACAGGTCGAAGACGGCACCCCGGCGCCAGCAAGGAGCGCTCAGAACTTCACCACCCCCTTCATGACGCCCCAATGCCCGGGGAAGGAGCAGAAGAAGCTGTAATCCCCCCCGTCACCTAGCCGTTCGACATCGAAGGTCACGGAGTCCGACTCGCCGCCGCCGATCATGGCGGTATGCGCGATCACCCGAGGATCGTCGGGAACCAGATAGCCATTCGCCGGCCCAGCCTTGGCGCCATCGGTGGCGACCGCCTGAAGATCGGCGGTCTTCGCCAGTACCCAGTTGTGCCCCATCGACACCTTGGCAAGCTTGCCGACGTGTTTGAGATGAACCGTGAACTGCTTGCAACTGCGATCGATCGTGATTTCCTTCAGATTGAACTGCATCGCATCGTTGCTTTCGACCGTCACTTCGCAGGTCGCAGCAGACAATGGGGCCGCGCCTGCCAACAAGGCGAGCGCTAGCATCAGGTGTCGCTTCATCGAGTATCTCCTTATCAGGAATTTGGACAGGGCAGACGAGCCATGCTGAGCCGCCAAAATAGTAATGATTCTCAATCGTAACAAATTACGGTAAAACGGTGTCGACCAACGCTCTCCTGCCCCCACACACCATCGTCTGACGAGGAAGAACATGTACCGCCTTTGGATCACCCTGACTGGGCTGCTCGGCGCCATCGGCGTCGCCGTCGCCGCCTGGAGCACGCACGGCCTGCCGGCCTATGTCATGGCGGAAGACCTACCGCTTGCGCTGGAACGCGCCCGCAGCGCCAGCCTTCATCACATGCTGCACACCCTCGCCCTCTTTGGTGTTGCCCTTTGGTACCGCTGGCAACCCAGCCTGTGGCTGAACGTTGCAGGTGCCCTGTTCACCGTCGGCATCGCAGGCTTCGCTGGTGGCATCTATCTCATCCGCATCATCGGCGGTATCGACTACGGGGCACTTGCCGAGGTCATCCCCTTGGGAGGCTTCTGCCTGATCTTTGGCTGGCTGGCGCTGGCGGCAGCGGGGTGGCGAAGGGGGTAAAGAGTGTACTCTTGGGGCGGCACGGGACCTTGACGGGAGCGCTCTGGAACACGCCAGTCTCGCGGGCGGGCCGTAACGCGAATTGACGCCCTCCGAGGAAACCTACAAAATAAGAACCATTCTCGATAGCCAGCCACCCTGACCTCAGGCAGCCAGCCAGCGCTTTCCTCCCCGCCCGGAGTCGCCCGTGCCCGCTGCCCACCCCATCACCGACCTGTATGCAGACCACCACCGGTGGCTGCATGCCTGGTTGCGCAAGAAGCTCGGTTGTACGCACCGCGCGGCGGACCTCGCGCACGACACCTACATGCGCCTGCTCAACCGCGAGGAGATGCCCGTCCTCGACGAGCCCCGTGCATTCCTGGTCACCGTTGCCCAGCGAGTGCTCTCCAACCACTGGCGCCATGAACGCGTGGAACGCGCCTTCCTGGAGACGCTGGCGCAGTGGCCCGAGGCAGTAGCGCCTTCGGCAGAGGAAAAGGCCTGCCTGCTGGAGACGCTGGTGGAGATCGACCGCCTGCTCGACGGCCTGCCCGCCGTCGTCAAGCGCGCCTTTCTGCATGCGCAGCTCGACGGCATGAGCCACACCGAGATCGCGGCAACGCTGGGCATCTCGATCAGCTCGGTCAAGCGCTACCTGATCAAGGCCGGTACGCAATGCTACTTTGCCCTGGCGTTGGACTGAATGTTCGGCCTGTCACCCGCATCGCCGGCCAACACTGACAACTCGCCACCGCTGGCGGGGAGTGAGGGCAGGATTGACGGCGTCTCCGCCGATGTCGCCCGCCAGGCGGTCACCTGGCTGGTCGAACTGCAATCTGCCAAGCCGGGATCGGACATCGAACGGGCAATCCTGGACTGGCGGGCGCGCGATCCAGCACATGAGCGCGCCTGGCAGCGCATCGAGGCGGTCAATGCCCGGCTGGACGGGCTCGCCTCACCGCTCGGTTCGGCGCTGGCGCAGGCGGCACTGACGCGACCGGCCTCGCGCGGACGGCGCCAGGCCGTCAAAATGCTCGCTGCGGCCCTGTTCGTCGGTGGTGTGACGCTGGCAACGCACGACCACGCACCTTGGCGCCCCTGGATCGCCGACGCACGCAGCAGGACAGGAGAACGGCGTACGCTGCAACTGGCCGATGGCAGCCGCGTGCTGTTGAACAGCGACAGCGCGCTCAACATCGCCTTTTCGGATCACGCCCGCAGGCTGCAACTGGTGCGCGGCGAGATCCTCATCGACACCGGGCGTGACGAAGCCTTCCCAAGGCCCCGACCGTTCCAGGTGCTCACCCCGCACGGCGTGTTGCAGCCACTGGGCACGCGTTTTTCCGTTCGACTGTACGACGACAGGACGCGACTTGACGTTTTCGCGGGAGCGGTCCAGATCCGTCCCGCGGGCACCGCCGCCCCCAGCCTTACGGTCGGTACGGGGAACAGCGCGGAGTTCGCCGGGCACACCATTCTTGCCAGCGGCACTGCCGACGATGACCGCATTGCCTGGCAGGACGGCATGATCGTCGCCAGCCGCATGCGTCTGGCCGATTTCCTGGCCGAACTCGACCGCCATCGCCCGGGCCGCCTGAACTGCGATCCGGCCGTGGCAGCGCTGCGCCTGTCGGGCTCCTACCCACTGGCCGAACCGGACAGAATCCTCGATGCGCTACGCCGCACGCTGCCGGTCGAGATTCACTACCTCACCCGCTACTGGGCAACGGTGCGGGCAGCACGCCGCGGTTGATCTATTTTCGATCAGGCTGAGCTGTTTTCGAATCTCGCGAGACATGGAAGGCAAGCCTCGACGCTTGCCCACCCTTATCAAGGATTCGATGATGCGCCCACGACACAGCAACACCCCCATAGTCCAACGCACCCTGCTCAGCCTCGCCGTTGCAATGGTCGTCACCGGAGTCTTCCCGGAGTCCGTCCACGCCGACGTGACGGCCAGCAGCGCCGCCACGGCCCGAAAGAAGTATGACATCGGCCCCGGCTCGCTCGAGAGCACGCTCAACCGCTTCGGGCGGGAAGCCGGCATCCTGCTGGCCTTTCCGAGCGACCTCGTCGCCGACCTGAACAGCGCCGGGCTGCGCGGTACCTACTCCCCGCAAGAGGGCCTCGACCGCCTGCTGGAAGGCAGCGGACTGGAGGGCTTTCGCGACAGTGGCGGCAAGTACGGGCTTCGCCGTACTGCCCGCGCGCAGCGAGCGGGCGGCACCGAGGCCACCCTGGAGGCCGTGCGTGTAACCGCCGGGTTCGCAGACAGCACCGCCACCCCTGGACGGGTCAGTGCCCGTACGCTTGAGCGTTATGCGGCAAACGACCTGGAAGACATCCTGGCCGGCCAGCCTGAGGTCTCCGTCGGCGGCGGACATGGAATCGCACAAAAGATCTTCGTGCGCGGGGTCGAGGACACTCTGGTCAGTGTCTCGATCGACGGCACCGTCCAAGGCAACCGCGCCTTTCATCACGCTGGCCGCCTGCAGCTCGAACCCGAGCTGATCAGCCGTGTCGAGATCATGCCCGGTGTCGTGGACGCCACGGCCGGCCCGGGCGCCCTAGGTGGCGCCATCCGCTTCATCACCAAGGACCCGGAAGAGCTGCTGCGCCGGGACGAAAAAGCCGGTGCACTCGTGAAGGGCGAATACACCGGCAACGCCGAAGGCTACAAGGCCCACACCACGGTCTTCGGCCGCCTCGGCGGCAACTGGTCGGCCATGGCCTCGATGACCCGCCTGGACCAGAGTGACTACGAGGACGGTAGCGGCGAACGCGTCCATAGCACCGGCTCACAGCAAGAATCGAGCTTCTTCAAGGTGGTCGGCAAGCTGACCACCGAGCAGACCCTGCGCGTGACCTACGACCGGCATGACAACGAGGGCATGCGCAACCAGCGCCCGCAATGGATCCGCAGTTCATGGAACCCGGCCTATCCGATGAGCAGCGAGCGCAGGACCTGGAATGCGGGCTACACCTGGAAGTCCGACAACCCGCTGCTCGATCTCGCCGCCAACCTTTACCAGACGCAAACCGACTTCGAGCAGAATGTGATCGGCCGCTGGGGCGTCTATGTCGCACAGATGGAGTCGACAGGCTTCGATATGCGCAACACCAGTGTCCTTGGCCGGCATCGCGTAACCTATGGCTTCGACTACCGCCGCGACAAGGTCAACGCAGGCTCGCTCTCCAACCTCAATGAGGAAACTGGAAACGGCGATGTCCGCGGTTTCTTCGTGCAGGACCGTATCCAGTTGGCTGACCCTCTGCATATGGACATCGGCGTCCGTCACGACCGCTACGAGGTCACCGACGACAGCGGCACTACCATGAAGGCCAGCGGCTTCAGCCCGAACGTCGGCTTCACCTACGCTCTGACGCCGGAACTCATTCTGCTCGCGGCTCACTCACGCGCGCTACGCGGCCCGGGCAACATGGACGCCTTCAAGATGTCGGTGGCCACAAACGCTCCCGGACTCAAGGCGGAAAAGGCCCGCTCGTCCGAGCTTGGGGCCGAATACGAGCGTGATCGACTTCGGCTCGGCGCCAAGGTGTATGAGACCCTCATCGACAACGCCATTGCCGACCCTCTCGGCCGCCCCAACCGCTACGAGAACGTCGGCCAACTGAAATCGCGCGGGCTCCTGCTGACGGCAGGCTACCAGTGGAATCGCCTGACCATGGCGGTTAACTTCCATCGCAACCTGCTTACGCTGAACGACGAAGTACCCAACGGTTACGCCCACAACGGACTCGGCATCAGCCAGGGCAACACCGTGACCGCAAGCCTCGACTACACGCCCAACGACCGCCTCGAAATGGGCTGGCAAGGCCGTTTCGTGCGCGGCATCGACAGTCAATCCACCGTCGTCGGCACGATTGGCAAACCGGGCTACGGCGTCCATGACCTCTATGCACGCTGGCACCCGAGCGGTCGCGACAACTACACGGTGAGCCTGAGTGTCAGGAACGTGTTCGACAAGAGCTACCTCGACCACGCCACCACGGAGGACTTCCAGCACATTCCGGGCTACGAAGGCGTCGTCGGCTCGCGTGAACCGGGGCGCGAACTGCGCATCGGCCTGAGCGCACGCTTCTGACCATCCGGTACGAGCCAGCCCCTGCTCCCTGGCGATGGTTCAAGTACGGAACATCGCCAGGAGCGCAAACGACGTGCATCGAGCGCAGCGATTTGGGCGCTCCGCACCTCCCATGACCGCTTGAGCAGCGACGACACAAGTGCCATAATGAGAACCATTCGCATAACAGATTAGCCAGCCAACCCACTCCGGGCCAGCCAGCAAGACCGCCTCCCGGAGACCCACGTGAGTACCGCTGCGACTTGTCGGGCAGCCATCGGCAGCCTCTATCGCGAACACCATGGCTGGCTGCACGGCTGGCTGCGGCGTCGCCTCAACTGCAACCAACAGGCGGCGGATCTTGCGCAGGACACCTTCTTGCGGCTGCTTGCCAAGGACGAGATGGTCGATCTTCGCGAGCCGCGTGCCTACCTCACCACCATCGCGCACGGGCTCGTCGTAAACCACTGGCGTCGCAAGGCGCTCGAGCAGGCCTACCTCGAAGAGCTGGCCAGCCGCCCCGAAGCCTTCGCACCGTCGCCCGAAGAGCGTGCACTGGCAATTGAAGCGCTGGTCGAGATCGCCCGCGTGCTCGATGGCCTGCCGCCCCGCGTGCGGGATATCTTCCTGCTGTCGCAGATCGAAGGCCTCACCTATAGCGCCATCGGCAGCGAGCTCGGCGTCAGCATCAACGTGGTCCAGAAGGCCATGATCCGAGCCATGGCGCATTGCTACAAAGCGCTCTACCCCGCATGACCCATTCCTTGGACCAACTGCACGATCCCCGTACGCCACCGGCTGACGATGGCCGCCCGATCGCTGAGGCAGTCGTCGATCGGGCCATACACTGGTTCGTGCTGCAGTCCTCCGGCCACATCTCCGCTGCGGACCGACGTGCACTCCAGGCCTGGCGCGAGGCGCATCCCGACCACGCCCACGCCCTCGCACGGCTGGAGCACATGGGACAGATCATGCAGGGCCACAACGCCGGAGCCCCGGACCTGGCGCGCGCGACACTGACACGTGCCGGGCGCATGGGGCGGCGACGCATGCTCGGCCACCTGCTCTGCGCCGGCGCAGCGGGCGCGCTACTGTGGTGCGGCCGTGACGAACTCCACGCGCTTGCTGCACCGGCGGACCTTAGCACCGCGGCCGGTGAGCTTCGCCGCATAACCCTCGCGGACGGTACTCAGTTGCGCCTCAACAGTGCGACCGCTGTCGATCTTCGTTACGACGACAAGGCAAGGCGCATCGTGCTGCGCGAGGGCGAGATCGAGGTGGTCACCGCCCCCGACCCCGCAGGCAGGCCACTGTCGATCGACACCAGGGATGCACGCCTTGTGCCGGTCGGCACCCGCTTCCATGTCCTGCAACTGGCAGACCATAGCCGACTCGGCGTACGTGAAGGCGCTGTAGACATTCTCTTTCGCAACCGCGGCCCAACCGCACGCATCGAAGCCGGTCAGCAGGCACAGTTCGACCACGATCGGCTGCTCGCCCGCACTGGGCTCAATGAAAGCACGCATGCGTGGACCGAAGGCATGCTGGTAGCGGCCAACCGCCGCCTCGATGACTTCCTCGCAGAGATCGCACGCCATCGCGCTGGACACCTCCAGTGGAGCCCGGAGGTCGCTGCCCTGCGCATCACCGGCAGCTGGCCACTGCACGGCGACCAGCCCACCGATACCGTGCTCGCCTCGCTCGAAAGACGGTTGCCGGTGCGCATCCAGACCCTCACCCGCTACTGGGTGCGCGTGCTACCTCGTGCCGAAGGCTGACCCCAAGCATCAAAAAAGTTGGCAGGTTCTTCGGTCTCGTTGGGCATACCAGGCTGAGGCCTCGCGGAAATCGCGTCCGCACCGGCCCGACCACTGTCCGACCACAGGAAATTTCGATGAACCCGAACCGCAGTCACCAGCCAACCCACCATCGTATGGCTCCAATTGCACGTGCGCTGTTGCTCACCTTCCTGGGCAGCGGCATTGCACTAACCTCTGCATCGGCACTGGCGCAATCGGGCGCCGAGCATACCGTACGCCAGTTCGATGTCCCGGCGGGCAGCCTGGACCAAGCCCTGAGCCGCTTCGGGCAGCAGGCGGGCGTACAGCTCGCAGTCGATGCGCAACTCACCGCCGGTCTGTCCACCCCCGGCGTCAGCGGCCAACTGTCTGCCACCGACGCGCTGCAACGCCTGCTGCGCGGGACAGGCCTCGATGCGGTACGCGACAGCAGCGGTGAGATCACCCTCCGCAAGCGGCCCACCGGCCCGACCACGCTGCAGGCGGTTCAGGTCAGCGCCAACCAGCTCGGCGAGATCACCGAAGGCACTGCTACCTATTCTCCCGGAGCCATCGCCACTGCCACCCGTCTGGTGCTCTCGCCCCGCGAGACGCCGCAGTCGATCAGCGTGATCACGCGCAATGAGATGGATGACTTCCAACTCACCAACATCGACAAGGTCATGCACCACACGCCGGGCATCAGCATCCTGACCTATGACAGCGAGCGCACCGTGTATTACGCGCGCGGCTTCGCGATCAACAATTTCCAGTACGACGGCATTCCGATGGAGCGCAACTCCGGCTACTCAGCCGGCAATACGCTCAGCGACATGGCGATCTACGACCGTGTCGAGGTGCTCAAGGGCGCCACAGGCCTGCTCACCGGCAGCGGTGACCCAGGCGCCACCATCAATCTGGTTCGCAAGAAGCCGACGCGCGAGTTTCAGGGCCACGCAAGCCTCGGCGCGGGCTCGTGGAACAACTACCGCACCGAGGTCGATCTGTCCGGCCCGCTCAATGCAGAGGGTACGGTGCGCGGACGTGCCGTCGCCGCCTATCAGGACCGCGAATCGCACCTGGATGGCTACCGCCGCAAGACACCGGTGTTCTACGCCATCCTCGAGGCCGATCTCGGCACCAGCACGCTGCTGACTGTCGGCGCCGACTACCAGGACAACAAGCCAACGCGCTCGACCTGGGGCGGCATCCCGATCTACGACACCACAGGCAACTTCAACAAGCGCCCGCGCTCTTTCAACAACGGCGCCACCTGGAGCAGTTGGGAACAGTACACGCGTACAGTGTTCGCCACACTCGAACACTACTTCGACAACGACTGGGTGGTGAAGCTTCAGCTCAATCACCAGATCAACGGCTACGACGCGCCGTTGGGCGCGGTCGGTGGCGGCAACCCGAACCCGGCAGACGGCTCCGGTACGCGCATGTGGGTCGGTCGGTACATTGGCAAGACACGTGCAGACGCCGCCGACTTCTACGCCAGCGGCCCGTTTGAGCTGTTCGGCCGCAAACACGAGTTGGTGCTTGGCGGCGGCGCCAGCGACCGCCGCTGGACCAACAAGGGCGACGGACCGCAGGTCGGCTACCCAACCAGCGTAGCCGACTATTACGGTTGGAACGGCAGGGTGCCGGAACCCAACTGGAACGACCCCGCAGCATGGCATGGTCAGAATGACGAGACCACGCGCGAGAAGGGGCTCTACAGCACCGTGCGCTGGAACCTGCGCGACAACCTCAAGCTCATCACCGGCGCACGCGTTTCCAGCTACGACCGCGGCAGCATGAACGAGTCCGGTGTCGTCGTCCCCTACCTCGGCATCGTGTACGACCTGAACGGCACCCACTCCGTATATGCCAGCCACACCGGCATCTTCAAACCGCAATCGCGGCGCGACGAGTCCGGCAAGGCCCTCGATCCGCTTGAAGGCAACAACCTCGAACTCGGTATCAAGAGTGCGTTCCTGGGCGGTCGGCTCAACACCAGCGCAGCCATCTTCCAGCTCGAACAAGACAACTTCGCACAAGCCACGGGCGGTCTGACACCCGACGGCGGCACCGCTTACCGCGCTATCAGCGGCGTCAAGACCAAGGGTTACGAACTGGAACTGTCCGGCCGGCTCGATGCGCACTGGAGTCTCCACGCTGGCTACAGCCACAGTGTGTCGCGTCGGCAGGGTGAGAAGGTGTCCACCCTGGCGCCAGCCAACCAACTCTCGATCTTCGCAACCTACAAACCGGGAGGCGAAGATGGCCGTCTGACGCTCGGCGGTGGCGCACGTTGGCAGGACGAGACCTGGGGCGACGTGTTCAACCCCGCGGCCGGCGGCATGGTCAAGCACACGGTGGCCGACTACTGGGTCGTCGACGCGATGGCCAGCTATCGCTTCAACAAGCAGCTGACCGGCACCCTCAACGTCAGCAACCTGCTCGACAAGAAGTACTACACGATCTTCAATGCATACAGCACCTACACTTGGGGCGAGCCACGCAGCGTGAACGTGTCGATGAAGTACGCCTTCTGACAAGCGCGTAACCCGACGCCACCCGGCTCGCCCTGACGTGCCGGGTGGCAACGCGGCCGACGGTCCTCGCCGCTCCCGACTGCCTGACCGACTTGGCCGAGCGTACTCGGTGCTGCATTTGCGTCTCCCCACCGTCGCATGGATAATTGCGAATCATTGCTATTACGCACTCTATCCATACACTCCGGGCCGGTTGTGAGTTCATCTGCTTACGCATCATCCTCATCGGTAGAGCTTGTCTACCGCGACAACCACAACTGGCTGCAAGGCTGGTTGCGTCGGCGCCTCGGCAATGCGTCGGAGGCGGCCGACCTGGCCCACGACACCTTCATCCGGCTGCTCCGCTCACCGCAGCAGTTCGACAGCCAGCCGGCGGCACGTGCCTACCTGCGGGTCGTCGCAAATGGCCTGTGCATCGACTTGTGGCGCCACCGGGAAATCGAACGCGCCTGGCTCGACACCCTGGCAGTGTTGCCCGAGGCCCAGGCGCCGTCGCCCGAGGATCAGCACATCGTCCTGCAGGCCCTGCGCGAGATCGACACCATGCTGCGCAGTCTTTCGGCCAAGGCTGCCCGGGCCTTCGTGCTGTCCGCCGCCTGCGGCATGACGCACCAGGAGATTGCGTGCGAACTGGGTGTCAGCTCGCGCACGGTGCGTACCTACATCACCCAGGCCATGCTGCACTGCATGAGGCTTGAGGCCGCCAGTGTGGTCGGCGGGGGCGTCAAGCAAGAATGAGCGCCCTCCCGCCCGGCCTGCGTGCGCCCAGCCACGAGGCCATGGAACAGGCCGCCACCTGGTTCTCACTGCTTAACTCGGGTCATGCCACGCCCGCTGACCGCGAGCGCTGGCAGGTCTGGCTCGCTAGCGGTGGCGAGAACCATGCCGCCTGGACCTTCGTCGAGCGCGTCAGCCAACGCTTCGCCCCCTTGCAAACCACCCCCACACCACGCCTGGCCGCCGATGTCCTGCAGACGGCCAACCAACGGCTGGTCAAGCGCCGCGCACTGCTGGGCGTCGCCGCAATGGCAGGCACCGGCGGCCTGCTCGGCTGGGCCGCCTGGCAGCAGGCGGGCTGGGTCGATCCGCTGCTCGCCCATTTTGCCGATCACCACACCGCCACCGGAGAACGGCGCGACGTCGTCCTTGCCGACGGCACCCAGGTCTGGCTCGCCAGCGCCAGTGCCTTCGATCAGGACTACCGCGCCGACCGGCGCCACCTGCGCCTGCGCAGCGGCGAAATCCTGATCCAGACCGCTGCCGACAGCGGCCGACCCTTCTTCGTCGACACCGCCCACGGGCGCCTGCGCGCCCTCGGCACCCGCTTCAACGTCCGCCTGGACGAAGCCGGCGGCACCCAGCTTGCCGTCTATGAAGGCGCAGTGGAAATCACGCTGGCCCACAGCGGGCACAGCACCGTCGTCGCCGCCGGCCAACAGGTCCGCTTCACCGCCGACCGCCGGGACGATACAACGGCGGCCGACCCCGCCCGCGAAGCCTGGTCGCGCGGCATCCTGCTGGCGCAGGACATGCCCCTGGCGCAAGTCGTCGCCGAACTCGCCCGTTACCGTCGCGGCCACATCGCCGTGGCGCCGGAAGTCGCCGATCTCACGGTGCTCGGCAGCTATCCGCTGGACGATTTCAACGGCACCCTGACCATGCTCCAGCAGGCCTTGCCCATCCAGGTGCGCCAGCCGCTGCCCTGGTGGACCACCATCGAAGCCCGCGCCCGCTGAACACCCTGGCGGGCGTTCGAAGAAATTTCGCCGAAAACTTCCACATTTTTCGCCCTCATCCGGTTTACCCCACAGGGACACACAAGTCGCCATGTGCGCGCCCCCGTTTTTGCGGGGAGCAAACATGTAGCCACTGCCACCCGCCCTGGCATCCAGCCCGCCAGGGCAGTCAGGCACCAGCCAAGCCCGTGACGAGACCTGCACCGCCGCTGGCGGGCAGGTTCCGGCATGCGGGCGCTGACGCGTTCCGGTCCGCTACGTGAACCAATCCGACCGAAAAGGGATAAACCACATGTCTCGTCACCCAACATCGCAAGCCACGCGCCGCAAGCCGTCGCCGCGCTTCGCCCTGCGCCCCACGGCTGTCGCCGTCCACCTGCTGCTGGCCGGCGCTGCCATCGGCGGCTGGGTCGGCGCCGCCCAGGCGCAACCAGCCACTGCCGCCAGCCCCCGCAGCTACAACATCCCCGCCGGCCCGCTGAACGTGGTGCTGACCCGCTTCCTCGGCGAATCGGGTGTATTGCTCTCCGGCAGCACCGAGCTGGCTCAGGGCAAGCAAAGCCCCGGCGTCCAGGGCAATCTGACGCCCAAGGCTGGGCTGGCGGCGCTGCTGGCTGGCACCGGTTTGCAGGCGGTTGCGGATGCACAGGGGCGGTATGTGCTGCGGGTTGCGCCAGTGGATGACAAGCGAGGGGAAGCGACGTTGCCGACTGTAACAGTGAAGGGGGACATCTCTACCCAACATTCTCATCTTGCCTATTTGTCTAAGCGTGCCGCCTCGGGCGCATTGGGTACCAAGTCGGTTCTGGACACTCCGTTCTCCATCACCGTCGTAGACAACAATGAAATAATCGAGCGCGGAGCCAAGTCAATTGGCCAGATATTCTTCAGCGATCCGTCGGTCTACACGCCCACTCCCTCTTTCAACGTTGACTGGTGGGGAACACGGATACGCGGACTGCCGGTGCGCAATACCTACGTGGACGACATTTCCATGGTGCTGTCCTGGGGAGGCGACTTTCCCACTGAGGTAATTGATAGTGTCTCGGCGCTCAAGGGCTTGACTGGATTCATGTACGGTTTCGGCACCCCAGGCGGTGCATTGAGCTACCAGTTGAAGCGCCCGAGCCAAACACCCGAAACCTCTCTGAGCGTCGGTTACCGCAACCCCAAACTATTCACTGCACACGTAGACACCAGTCATAACATAGATGGTGATCTCGCCATACGCGCGAACTTTGCAACCGAACAGGGTACGGCCTATAACACCAGCGAAATCAACCGTAACGTGGTATCGCTAGCCGTGGATAAACAGCTCGGAGGCTCACTGCTATGGCAGACCACACTGGTTTATGAGGACAGCAAGATCAAGGGAGAGCCATTCCAGTTTTACCTGAGCGAGTACGATGTCGCCGGAAGTGGCGGTCGCATGCCAACCCCTACATACGACTATCGCAATATCAACATTAACAATGCCTACTATAAGACCGAAACACTGCTGGCTTCCACCGGTGTTAAATGGCAGATCGACGATCAATGGAAGTTGGATTACCAACTCGGCTTCTCGCGCAAGAATCACCGCTCGAACAAGGCATTTGCCGATCTGTTGAACTCCGCAGGCGACTACAGCGGGGGGATCTACAATTTCGCTGGTCGGCACGACACATTATTCACCCAAGCGATGTTGCAGGGCACAGTATCAGCGTTTGGTATGAAGCATGAGCTCGTCGCGGGCCTTGGTTTGCAGAAGACCGAAACGAGCTACAGCAACTTCAGATATCCGGACAATGATTTCCAAGGCAACATCCATGTGTCTCAGCCCTACCGAGTGAGCCACACTCTTGATTTTTCGCTGAACCCCGCAAGTCCCGAAGTCGTCCAGAAGAATGTTTTCCTCAGTGACACCGTCCATTTCAACGAGCGCTGGCAGGCAATTGCGGGTCTGCGCTTCACCGATTATCACAACAAGGCCGGCTACCGAACTCGCGAGACGACGCCAACACTGGCATTGATCTACAAGCCCGATGCTCAGACCAGTCTCTACGGCAGCTATGTCGAGGGCCTTGAGCCCGGCAGCCGTGTGGGTGACATTTACGCCAATGCTGGAGAGTTGCTGCCTGCGACGATTTCCAAGCAAGCCGAGGTCGGCATCAAAGGCCAGGCAAACACGTTTGACTACAGTGCAGCGATCTTCCGGATCGAAAGAGCCAATCAAATTGACGTAGTCAGGGGTGGTGAGCGCTATCGAACACAGGATGGGCTGGTGCTGTATCAAGGCGCTGAACTGTCAGGCGCCTATCAATTCACCAGGAACCTGAATCTGGGCATGGGCGCAACCTATCTCGATGCCACGATTGACAAAGTCTCCGCTGCCAGTGCCGCGATTGAAGGGAATACGCCCGCGAATGCACCCAAATGGCAGGTCGTCGGCCATGCTCAGTATAAGGTGCCGAACATCTCGGGCCTGTCTATCCACGGTGCAGCGCGCTACTTTGGCGCCACCTACAACGACAACAAGAATCTGCTGACAGTACCAAGCCTTACCATAGTCAACGCTGGTTTTAGCTACGATTTCGACGTGCAAGGCCATGCCTTGACACTGATTGGCAACATCAACAACGTGTTCAATAAGAAGTACTGGGCCAGCGGCGGATGGGAGGAGGGATCAAGCAATATCGGCGAGGCACGCAACGTTTCGTTAGTGCTGAGGGCGCAGTTTTGAACCTCGTCGAGGACAAAGGACGGATAGGGGCAGGGCTCCCGCAGCTACGCACTCATCATTCATCGTCATCCTCGTCAGGCGCTTCGAAGCCCAGCAAAGGCGTACGGCTTAGAGATCAAGGCCGCGGGCCGCGTTGGCTCAGATACCAATCTCACAGCTGGCTTCACCTCGCTTCAGCTGAAGGGACCGGACAGCCGAAACATCTACGAGTGGGTACCACGCCGTACGCTGAAACTGCACGCCGACACGCACGTACCGATGTTACCGAAGCTGCAGGTTGGTACGGGTGTGCTCCGGCAGTCCGACGTTTCGAAAAGCGGCGGTGCGTGGCAAGACGTGTATGTCCTGGCTGACCTCATTGCGGCTTATGAGCTTTCCGAGGCAGCCATCATACGGCTGAACGTCAGCAACATGTTCGAGAAGAAGTACCTGCGGACAGCCGAGTACGGAGCCACCTACGGTACCCCCGCACCGCTTCGATCACGCTGGAATATAAGCTGTGAAGGCTGTAGCAAAGTCATCTTGAGACTTCCGCACGGCATGGTTTGACGGCGCAACCTCCGATCCGCGACAATGCGAACAATTCTTACTCTGAAGTAAGCCAGCCAACCCATTACAGGGCCAGCCAGCGCTCCCGCCTTCCGGAGACACACGTGAGCACCGCTGCCCGTCGCGCCGATCCCATCGCCAACCTTTACAGCGATCACCACGGCTGGCTGCAGGGATGGCTGCGCGGCAAGCTCGGCTGTTCGCAGCAGGCCGCCGACCTCGCCCAGGACACCTTCGTGCGACTGCTCGCCGGACGGCGCGAACAGGTGGAAGCACTGCGCGAACCGCGCGCCTACCTCACCACCGTCGCCCGCGGCCTGCTCATCGACCACTACCGCCGACGCGAACTGGAACGCGCCTGGCTGGAAGCACTTGCACACATGCCGGAAGCCGAGACGCCCTCGCCCGAGGCGCGTCATCTCGTCATCGAGTCACTGCTGGAAGTCGACCGCATGCTGGACGGGCTGGCGCCCAGGATGCGGGCCGCCTGGCTGTACAGCCGGCTCGACGGCCTGCCCCACGCCGAGATCGCCGCACGGCTCGGCGTATCGGTTTCCAGCGTGCGCCAATACCTTGCCGAGGCGGCGCGGCATTGCTACCGGCTGCGTTTCGGTAGCCCTGCGTAAAGCCATGCCAAGCAACGTGAGCGCCCGTTCGACGGACGACCGTCCGGTCTCCGACCGGGTGCTGGACGAAGCCATTGCCTGGCAAGTCCTGCTCGACTCGGGCGACGCCTCAGACGAACACCGCGCCTGCCTCATCCGCTGGCTGGAGGCCGATGCCGACCACGCCCGCGCCTGGCGCCAGCTCGGCCTGCTGGACCATGGCCTGCACGACCTGCCACGAGACGCTGCGGCACCGCTGCGCGAAACATTGATCACACCGCGCCGTCGCGGCGGTACGCGAGCGGCCGCCGGTCTGCTGTCGCTGGCGCTGCTGGCCGCCGTTGCGGCGGGTGTGCTCGACCGCCACCACCCGCTCGCCGGCCTGCTCGCCGACCACCGCAGCGGCACGGGCGAGCAGCGCAGCGTCGTGCTCCCGGACGGCACCATCGTCGTCCTCAATACCCGCAGCGCGATCGACCTCGCCTTCGACGCCGATCGGCGCGCCATCGTCCTGCGCCAAGGCGAGATCCATGTGCGCAGCGCACCCGCGAGTGAGGCGGAGTTGCGCCCGCTGATGGTGCTGACGCCGCAAGGCAGTCTGCGCGCACTCGGCACCCGCTTCATCGTCCGCCACGAAGCCGACCTGACCACGCTTACCGTCACCGAATCCGCGGTAATGGCACGCCCCACCGCATGCGACCCTGCACCCGCTCAGGCCTGCCCGGCCGAGCGCCGGGTCTCCGCCGGCCACGGCGTTTGGCTGCGTGCCGACGCAGTCGGCGAACCCACGCCCGTGCGGCCGGACGCCGACGCCTGGATCGACGGCATGCTGGTGGTCGAGAACGCCACGCTCGGCGAAGTCGTCGCCGAACTCGCCCGCCATCGAGCCGCACCGCTCACCATCGCGGCCGACGCGGCCAGCCTGCGCGTCACCGGCACCGTTCCGCTGGCCGATACCGAGCGCGCCCTGACCGCACTCACTCACGCCCTGCCAGTGCGTCTGGTGAAGCGCGGCGGCGTGTGGCTGCACGTCGAGCGCGAGCGCTGAAGCCGGAGGTGCCACACCGGCGACACGAAACCTGCACCTGCCAGAAAAATTCTTCCGATTCGACTGTCACTTTCGCAACTTCGTCCGGCAGACGGGGAAAGCATCTCGTTCTCCCTTTTCAACGTCTTCGCTGGAGCTTCGCCCGTGCCCCCCCATTCCCCTGTCCTTCACCTTCGCCCTGTCGCCCTGGCCATTGCGTTCGCACTGTTGGGCACCGTACCGACCGCGGTCATGGCCCAGAGCCAGACCGCATCACCGCATGTCGCGCAGACGGTGCGCGACTACGACCTGCCCGCCGGCCCGCTCGCCGCCACCCTCAACCGCATCAGTCGCGAAGCCGGCATCGCCCTCACCGCAGGCGCCGCAACACTCGAGAACCGCAACGCCGCCGCGGTCCGTGGCCGCATGCGTGCCGAACAGGCACTGGAGCGTGCGCTGACCGGCAGCGGCCTGGAACTGGTACCCACTGGACCGGGCAGTTACACCTTGCGGCTAGCCGCGCCGTCGCCCGACGCTGCCATGCTGTCGGCGGTCACCGTCTCGGCCGCGATCGGTACTGCGACTGAGCGCACCGGCAGCTATGTCGCACGTTCAACCTCCACCGCCACGCGACTGGAGCTCTCCCAACGCGAGACACCGCAGTCGGTCAGCGTCGTCACCCGCGCGATGATGGACGACTTCAGCTTGACCAGTGTGAACGACATGCTCGCCTCGGTAACAGGCGTGAATGTCGAACTGGTGGAGTCCGACCGCACCTACTTTTCGATCCGCGGCTTCGAAGTCAGCAACTTTCTGGTCGACGGCATCGGCCTGCCCTTCGCCACCGGCGATCAACTCGGCGACATCGACACCGCCCCGTACGACCGCGTCGAGGTCCTGCGCGGCGCCAACGGGCTGCTTGCCTCCATCGGCAATCCCGCGGGTACCGTCAACTTCGTGCGCAAGCGCCCCACCCGCGAACTGCAGGCCTCGGCGGCCGTAACGTTTGGCTCTTGGCAGAACCGCCGCATTGACGGTGACTTCTCCTCTGCACTCGATGAGGATGGGCGCTGGCGAGGCCGGCTGATCGTCGCCGCGCAAGAGAAGGACTCACATCTGGACCGCTACTCCCTCGACAAAAAGCTGTTCTCTGCGATCGTCGAGCACGATATCGACACTGACACGCTGCTGGCCATCGGCCACTCACAACAGCGCAACCGGCCGAAGGGTACGCTGTGGGGCGCCCTGCCACTCAGATACAGTGACGGCACACCCACCCACTACGAACGATCGGCCAGCAGCGCAGCAAGATGGGCCTACTGGAACAGCGACGACACCCAGACCTTCGCCGAACTGAACCACCGCCTGAACGACCGCTGGCAGGCCAAGGCCACGCTGCTGCGCCGCAGCCTTGAATCGGACGGTGAGCTCTTCTATGTGTATGGCACACCCGATCGCGAGACCGGCACCGGCTTGTTCAGTTGGCCTTCGAAGTACGGCCATACCGAACGCCAATGGACAGCTGACGTGAACCTCACCGGCACCGTGGCCCTGGGCGGACACGAGCACGAGCTGGTGTTCGGCATCAGCCGCAGCAAGAGCGATAACTGGCTGCATTCGCGCGACGACGACACACACCTGCCACTGACCGAGAGCGAAATGCTCGCCGGCAGCTTCCCCCGCCCCGCGTTCGACGTCGGATTGAGCGACCATGCCGACTTCGTCAACCGCCGCGACAGCGTCTACGCGGCCGGACGCTTCAGCCTCACCTCCGACCTCAAGCTGCTCGCCGGCGCCAACCTGAGCCGCGTCACCAGTTCGGGCGTGCAGTACGGCGCAGTACACGACTACCGCGAGACGCGCACTACTCCCTACCTCGGTGTCGTGTACGACATCGACCGCCATCACAGCGCCTACGCGAGCTACGCCGAGATCTTCAACCCCCAGCACCAGATCACCCAGTCGGGCAGCGTACTCGAACCGATCGAAGGCAGGAACCTCGAGGCAGGCATAAAGGGCGAATGGTTCGAGCGCAGACTGAACGGTAGCTTGGCGGTGTTCCGTACCGACCAGAAGAACACGGCAGAATATGATGGTTTCAGTGCCGGACGCTCCTATTACCGCGGCGTGAACGCCAGCTCCCAGGGCTTCGAGATCGATATGGCTGGACGCATCGGATCGACTTGGGACATCAATGCGGGTTACACGCAGTTCAGCCTGAAAGATGAAGACGGCCGCGACGTACGTACCCATGTCCCGCGCAGAACCTTGCGCCTGAGCACCGTGGCCCGTGTGCCGGGCCTGCATGGATTCAAGGTTGGAGCAACAGTCAAGTGGCAGAGCGAGATCCACCGTGCAGAAGCAAGCGCCATCACCAGCCGTCAGGACGCCTACGCGCTGCTCGACCTGATGGCCAGCTACGACATCTCTCCAACGCTTAACGTTACCGCCAAACTCAACAACGCCACGGACCGCAAGTACCTCAGCAGCCTGTTCTGGTCCCAGAGCTTCTACGGCGCGCCACGCAACGCCAGCTTGACCCTGAACTGGAAGTACTGATCGCAATGGGGGGTGGTGCGTCACTCAAGAGCGCTGCCCATGGCTGACCTTGACGTCCACCCTATGGCGACCGAGCCAAGGCCTCGCCTGCGGCGGCCTGCAATATGTAACACCATGTATCAAGTTGCACTTTTTGGGCATGTCAAACGACATGGCTAATAGAGACGTCCGCTACGCGGAGCGTCATCGGGCACATGCCGCAAGCGCTTCGAACGCGCTCGCATAGGGGCCACTGCGACCGACACAAGTGATCCAGCCAAGCGAACCGAAACCGGTTTTGCGCCTTCCCGCTGGTTCGATTGGATGTTCGCCGGAGGCAAGGTCCCACGAGGCAGTTTTTCGCAGCGCCTGCGGGCGCTGCATTTTTTTCGACAGGATTACAGAACCAGCAATGCGATATGGCTGCTCCCTTTTCCGCAGGAACTCTTTGGTGCCCTCCCCAAGGCAGGGGAGCCGGCGCTCAGGCGCACCGCGATGAAGACCGCCGAACGCGGGTCAACCTTCGTTCTGGTCTTGGCGCTGCATGTCGGCGCCGTGGCGTGGGCAACGCACGCCCTCGACCAGAGCCGCTCCGAACTCGTGCAGCCAACCATGCAGGGCGTGCTCGTACCGTCTGACGCCGTCGTGCCCCCAACACCGGCCCCCCTCGCACCGCCGCCTCCCGTGCCCGATCCGGAGCCACCAAAGCCTGAACCACCGAAGCCCTCGCCGCCCAAGCCCAAGCCCGAGCCGAAGCGCAAGCCACTTCCACCGCCACCACCGCTGCCGCCATCGGAGACTGCCATCGAGATTCCGATGGACGAAGCCGAGCCGCCGCCAGCGCCGCAGGCGAGCAAAGCGCCGTCGGAGGACGCGCCGCCACAGCCGCATCGCCCTCCTCCGCCTGGGCAGGCAGGCCCAACGACCGAAACGCCGCTTACGCCTCCACGCGTCGATGCCTCGCATCTGAACAACCCTGCTCCGACCTACCCTCCGCTATCGCGGCGCATGCGGGAAGAGGGGCGAGTGCTGCTCGACGTACACATCATGCCGGACGGCTCCGTGGCGGAGGTGAAGCTGCGTGAATCCAGCGGCCACCGCCGGCTGGACGACTCCGCGATTGCGGCAGTGGAACGCTGGCGCTACGTCCCGGCAACACGGGGCGGCAAGCCGATCGCGTTCTGGTATGTGCAGCCGGTCATCTTCTCATTGCTCAACTGAATCCAGGCCCAACTCTCACGCCTCCCGGGCGCACCCTTCAAGCAAGGAAACACAGATGGAAAACGAATCCGAGAACCTCCGTTCCATACCGGCTTCCGCCGACGTAGCAGACAGCGCATCGACTGCCGGCGTGGAGACCGGCACCACGCCGGCGACCGACGCCCTGCCTACTGCGGGCGAAGCGCTCGGTACAGCCACACCACCGATACCGGATACCGGCGCCGTGGATACGCTGGCCAACCCCTACGGCATCGAGGCGCTCTGGGCCCAGGGCGATCTCGTCATCAAATCCGTGGCAATCATGCTCTTCATTATGTCCATCGCATCCTGGTATGTGATCGCCACTCGCGGCATCCAGGCCATGCGCCTCAGACGCGCTGCCCGGCGCGCGCAGCTGTTCTGGCACGCGCAGAGCATCGAAGAGGGATTGAATCTGATAGGTGGCGAAACAGCCACGAACCCGTTTCGCCGTCTGGTGGACGAGGGTGGGCGGGCTTGCGACCATCACGCCGCGCATCGCGAGGAGCTCCACGGACAATTGAGCCTGGCCGACTGGCTGACCGCATGCCTGCGCACCGCCATCGACGAGAGCGCAGAACGCATGCAGAGCGGCCTCTCCGTGCTCGCCTCGGTTGGCTCCGTGGCCCCCTTCGTCGGCCTGTTCGGCACGGTTTGGGGGATCTACCACGCGCTCGTCGGTATCGGCGTATCGGGCAACGCCGGAATCGACAAGGTCGCCGGGCCCGTCGGCGAAGCATTGATCATGACCGCATTCGGCCTCGCCGTTGCGATCCCCGCCGTGCTCGGCTACAACGCGCTGGTACGCACCAACAAGGGCGTCCTCGGACAACTCAACCGCTTCGCCCATCACCTTCACGCATTCCTCGTCACCGGAGCGCCTGTGAAGGTCGCCAAGCTGCATGTCGCCAACAAGACGCGTGAGGCCTCCTGATGGCTTTCGGCAACGGACTGGAGGACACGGGCGACACCGAGATGAGCGAGATCAACATGATCCCCTTGGTCGACATCATGCTGGTGCTGCTCATCATCTTCATCATCACGGTGCCGGTGATGACCCACTCGGTGAAGCTCGATCTGCCCCGCGCGGCCAACCAGCCGAACGTCGTCGAACCGCGTACGGTGACGATCGCCGTCACTGCCGCGGGCGGCCTGCACTGGAACGAAGACCGGATCGACTACGAGACACTCGAGGCGCGTCTCATCCAGATCGCCAGTGAAGAACCACAACCCGAGATCCACGTTCGTGGCGATCGCAGCGTCGAGTACGAGCAGGTAGTCAAGGTCATGGCCGCGGCGCAACGCGCTGGCATGCAGAAGCTGGGCTTTGTGACCGACCCCCAGCCGTAACCCCCTTTCTGGCCGCGGCGAACAAGCCCGCCCCGGAGAGGGGCGGGCGCTCGACCTGCCGGACTTCAGTTCGCGCCCAGGATGGCGGTAACGTTGTCGCGCAAGGCCTGCAAGGGATCGTTGCCTGCGCTTTCGAGCACCGCGACACGCACGCCAGCCCGCTGCAGCGCCAGGGCCAACGCCTCGGGCGGCGCACGATGATGCAGTACGATGCCGACGTCGGCCGCGTGCAGGCGCTCAAGCAGGGCGGATACGGCTTGCGGCGACCACTCGTCATCGGCGCGCAGGTCGCGCCCTTCCAGATCGAGGTTGAAGCCGGTGATGAAGTAGTCGAGCCGATCGGACAGGCTGAACACCACCGGATTGTCGAGCGCGGCAAAGCGCCGACCGGCCTCGGCCGCGAGGCGCACCACTTCGCGCTTGAACGCTGCCAGACGCTGTGCCACGGCTGCGGCATCGGCCGGTGCAAGACGTGCGAGGTCATGCGCCACGATGTCGGCCATGCGACCGAGATTGGTCGGATCGAGCCAGGCGTTCAGCCCATCGGCATCACCGGCCCGCAGCGCCACGCCGGGCAGCGTGCCATCGACCGGGCGAGCTGCATCGATTTCGACGATCCGCAGGTTGGCGCGCCGGGCATGGGGGTAGAGCACGTCATCGGCCCACACGGCGCGCAACCCCACCACAGCATCGGCCTCGCGCGCGGCGCGCTCCAGCGCCGCAGCACCGCGTCCGTTGAAGTATGCCGCGTGACGCGTGGGCGGCAAGGTATCCGGCACCACGCGGCTGACGTCGATGCGCGTGCCTTCGGCCAACTCGCGCGTCAGCGCATACACAACGGGATGTGCCGCAAGCACGGTAGCGGCGAGTTCTGGCTGCGGGATTTCACCGGCCCAGACAGGCGTGCTGCACGCAAGCGCGCAGGCGACGACGAGCGTCTTCAAGGTAGTCATGCAACTTGCCCTTTGAGTGCAGGTAGGGTGCCGCGCGCGATGGCCGCGAGCGCAAACAGCGCACCGGAGAACAGGATGATTGCGGCACCCGAGGGCACCGGCAGTTCGAGCTCGATCGGTACCAGGATGCCGGCCAGCGTGCTGAGCGTGGCAAACAGCACCGACAACCAGAAGAAGCCACGCAGCGAGCGGCTCAACAGGCGCGCAGCGGCCGCCGGGATGACCAGCAAGGCCCCCACCAGGATGGCGCCGATGACCTTCACGGAGGCCACCGTAACCACCGTCACCAGCGCAACGAAGAGATAGTCCAGCAGCTTCACGCGCACACCGCGTACGGTGGCGAGCTGTGGATTGAAGCTTGCCAGCATCATGTGGTTGTAGAGCGGCAGCGCCAGCACCGCCACCAGCACGGCCACCACCGCCAGGACTGCGAGGTCCTGGCCGTTGACCGTGAGCACCGAGCCGAACAGCACGTTCTCGAGGATGTGGACGTTCACCTTTCCGGACAACAGCAACAGCAGGCTGCCGCCAAGCGCCAGAGATACCGAGAGGAACACGCCGATCAGCGTATCGGGTGTGAGCCCGGTACGGTTGCGCAGGAAATTCAGCAGAATGCCAAACAGCAGGCAGTAGCCGAACAGGCTGCCATATGGGCCGGTGTAGGGTTCGCCCAGCAGAATGCCGATCGCAACGCCGGTGAGCGCCGCATGGCCGACCGCCTCGGAGAAGAAGGCAAAGCGCTTGACCACCACCAGGGTACCCAACCCGCCGAGCACGGGGCCGATGATGAGCCCGGCGAGCAACGCACTGACGACGAAGCCATAGCCCAGCGAGGGCGGCAGCCAACCCGCCGCGGCCCAACCCTGCACCAGCAGGCGGAAGGACTCGTAGCTCACGCCGCCACCCCCAGCCGGACGGGCGCCGGCGTGATGCGCGGACGTGCCGAGAACAGCGCGAGCAGTCGCTCGGGCGCCAGCATCTCGAGCGGCGCACCGTCGAACAGCAGGCTGCGGTTGAGCCCACTGACGCGGTCGGCAAGCCGGGCGACGGCGTCGATGTCGTGCTCGATCCACAGCACCGTGACGCCGTCGCGCCGCCAGTCGGCAAGCAGATGCTCAAACACTGCAATGCCGGCTTCGTCGAGCGCGGCCATCGGCTCATCGAGCACAAGCAGACCCGGTCTCGGAATCAGGCTCTGCGCCAGCAGCACGCGCTGGCGCTCACCGCCGGACAGCGCCCCCATGCGACGCAGGCGCTTGTCGCTCATGCCCACGCGTTCGAGCGCTGCATCGATACTCGCCATCTGGCCGCATGCGCGGCCCAGGAAGGCCGGTCGGCGCTGGGTGGTAGCGCGCATGAAGTCTTCCACCGTCATCGGCAGGCCACGGTCGAACTCCAGCGCCTGCGGTACGTAGCCGATCGTGCCAGGCTGCGCAGGCCAAGCGATCGACAGGCGGCCACGATGCGGCATCTGACCGAGCAGGGTCTTTACCAGCGAGCTCTTGCCGCCGCCGTTGGGGCCGACCAGCGCGTGCACACTGCCAGCCAGGACGCGCAATGAGACATCGCGCAGGATCTCGGTGCGCCCGAGCGTCAGCCCGACCGACTCAAAGCGGATCTCGGGACCTGCTGGCGAATGCGTCATTGCGCGGCCTCACGGATCGCACGCACGACGGTAGCAAGGTTGCGGGCCGTCTCGCGCTCGAACTTGTCAACCTCGTACTCGCCATAGGAGATGTGGGTGAGCGCGTACAGGCGCACGCCGGTTTCACGCTGGATGGTGTCGACATAGGCCGAGGGGAAGTCCATTTCCGAGAAGATGACCTTCACGTCCAGTCCGCGCAAACGGTCGATGGTGCCCTTGAGTTGCGCAGGACTTGGCTCGATGCCATGCGCCGGCTCCACCACCGCCGTGACTTCGATACCGAACTCGCGCAGCAGGTAGTCGTAGGCGCCGTGTATGGTCGCCACCCGGAACTCTGCGCCCGACATGTCGGCCAGTTCGGCCAGCGCATCGGCACGCAGCTGGCGCAGACGGCGGGCAAAGCCACGCGCGTTGGCCTGGAAGGTCGCGGCATTGGTAGGATCGAAACGCGCCAACTCACGCGCAATGGTGTTGACCTGCGCGATCGATGCGGTCACCGACAGGAAGGTATGCGGATTGACAACCGAGCCCGACCCGGCACGGCCCGCCATGCCGGTGGCAGCCAGCAAGGGCACGTCGGCGTTGGCCTCGATCACGGGCAGGTCGGGCTTCTCGCTGGCAGCGATCATGCGCTCGGCGAAGTCATCGTGACCAACACCATTGACCACCATCAGGTCGAGCGACCCGATGCGCTTGATGTCCTCGGCGCGCGGCTCGTAGGCGTGTGGATTGAAGCCGGCGGGAATCACCGGCACGACCTCGGCAAGGTCGCCGACGATGTTCTTCACATAGCTGTAGTAGGGGTGCAGCGTGACACCGATTCGCAGCGGGCGACTGCGCGCAGGCGCGCCTGCATGCGTAGCAGCGGGCAGCGCGCAGAGCGCCGCCAGCCCTGCAAGCAGACGTCGGCGCGAACGCGAGAAACGATAGGTATCGGACATGGAAACTCCATGAAGAAACAGTCGCGAACGGCTGTGGGATTGGACATCGGCGCGGGCGCCAGGCCCCGCGCTCAATTCAGTGCTTGTGGCGCGTCACACCCGCATCGAAACGGCTGACGATCTCGCGCCACCCTGCCTCGACAAGAAAGCCAGCATCGAACCGGGCAGGCGCTGCTGCATCGGACTCGCGGTGCAGCCAGATCTCTGGCTGCGAGTCAGCCTCTCCCACAAGTGGCAGCACCAGCAGGAACGAACCGGCCACTGCCGGTTCAGCACTCAGGCCCAGATAGGCACTCATCCCCGCGTGCTCGATCAGGGACCAACTGTGTGCTCCACGCCATGCCATGCCAAGGTCGGCGACGAAGGGCGGAACGAGCGCCGCGGCCAACTCAGCCACTGCAGGTGGCACGCCCCCCCACGCCGTCAGTTCTATGGGCACGAGGCGCAGATCGGCATACAGCCCCTGTTCGGCCGCACTCAGTCCGTCACGCGCGTCAAGCTGATGCGCCTCCACAACGGTCACGCCGACGTGCGCGGCACGCACCCCGACCACCGCCCCCGCCGCTGCCAGGATCACGCAGCAGGCCAGGGCCACGAACAAGGACTCGTGACCCGCACCAGCGGGTCGAACAAGGACAGCAGCCATCAGCGGATCTCGGTGTGATCGATCTCGACCACATGTCCCGGACCTGCATCGAAGAGCACGTAGAACTCCCCTTCGGGCCGCTTGAAACGCAGCGTGGAATCGTCGCCAAGCTTGCCCTGTATGAGGATGGTCTCATCGTAGGCGACGACATCGATGGTGACACCGGGCGCCTTGCTGCCATCCGAGAAACCGCCGGTGCAGACAACGGTATCGCCATCGGGTACGCAGACGCAAACCGGGTTGTGCGCGACGGCAAGGCCCGCAAGCCCTGAAAGCAGGCCCGCCAGAATGAGGTGCAGCGGTTTGCGTGGGAAGTCGAGACTCATGTGGGGTTTCCTTTCTTTACTAGCCATCCGGCAGTGACTGGCGAGACCTCGGCAAGCGGCAGCGCCACTTGGTGCGTGGAACCGTCCCAGCCCTCCAGCGTGATCCACACCTCGGAATCCGGGGTTGCTCTATCGGGAACATGCAGGTTCGCGAACTGGCGGTAGGGCGAGCCGAAGAAGATCGCGCCTGCCGCACGCAGACTGCGCGGCTTGCCGACGCGGATGTAGACCGCCTTCACCTGCGCTGTACACTGCGCACAAAGCGCCAGGCTGAAGGTCTTCATGTACCCCGCCTCACCATCGAGCGCGGGTGGCATGAGGTTCCACTCGGCAAGGCGGATCGACCAAGGGCCGACGGCGAACTCGCCCACCATGCGTTCGCCAAGGCCCTTGGCGCCGCGGTTCATCTCGATGCGATCGAAGTAACCCGGAAGATAGAAGAGGGGCAGCAACACCATCACGACGCTGATGCGGAACAGCCAGCGCTTGCGCGAGACGTTTTCGGGCTTCTTGCCCAGCTTGGGCGCCGCCAAGGTACTGGTCGGACTCATTCGCTCACCTCCTGCGCCATAACCGGCTGCGGCTGCGGTTGCCGGCGCAGCGCAGCGATGGTGGCCTGCGCCGTGCGCTTGGTCCAGATCAGCATGCCGCTCAGCACCATCATGGTGAGCAGCACACCGAACAGGAAGTACACCAGCTTCAGCCACAGACCGGCGAAGTCACCGGTATGCAGCGGCCGCATCGACTCGGTGAATAACTCCAGGCCGGAGCGGTCCGAGACGCGACGCACATACACCACGTCGCCATCGTAGGGGTTGATGTGGAGACGTTCGAACAGCAGCGGATAGCCCCCGCGCCCCAGCACCATGATCGGATCGTAGGCAGTACCCGGCAGTCGCACGAACATCGGCTCCAGGCCAGGCAGATGCTCGCTCGCCTTGGCTGCGGCCCCGTCGAGCGAGATCATCGGTGCGCGCAGTCCATCTGCGGTATACGGCGCATCCTCGCGCGCCACCACGGGTGGAACGCCTTCGGTCGAGATCGAGATCGACAGGTCCGAAAGCGTTGCCTGCACCAGGAACCACAGCCCGGTCACCGACATGATGAGGATGAACGGGATAGACCAGATGCCAGCCAGTCGGTGGAAATCGCCCCAGAAGACGCGCGCGCCCTGCGCGAACCGCAAGCGCGGTCGCAGGAAGCCACGCCAGAACTTCTTGTAAACCACCAACCCAGTGACTAGCGATACCAGCATCGGCAAGGCAAGGGCGGAGACCGCATACCATCCGAGATTGAAGCCGTTGTCGAACGGCATCAACAGCCAGCCGTGCAGCGCACGGATGAACTGACGGAAATCGAACCCCGAGTGCGCGCCCTGTATCTCCCCAGTGTAGGGATTCACATGCAGCGTGCCACTGGTTCCATCGGCGTAGCCTACGCGCACGCTGAGCGCGAACTGCGACTTCACCGGTCGAGAGATGGACTGCACTACGGCGTCGGGCTGCGCCCCGTTGACTGCAGCCAGGATCTCGTCGTACCCAAGCACTTGCGCATCGTGTGCCGGAGCACGAGCGCGTACCGCCGGATCCGCCAACCACACGATCTCCTGGCTTACCGTCGCTATCGACCCGGTCAGACAGACGAAGAACATGAACATCCACAGCGGCAGTGCAGCCCAACTATGGACAAGGAACCAGACGCGTGCGCCACTCCTCCGTCCCTGCACACCATCGATCATAGGGACTGTGGACTTCATCGGCGCCACTCCCATCCATGCAGGGCTCTCCCGTTCCGAACCATGAAAACTCCACTGTGCAGGCAACGCACCAATCCAGAAAACAACAAAACCCGTGCCTCGCAATCGACAGGAACGGGACTCAAAGCAAATCAGGTGCTTTCATAGGACATGTCGTTTGAGCGCGCAAAATGGGCTAGTTTGTTACACGCAGTTACATTCAAGCCTTCAAACTGATTGATGCTTCTCCGAAGCAGGGAATCCCCTCGCTTGCCCGCGCCCCGGCGCTGGGTTAAAAGTGCCGCAGCCGGGCACGCCACCCGTGTCGGCTGACAAACAACAAAAGGAGACATCAAGATGCGCGCGTTCCTGTTGTCCTGCCTGCTCCTGGCCGGCCTGCCGGCCCAGGCTGCCTATAACGCCATGTTCGTGTTTGGTGACAGTCTCTCCGACGGCGGCAATGCCTATGCCCTGTCGTCCGCCGCCGGGGCGCCGTTCGCCCCTTGGCCGCCATCGCCGCCCTACGCCGAGCGATTCACGGATGGCCCGACAGCGGCCGAACACCTCGCGGCACAACTGGGCATCGCGCTTGCCCCATCGACCAGCGGCGGCAGCAACTTTGCGGTGGGCGGCGCGATGACCGGCCTGGGCAATTTCAACTACCTCACCGGCTCACCCTTCCCCCTGCCGCCCAGCCTTGAGCTGACCGGCGCCCAGGCGCAGGTCCTTCAGTTCATGGGCAGCCCGGCGGCGAGCTTCGACCCGGCAAGCAGCTTGTTCATGCTGTGGGCAGCGCCCAACGACTTCTTCTTCACGCTCGCAACCGGCGGCAACCTGCTTGCCGCCGCCGAGACGGCAGTGACCAATCTGGTAAGTTCGATCGGTCTGCTGGCGAGCATCGGCGCCACCGACTTCCTCATCCCCAACATGCCCAACCTGGCAAGCACCCCTCTGGGCCTGGGGCAGACCGACGAGGCACGCCAAGGCCTGGATCTCATCTCGACCGGCTTCAATAACGCGCTCGCCAGCACCTTGGCGCACATCCGTGCCGGGAGCATTCCCGGCCTCCCCGGCGGGCTCCGCCTGATGGAGTTCGACACCGCAGCCTTCCTCGACGAGGTCATCGGCGATCCCGGCACCTATGGCTTCAACAACGTGAGTGACGGGTGCATCTTCAGTGCAGTGTCGAACTGCGACGAGTATCTCTTCTTCGACGGCGTCCACCCGACAAGTGCAGCGCACCGGCTGCTCGGCGAGCGTTTCCATGCCACCGTTCCCGAGCCCGCGGTGCCAGCCCTGCTCGCCATCGGGCTACTGAGCCTGCTCGGCGTGCGCCGCTACACAAGGCATGCCTGAGGCAGCCACTCCGGCAGCGGCGCGTGCCCATGCGGGCAGCGCCGCCGTCACCACAAGCGTGCGTCGGGCCGATAAGGCAGGCGCCGTGTGCGCAGCCGGCGCGCATCGGGGTGAGACGGGTTGAGCAGATAGTTCCAGCCCACGGGCACAACAACCGACGGCACACGCAGCAGCAGGGTGTCATTGCGCTCGACCCAGTCATCACCGAGGTGCTGCGATGGCGTACGGCCCACCGACCAATCCACGTTGTCCATGTCCCAGCCCACGGGCGGGACAAGCGTCTCGGCCTCGAGCACTGCTGCCGCCGGAAGCGTCACCTCGACAGCCACCAGTTCCCGCGGCGGGCGCAACGGCGTGTGCACCCGCTTCTCCAGCTGCGCAAGCGCGAGACTATCGGCGAGATAGATCACCGGTCTGCCGACACTGTTCCAGCGCCCCCCGACCGCAGCCGCACCATTGCCTGCGCAGGCGAGATCCTCGGCCGCACAGAGCAGCGCACCCGTATCGAGATCGATCCAGTCCTGCGCCAGCCGCCACAATGTAGCCGTGCGCGCCGCCATCAGGCGACGGTACCGGCCATGATTCGGCGCAGCGCGTTCATCACCGCCTGGTGCCCCGGGGTGGTGGCGAGCAGTTCGATCGGTATGGCGCCACCCAGCACGGGGACGGGAGCAGCCAACCACTCGCGCGCAGCGGCCTCGTCGCCAAACACCCGGGTCGCCGCACGCTCGACGTCGATCAACCGCGCGACGCGGTCGGAATCGTCCTGCGACAGAGGCTTGCCCTCGCGCACGCGGCGGTCATAGGTTGCAGGTGCCACACCCAGCAACTGCGCCAAGCTGCGCCCGCTGCGTCCGAAGCGATGTGCGAAGGCCTCGAGCGAGCCGGTCTCGAAACCTTCGCGCACCATGTGGTCACGCTCGAGCGCGGACGCTGCATGAAGGTAACGATCAATGTCTGCCCCGCTCAGGGTGGCGCGTGCGGCGTAGGCGGCTGAAGGCGCTCGAACTGGGGTGGGCGTGGGCTTCATGCTGGGCTCCTGCAATCATCTGATTGATATCAATAGATCAATTGAAGACCCTTCAGTATCTCGTGTCAAGCCTGATCGCGGCTGCGCCACCGCCATGACCACGCAGGCGAGCAGTGCCCATCACGCGTGCTAGACTCGCGCGGCTTCCAAGGTTACGTCTCCGATGCATATCCAGCTCTTGATCCCCGGCCTGCTGTGGCCTACCGCAACCCTGCTCGGACCGGCCTCGGGCCTGACGCTCGACGGGCTGGCCGGCCTGCTTGGCCGAGGTTCGCGCTCGGTGCTCGCGTTCGAGCCCTACGACCGCCAGCTGGCGCGGCTGTTCGGACTCGAAGGCGGACCGCTGCCGCTGGCCGCATTGCGCCGCAGTGGCGAGCCCGATGCCCCGCCCCCGGCGGAGGGTGACCACTGGCTGTGCGCTGACCCGGTCAACCTCTCCTTCGCCCGCGAGCATCTCCTGCTGCAAAGCTTCGACGACAGCCAGCTTGATGCGGAGGAAGCCGCTGAACTGGTCGCTGCGCTCAACGAGGTCTTCACCGACCTCGGCCAGTTCGAGGCCTGCACGCCGACACGCTGGTACCTCAGGCTGGCACAAGCCTCCAAGGCCACGCTATACCCACTGGACGACGTTGTAGGCCGCCCGGTGAAGCACTTCCTTCCCGAAGGCGAGGACGCCCGCCTGTGGCAGCGCACCATGAATGAAGCGCAGATCGTGTTGCACAATCATCCGCGCAGCCGCGCCCGCGAGGCATCCGGCCTGCGCGCGGTAAATAGTATCTGGCTGTGGGGCGCCGGCGCACTCGAACACGCACCACAGGCACCGGCAGCGCTGGTGCAGGCCACCGACCCGCTCAGCGTCGGCCTGGCACGCAACTGCGGCCTCCCCGTCGCCATGCCCGATGTCTCCGCCGCACTCCGACAGGACACGCTGGTCGTACTCGACGGCTTGCGACTCCCCGCCCAAGCGCTGGATCTCGATGCATGGCGCACTGGTCTCGAAGCACTGGAGCGCGACTGGTTCGCGCCACTCGCCACTGCACTGAAACGCGGCCGCATCGACAGCCTGCACATCACCGCCCCCGGCGACCGCGCGACGCTGCTCGTCGCCAACCAGCGTAGCGAGCGCTGGAAGTTCTGGCGCAAGCCCTACGCATTCGACGACCTGCTGAAGTCGCTCGCCCCAGCTCCCCTGCCGCTGCCTGAGGCAACGCCGCCACCGCCCCCCCACGAAGCCCGATGACTCGCATCCAGCCCCGCCCCGTCCCCCAGCAGGCCTTCGCCCGCCTTGCCGATGCCGGCCTGCACCCCCTGCTCGCCCGCCTTTACGCCGCGCGCGGGATCAGCCGCGCCGACGAACTCGACACCAGCCTGAAGAACCTGCTGCCGCCCGAGGCGCTTACCGGCACGGCAGAGGCAGCGCAGTTGCTGGCCGACGCCATCGAAGCTGGCGCGCGCATGGTCATCGTCGCCGATTACGACTGCGACGGCGCCACCGCTTGCGCCGTTGGCATGCGTGCGCTGCGCGCCTTTGGCGCCGACGTGCATTACCTGGTGCCTGATCGTGTGACCCTGGGCTACGGCCTCACGCCTGCGATGGTCGACATCGCCGCACGCCTCGAGCCAGACGTGCTGATCACCGTCGACAACGGCATCGCCAGCGTCGAGGGCATCGCCGCAGCGCGTGCCCACGGCATGGCCACCGTGATCACCGACCACCACCTGCCCGGCGACGTGCTGCCCGAAGCCGACGTGATCGTGAACCCCAACCAGCCCGGCTGCGATTTCCCGAGCAAGGCACTGGCCGGCGTGGGCGCGATGTTCTACACCATGCTCGCACTGCGCGCCGAGCTGCGCGAGCGCGGCGCCTTCGCCGGTGGCAAGGAGCCCAACCTCGCCGAGTTGCTCGACCTGGTCGCGCTCGGCACCGTCGCCGACGTGGTCAAGCTCGACCGCAACAACCGCATCCTGGTCGCACAGGGTCTGGCACGCATGCGCGCCGGGCGCATGCAGGCGGGCATACGCGCCCTGTTCGCACTCGCCGGGCGCGATCCGGCTCGCGCCAGCACGATGGATCTCGGCTTCATGATCGGTCCGCGCCTGAACGCCGCGGGGCGGCTCTCCGACATGAGCCTTGGCATCGAGTGCCTGATCACCGACGACCCCGGCCGCGCGATGAACATCGCCCAGGAACTCGACAAGCTCAACCGTGAGCGGCGCGGCATCGAGGCCGGCATGCAGGAGGAGGCACTCGCCCGGCTCTCCGGTTTCGAGGCAGGCAACCGCGCCACCGTGGCGCTGTTCGAACCCGACTGGCACCAGGGCGTGATCGGCATCGTCGCCGGCCGCATCAAGGAGCGCCTGCACCGCCCGACCATCGCCTTTGCGCGCGCCAACGACGGTGAGCTCAAGGGCTCCGGGCGGTCGATTCCGGGCCTGCACCTGCGCGACGCGCTCGACCTCGTCACCAAGCGCCACCCGGAACTCATCGTGCGCTTCGGCGGCCACGCCATGGCCGCGGGCCTGACCATCCGCGAATCCGAACTCGCACGTTTCGACGCTGCTTTCGAAGAGGTCGTCAGCGAACTGCTCGAACCCGCGCAGCTCGAGCGTCGCATCGAAACGGACGGCAGCCTCGAATCCGGCTATTTCGCACTCGACGCCGCCCGCATGCTCGACAACGAGATCTGGGGCCAGGGCTTTGCGGCGCCGGTGTTCGACGACGTCTTCCGTGTCGAGCGCCAGCGCCTGCTGAAGGACAAGCACCTCAAGCTCGAGCTGTCGCGCAGCGGTACGCGCTACGAGGCGATCCGCTTCAACCACGCCGACGGTGCTGCCGCCCAGATCCATGCGGCCTTCCGTCTCGGCGTCAACGAGTACAACGGCGTCGCCAGCGTGCAATTGATGCTGGAGCATTTCGAGGCGGCCTGAGCGCGCACCAGCCGGTCATTGGCTGCTGGCGAGACACCGGTCACGGCCCGACATCGTTCGGCCCGCGGGCATGCGGGAACATCCATGCCCGCGTGCGCTCCAACCCGGCAAACGGACCAGGTCGCGGCACCGCAAACCGGTAGCCGCCGACACTCGCCCCCGGATGCGGAAGGCAGCCCAAGGAGACACCCCCCGACGGGCACAGGTGCATGCGGGATCGACCGAGACCGAAGGGGAGCGCGCCATGAGCACTGTTACCCGGTTCCAGATCGACCATCGCCGTTTCCTCGACCCGCAGGGCGAGGCGCTCGGGCCGCTGCCCGACTTCGCGCGCGATCCGGCGCAACTCGTGCCGATGTACCGCGCGATGTACCTTACCCGGACCTTCGACGCCAAGGCCATCGCATTGCAACGGACCGGCAAGCTGGGCACCTTCGCCTCGGCGCTCGGCCAGGAGGCCATCGGCGTCGGGGTGGCCAGCGCGATGCGCAGCGAAGACGTGCTCTTCCCGTCCTACCGCGAACACGCCGCACAGCTCGTGCGCGGCGTGCGCATCGACGAAAGCCTGCGCTACTGGGGCGGCGATGAGCGCGGCAGCGACTTCGCCGCGGCACGCCTGGATTTTCCCAACTGTGTGCCGATCGCCACCCAGGTGTGCCACGCCGCGGGGGCAGCCTACGCCTTCAAGCTGCGCAACGAGGCCCGTGCCGCGGTGAGCTTCCTGGGCGACGGCGCCAGCTCCAAGGGCGATTTCTACGAAGCGCTCAACTTCGCCGCCGTGTGGCAAGCGCCACTGGTCGTGGTGCTCAGCAACAACCAGTGGGCGATCTCGGTACCGCGCAGCGCACAGAGCGCCACCGCCACGCTGGCGCAAAAGGCCATCGCTGCCGGTATCGAAGGCGTACAGGTCGATGGCAACGACCTGGTGGCGGTGCACCACTGTGCCCGCGAAGCACTCGCCAAGGCGCGGGCGGGTGGTGGGCCGACCCTGATCGAGGCCGTCACCTACCGCCTCGGCGACCACACCACCGCCGACGACGCCTCGCGCTACCGCGACCCGGCCGTGGTGCAGGAACAATGGTCCTTCGAGCCGCTCACCCGCCTGCGCAACCATCTGCTCAAGCTTGGCGCCTGGGGGCCGGACAAGGAAGAAGCGCTCGCACGCGAATGCGCCGATACCGTGAATGCCGCCGTCGAGGCCTATCTCTCGACCCCACCGCCTGTGACCACAGCAATGTTCGAGCACCTGTTCGCAACACTGCCCGCCGCGCTCGCCGCCCAGCGCGACGAGGCACTGCGCTTCGCACCTGTCAGCGCGGGCAGAAACACGGGAGGCGATCATGGCTGAGATCAACCTTGTCGAGGCGGTCAACCTCGCCCTCGCCCACGAACTGGCACGCGACGAAGCGGTCGTGCTGCTCGGCGAGGACATCGGTGCCAACGGCGGCGTGTTCCGCGCCACGGTCGGGCTGCAGCAACGCTTCGGCGCCGGCAGAGTGATCGACACCCCGCTCGCCGAGACCGCGATCGTCGGCACCGCGATCGGCATGGCGGCGATGGGCCTCAGACCGGTCGCCGAGATCCAGTTCTCCGGCTTTCTTTACCCGGCGCTCGACCACCTGATCAACCACGCCGCACGCCTGCGCAACCGCACGCGCGGCCGGCTCGCCTGTCCGCTGGTCGTGCGCACGCCCTGCGGCGGCGGCATCCATGCGCCCGAACACCATTCCGAGAGCCCCGAGGCGATGCTGGCCCACACGCCCGGCCTGCGCGTGGTGATGCCCTCGTCACCCGCGCGTGCCTACGGCCTGCTGCTTGCGGCCATCCGCGACCCCGATCCGGTGATGTTCCTTGAACCGACGCGGATGTACCGCCTGTTCCGCCAGGAGGTCGCCGACGACGGCGAGGCGCTGCCGCTCGACGTATGTTTCACCCTGCGCAGCGGCAGCGACCTCACCCTGGTGAGCTGGGGCGCGATGCTGCACGAAACCCAGGCCGCCGCCGATGCGCTCGCCGCCGAGGGCGTATCGGCCGAGGTCATCGACGTCGCCACGCTGAAGCCGCTCGACACCGCCACCATCCTCGAGTCGGTGGCACGCACAGGGCGCTGCGTGATCGTGCACGAGGCTGCGCGCACAGCAGGCCTGGGTGCAGAGATCGCCGCCTGCCTCGCGGACGAGGGCCTGTACTCGCTGCTGGCGCCGGTACAGCGCGTCACCGGCTACGACACCGTGATGCCGCTGTCGCGGCTCGAGAACCAGTACCTGCCCAGCGTCGAGCGCATCGTCGCAGCGGCGCGCAAGACCCTGGAGGCATCATGAAGATCTTCAAGCTGCCCGACCTCGGCGAAGGCCTGCAGGAAGCCGAGGTCGTCGAATGGCACGTCAGTGTCGGTGACGAGATCGCCGCAGACCAGCCCCTGGTCTCGGTCGAGACCGCCAAGGCCATCGTCGACATCCCCTCACCTTTCGCCGGGCGCGTGCAGAAGCTCTACTGCGAGGCCGGCAAGGTCGTGCATGTGGGCGCACCGCTCGTCGGCTTCGAGGGCGCAGCCGAGGAAGAGGACGCTGGTACGGTGGTGGGCGAAGTGCAGGTCGGCCGCGAGGTCAGGGCCGAAGCACCCGCCCCCGTCGCCCACGCGGGCGGGGCCATCCGGGCCACACCCGCGGTGCGCGCGCTCGCCCGCCAGCTCAAGGTCGAACTCGAGATGGTCACGCCGTCCGGGCCCGACGGGGTCATCACCACTGCAGACGTGCAGCGCGTGGCGAAGATCCTCGCCGAGGTCGGCCCTGCCGAGCCGCTGCGCGGCGTAAGGCGCGCAATGGCCCAGAACATGGCGCTGGCCCAGAGCGAGGTGGCCGCCGCCACCGTCATCGACGATGCCGACATCCACGCCTGGGCTGCGGACGCAGATGTCACCGTACGCCTGCTCCGCGCACTGGTTGCCGGCTGCCGGGCCGAGCCCGCGCTGAACGCATGGTACGAAAGCCACACCATGGCCCGCCGTCTGGTGAGCAGGATCGACGTCGGCATCGCGCTCGACTTGCCCGAGGGCCTGTTCGTGCCGGTGATGCGCGACGTCGCCAACCGTGACCCGGCCGACCTGCGCGCCGGGCTGGACCGCATGCGGGCGGACGTGCAGGCGCGCCGGATCCCGGCCGAGGAGTTGCGCGGCAACACCATCACGCTGTCCAACTTCGGCATGATCGGCGGCAAGTACGCCTCGCCGATCGTACTGCCGCCCACCGTAGCCATCCTGGGCGCCGGACGGGTGCACGAACAGCTGCGCCCGGTCGATGGCAAGCCTGCGGTGCGCCGCGTGCTACCGCTCAGCCTGTCCTTCGACCACCGGGTGGTCACCGGCGGGGAAGCGGCGCGCTTCCTGAGGGCAGTGATCGACGATCTTCAACGTGGGGACTGAGCCGCCGCCTGTGGTGACATCGCGTCCAGGAACGCCTCCAGCTGCACCGCGCCAAGCGGGCGGCTGAACAGGAAACCTTGATAGGCCCGGCAACCGATCTGCAGCAGGCAGTCGCGCTGGGCTTCGGTCTCGACACCTTCGGCGACCACCACGAGGCCCAGTGTCTCGCCCAGCACCGTGATCATGGTCGCAATGGCCGCATCGTTCGGATCGACCAGGATGTCACGTACGAAACTGCGGTCGATCTTGACCTGATCCAGCGGCAAGCGCTTGAGGTAGGCCAACGAAGAGTAGCCCGTGCCGAAATCGTCGAGGGAAAAGCGCAGCCCATGCGCTCTCAGCACCTCCATGCGGGCGATGATCTGCTCGATGTCAGTGATCAGCGTGCTTTCGGTCAGTTCGATCTCCAGCCGCTGCGCGCAAGCGCCGCTGCGTTCCAGGGCTCCGAGCACATCGGCCACGAAATCCGGCTGCAGGAACTGACGCGCACTCACATTCACGGCGATCGACAATTCCGCGCGCCCGGGCACCGATGCCCACGCCGCCAGCTGGGCACACGCAGTCTCGATGACCCAGCGACCGAGCGGCACGATCAGGCCGTTCTCCTCAGCGATCGGGATGAACTCGGCCGGCGACACCAGACCACGCTCGGGATGCCGCCAACGCACCAGCGCCTCCACCCCGATCACCTTTGCGCTGCCCCTCACCTGGGGCTGATACTCGAGCACGAACTGCCCCTTCTCGAGCGCGCTCCACAGCCCGGCCTCGAGCTCTGCACGGATCTGGGCGTCGGCCTGCATCTGCGGGTTGAAGAAGCGCATCGCATCACGGCCGGCATACTTGGCCTGGTACATGGCGAGGTCGGCCCGCATCAACGGCTCCTCCAACGCCTCGCCGGCCTCTCCGCCAAACAGCGTGACGCCGATGCTGGCCGACACACGGCGTTCGCAGTTGCCCACCGCGAAGGTCTTGCGCAAGGCCTGCAGGATCTTGCCACCAATGGCCTCTGCGACGCGGGCCGCCGCGTCCTCGCGTTCGTCGAGGTTCTCCAGCATGACCACGAACTCGTCTCCGCCGAGCCGAGCCACCGTATCCTCCTTGCGCACGCATCGACCCAGTACGCTCGCCACCTCCTTTAACAGGGCATCGCCCTGCTGGTGCCCGACCGTGTCGTTGATCGTCTTGAAGTTGTCGAGGTCGATGAACAACAGGGCGCCACGGCTGCCGAGCTTCGCACCGGCCGCCTGGGCTGCCTCCAGCCGTTCGAGCAGCAGGCGCCGGTTGGGCAGTCCGGTGAGTGCATCGTAATAGGCAAGCTGCCGCACTTCGGCCTCGGCCGACTTGCGCGCGCTGATGTCCCGCGCGGAACAGAACAGCACCCGCCGACCGTCAACCTCGAGCGCAAACGCGGTGATCTCCACGGGAAAAGTGCCGCCATCGCGACGGCGGTAAACGGTCTCGAAGGTCAGCACCTCCGACGACTCCAGCAAGCGCTCGATGATCTCCCGCAACCCATCGGCCGAGAAACCTGCATCCCACTGCGTCACGTTCATTCCGATCACGTCGGCACGGGGGTGCCCGATCATGCGGCAAAAGGCATCGCTGGCCTCCACCACGGTGCCCGCGGCATCGGTGATGTGAATGCCATCGCTCGCGTTCTGCAACAGAATGCGGCTGCGCTGATTGGCGCGCTCGGTGGCCCTGACCAAGCGCCACAACAAGCCGCCTGCGACCAGCGTCACGGCGCAGAACGTCAGAAAGAACACGATCGCCTTCCAGCGGTCGTAATGCCACTGGGCAAGGTAGTCGTCCTCGCCCCAACCCACGACCACGAAGGCCGGCATGGAGGCGAGCTTGCGGTAGGCATTGATGCGGTTGATGCCGTCTGCGGTCTGCGCACTGTAAAAGGATTGTGCCTGCACGCCCGCCGCGACGATGTCGCGCAGTTCCAGCGAACCGCCACGCGAGCCTACTCCGCCGGCATCGGTCTCAAGGGGAGGAAAGCGCGCGATCAGGCTCATGTCCAGGTCGCGCATCAGCGCAATGCCTCGGCTGCCGAGGCTGAGGCCGGACAGCAAGCGCTCGAAGTACGCCACCGGCACCACCGCGGTCACCACCCCCGCAAACTGCCCCGAGGCGTCGTTGTAGCGCCGCGAGAAGACATTGCCCCAGGTGCCCGCAACACGGCCATAGACGAGCTTGCTGGCGCGTGTGACGCCATCATCCGCGCTCCGATGCTCGTAAAAATAGCTGCGGTCGGCATAGCTGACCCGGGTATCGGACGTCACCGCGTGCCCGAGGATCACCCTGCCCTCGGCGTCGGTGACCTTGAACTCGGCAATCGGCGCCAGCCAGTCGTGGAAACGCGCGATACGCTCGCTCAGCAGTGCGTGGTCAAGCCTGCCGTGTTCGAGCAGCGAACGTTCGAGATCACCCTGCACTTCGCGCAGGCTGAGGTCGATCTCGCGGATGGACGAACTTACGCTCTGGTCAAGGAGCAGCGACAGATTCTCCACGGTCACCCGGACTTCTTCCTCCTTGCGCTCCTTCGCCACCTCAAGGGTGTATGCAAGCAAGCCGGCAATGAACAGGTTCAGCGCCAGCACCGTCGCAACCAGTGCGATATGGATCGTTCTCTTGTTCCGCTGCATGGCACCCAGTTGCACGTAAAGGAGGCGCCCGGCCAGGACAGGGCCGCAGCACACCTGAGCGCATGTTATCGGGCAGGCGCTGCGGGTTCCAGTCCGGCTTGGCGGCGAGCGTCGGAGGAACCCGGTGCCTGACCGCCGGTCCCCGCGCTGCGCCAGGTTCATGACACGTCGTTCAGGGGTCATGGCAGTGACAGCGAGGCCTGCAGGCAGGCGCGCGCTCCGGCTATAATGCGCGGTTTCCCAGATTGAGCCGGAGCCGCAGCCATGGAAGCCGAACGCCAGAACGCCATCGCCGAAAAACTCGCCGACCTCGCCGCCCGCGGTCGCGAACTACGGAGGTATCTTTGACTACGATGTGAAAGCATCGAAGCTCGAAGAAGTTAACCGCGCGCTGGAAGACCCTGCCGTCTGGAACAACGCCGAGCGCGCGCAGGAGCTCGGCAAGGAAAAGCGCCAGCTCGAAGACGTGGTACTGACGCTGCAGAAGATCGACGCGCAGTCGCGCGACCTCAAGGATCTCTTCGAGCTCGCCGAGGCCGAGGACGACGACGACACCTTCGAGGCGGTCGAGACCGATCTCGGCGAGCTGCAGGGCGAGATCGAGAAGCTCGAATTCCGTCGCATGTTCAGCAACCCGATGGACCCCAACAACTGCTTCATCGAAATCCAGGCCGGCGCCGGTGGCACCGAGGCCCAGGACTGGGCGGGCATGCTCGAACGCATGTACCTGCGCTACGGCGAGAAGAAGGGCTTCAGCGTCGAGCTGATGGAAGAGACCGAGGGCGAAGTCGCCGGCATCAAGAACTGCACGATCAAGCTCTCGGGCGAATACGCCTACGGCTATCTGCGCACCGAGACCGGCATCCACCGCCTGGTGCGCAAATCGCCGTTCGACTCCAACGCCCGTCGCCACACCAGCTTCACCTCGGTGTTCGTGTTCCCGGAGGTCGACGACTCGATCGAGATCGAGATCAACCCCGCCGATCTGCGCATCGACACCTACCGCGCCTCGGGCGCCGGCGGCCAGCACATCAACAAGACCGACTCCGCAGTGCGTATCACCCACGAGCCGACCGGCATCGTCGTGCAGTGCCAGAACGACCGCTCTCAGCACAAGAACAAGGCCGAGGCCATGTCGATGCTCAAAGCGCGCCTGTACGAGGCCGAACTGCGCAAGCGCCAGTCCGAGCAGCAGAAGCTGGAAGACTCCAAGAGCGACATCGGCTGGGGCCACCAGATCCGCAGCTACGTTCTCGACCAGTCGCGCATCAAGGACCTGCGTACCAACTATGAGGTCGGCAACACCCAGGCCGTGCTCGACGGTGACCTGGACGACTTCATCGCCGCCAGCCTCAAGCAGGGCGTCTAAGGTTTGACCGAAGCGCCCCTCACCGACTTTCTCGCTGCAGGCGTGGACGCCGACGAAGTGCCCGAACTGGCGGCACTGGCGTCGGCACGCCCGTTGCTGGAGGCTTTCATCACGCTCTTCCGCGGCACCGAGGCCGAGGTGCTCATGCGCCTGCTCGTGCTGCGCGAGATCGGCCGCGAGGCCGACAGTCCGCGCTGGTCGCCCGAGGCGCTGCGTGCGCGCTTCACCTATCTCGACCCGGTCAAGCTCGAGACGGTATTGAAGCGCCTGCGCGACAATGCCCTGCTGGCCATCGGCGAGGACGGCCACTACGCCCTCTCCGACATCGGTCGCAATGCGGTCGCAGCGATCGCCATGTTGCTGCGCTTCGGCGAGGAGGAAGACGCCGAACTCGGCTTCCTCACCGCCCAGCTCGCCGGCCTGCAGGCGGTGGGCAGCATCACCCCCGAGGCGCTCGGCCACCTGCTGTCCAAGCTCAACGACCTCTCCTGGCACTTCGAGGAGGCGATCGCCTCCGGCTCGGAATTCCGCATCCTGGACGCCCGCCGCCGCCTGTCTGCCAACGGGCGCTGGCTCGACCGCGGCACCGACATCCTCAACAAACTGCTCGCCGACCCCGAGGTCGACTTCGACATCGCCCGCATTGCGCAGCGCATCGGCCTGGCGCAGTCGCGCCTGGCGCGAGTGGACGCCTCCTTCCAGCGCGCACTCAACAAGATCGAAGCCCAGCGCGTCACCCTGGGTGGCTCGGGCATCTCGTCCTCCGATGTCGCCGCCTGGCTACGCAGCCTGGATGCCCACCGCATTGCCGGGCTCGCAGCCGACGCCTGCGCGGCCGTGCCCGAACTCGCCCTGCTGGCGGGTGGCCACGAGCTGCTCGACCGCGCCGAGGCCATGCTCGAAGGCGAGTCCGCCGCTACCGATACGCAAGCGGCACTGCCGCCGCCCGATGCCGAGCCCGCAGGCGTCACGCTGCAAGCCGAAGACCTGCGCCTGCTCGAGCACTTCACCCACCGCCTCGGCACCCTGCCAGTGCCGCAGCCGCTGCACCAGGTCATCGCCGGCGGCGGCTTCGCGCCGGCGAGCTATCGCCTGTCGCTGCTTGCCCTGCTGGCCGACGGCGCCGAGGCCGGCCCGGAAGACGGCCCGGTCGGCAGCTTCATGCGCCTGCCGATCGAGGTCGCATTCAGCGACACCCTGACTGCAGTCGGTGAAGACGAAATCGCGGCGATGACGCTCGGCGAGGTGCGTCCGCGCGCCACCACGCCAGCCTGAGCCCCCAGGATTTCCATGGAACACGAACTCAAGACCCTCACCACGCGGCTGCTCGCGCAGCGCTGGCTTCCGCGCAACGACAAGCTGGTACGGCGCGCCCTGGTCGATGAGACCTTCCGCCATGAACTCGACCGCCGCCTCGCCGATGTCGGCCTGCGCCTGCTCGACAACCCCTATGCCGCCCACGTCGGTGTTGCCCTGCAACCCGAACTCGCCGAACCGGTGTTCGGCGCCGGCCGCGAGTACGCCGCCAGCAACATGGGCCTCACGCGCGACGAGATCGCCCTGCTCGTCATCATCTGGTCGCTGATCGTGCTGCCCAAGCGCGAGCGCCAGGTCACCCGCCGCGAGCGGGTGGACGACGGCCAGACCGACATGTTCGGCGGCGACAAACCGGTCGCGCATGGAGACGCCGTCTCGGGCACGCTCACAGAGGCCTCGCTGATCGCCGACTTCGGCCCCCGCCTCGGCGGACGCACCAAGGTGCGCAACTTCATGCTCGGCAAACTCGCCCGCCTCGGCTTCATCGAACGCCGCAACGGCCTCATCAGCGAAGGTCCGCTGCTCGACCTCGCGCTCGACTACCGCGTGATGGCCGATCGCATCATCCACGGCACGCTCGGCGAGGTACTCGCCGCCGCCGGCCATCCCATGCCCGAGGCCAACGCCTTCGCCCATGCCGATCGCCTCGCCGACGCCCTGCCCGACGACGAGGTTGCCGAGGAGGCGCGCTGAACCCATGCCCCTGCCCGTCATCGACCCCGCGCACTACGAAGCGCAGCTCGCCGCCAAGCTCGCGCGCTACAGCGCCGACTTCGCCGAGCTTGCGCTGCCCGAACCCACAGTCTTCCGCTCGGCGCCGCTGCACTATCGCCTGCGTGCCGAATTCCGCCTGTGGCACCACGACGGCCGCATCGACTATGCGATGTTCGACAGCGCCGATCCTAAGCAGCCCATCCTGATCGACAGCTTTCCTGCTGCCGCCGAACCCATCGCCGGCCTCATGCCGCGCCTGCGCGACGCCATCCAGGCCAGCGAGGCCTTGCGCCGCAAGATCTTCCAGGTCGAGTTCCTCGCCACCCTGAGCGGTGAATGCCTGGTGAGCCTTGTCTATCACCGTCCGCTCGACGAGGCCTGGGAGGCCGCTGCGCGCGCGCTCGCCGCCGCGCTGGGCATTCAGGTGATCGGCCGCAGCCGCAAGCAGAAGATCGTGCTCGAGCGCGACTGGGTTCAGGAAGCGCTCGTTGTCGACGGCCAGCGCCTGCGCTACCAGCAGTTCGAGGGCAGCTTCACCCAGCCGAACGCTGGGGTTAACCAGCACATGCTGTCATGGGCGCGTGCGCAGGCCAGGGGCCTGGGTGGCGACCTGCTCGAACTCTACTGCGGCAACGGCAATTTCACCGTGGCGCTGGCGCCGCTGTTCGACCGCGTGCTCGCCACCGAGATGAGCAAGACTTCGGTGCGCGCCGCCCACACCAACCTCGCCGACAATGGCATCGGCAACGTCACCATGGTGCGCATGGCGAGCGAGGAGATCAGCGACGCGCTGGCCGGTGGCCGCGAATACCGCCGCATGCAGGGCGTCGATCTCGCCGGCTACCGCTTCTCCACCCTTTTCGTCGACCCGCCGCGTGCCGGCCTCGATGACGGCACGATCGCGCTGGCGAAGCGTTTCGACAGCATCCTCTACATCTCCTGCAACCCCGAGACGCTGCGCGCCAACGTGGCCGCGCTCGCCGCCACCCACCGCATCGCGGCCGCGGCGGCATTCGACCAGTTCCCCTACACCCACCACCTCGAGTGCGGGCTGCTGCTGCAGCGGCGCTGAACCTCACCGCGACCCAGGCCCATGTTCCACATCAAGACCCTCGAGCTCGTCCACTGGGACTTCTGGCGGCGCTTCACCCTGCCGCTGGACGCCCAGATCATCACCATCGTCGGCCCCAACGGCTCGGGCAAGACCACGCTGCTCGACGCCCTGCGCACCCTGTTCGCACTGCGCTGCTCGGGCAAGCGCGACTTCCGCCGCTATGTGCGCCGCGCCGACCGCAGCTTCGCCTGGATCCGCGCCGTGGTCGCAAACCAGCCCGGCCACAGCGGCAAGCGCCCCTTCTTTCCCTGCCTGGCCGACGAGGTCACGCTCGCCTGCCGCATCCGCAAGGCTGGCGGCGAATGGATCCGCGACTACACCATCGTCGATGGCAACGTGCCCATCGAGGCGCTCGAACAGACCAATGACTGGGTCGGCCTGCGCGACTACCAGAACCGGCTGGCCTGGGGCGGCCTGACACCGGCCATCACCAAGGTGCTGGCGCTCGAACAGGGCGACACCGACAAGCTGTGCGAATACTCGCCCAAGGCGTTGCTGGAGCTCGTCTTCGACGTCTTCGGCGACAAGGAGGTGCTGGACAACTACCAGGCCGCACGCGAGGAGCAGAAGTCGGCCGAACGCGAACTCGACGAGCTCGGCATCGACCTCGACCGACTCAAGACCCAGGCTGAGGAGAAAAAGGCAGAGGCCAACCGCTTCCTGGAATGGAAGCAGCTCGCCGACGAAGTGCAGGCGCTGGAAGCCGAGATCGTCCCCCGACTCGAGATTGCCGAACTCGAGCGCGAGATCGCCAGCGAACGCGAAGCCCTGCAGCGCGTTGGCCGCGAGCGCGCCGAGAAGCTCGTCGAGCAGCGCGAATCGCGCCAGCGCCTCGAACTGGTGCGGTCCGAGCAGGAAGCCGTGCAGGCCGAGCGCAAGCGCCTCAGGGAGGCGGACAGCGCATCCGAGCAGCACTATCTCGCCGCCCACGACCGCGTGCGCGACCTGGAGAAACTGCTCGCCGAGCGCGACGTGCTGCGCGCCCAGCTCGCCAGCGAGCATGGCGCCGACGCGCTCGCGCTCGAGAAGGAGCACGAGGACGCCGACGCCGCGCTCGCCGGCCTGCGCCGCAAGGAACGCGAGCTGCTCGCCGCCTTCGAGGACAAGACCGACACCCTGCGCGGCGAGCGCAACCGCGCCGGCCCGCCGGGCGACGCCGAGGTCGCGCGCTTCCGCGTCAAGCTGACAGCCGAAGGCATCGCCCATCGCAGCCTCGCCGAAGTGGTCGAAGTGACCGACCCGGCCTGGCAGGCTGCGCTCGAAGCCATCCTGCGTCCATACCGCCACCTCATCCTGCTCGAGCGCGAAGGCGACCGCCATGCCGCCTGGGCGATCGGCGAGCGCGAACGCTTCCGCCACTTCATCGTCGCCGAACGCGAGCACGCACCACCGCCACGCGGCATGAGCCTGGCCGAAGTGGTCGAGTTCAGCGCCGCGGTGCCGCGCTGGCTCACCGATCTGCTCACCCGCATCCGCCGCGTCGACAATGCCGAGGCCGCACGCGACCTGCCGCGCGAGCAGGAATGGATCACCCGCGACGGCTACCACCGCGAGCGTCGCGGCGCCCGCCATCTCGGCCGGCCGCAGGAGTTCCACTTCGGCGAGCTCGCCCGCCAGTCGCGCATCGCCGCGCTGCAGGATGAAATCAGCGCGCTCGACAAACAGCTCCAGGCCCTGCGCCCCAAGCTCGACGCCGCCGCCGCGCGCCTCACCACCATCCGCCAGGGCCTGCTCGGTCTGCAGTCGGCACAACTGCTCGCCGCCCGCAGCGAGGCCTACGCCAGCGCCGAGGCCGAGCTGCCTGCCGCACGCAAGGCGCTCACCGAAGCCATCGCCGCACGCAGCGACACACGCGGCGAGATGGACCGTCTATCCGACAAGCTCAACGGCATCCAGATCGAGCTCGAACGCCGCACCCGCGAGCTCAAGGCAGTCGATCTGCGCCTGGCGGACATCGCCCGCGAGCACGGCCCGCGCCGCCACGCCCAGGCCGAGCGCATCGTCAAGCTGCGCCACCGCCGGCACGGCATGGCCGCACACTGGCTGGAGCCCAACGAACTCGCCCTGCTTGCCGACAAGTACGGCGACGCACGCGGCGCGCGACTCCAGCTCGATCGCCTGCGCCGCCACCTCGACGAAGGCGACTGGATCACCGACCCTGCCGTACTGGTCGTGCGCGACCGCCTCGGCGCCGACGTCGCACTGCGCGAGCGCGACTACCTCAACCGCCAGGGCTACTGCACCACCGCACGCCTGCACACCGACAATGCGCGCGCCGCCTACATCGCCAAACTGCGCGCCACGGTGCGCCAGTACGCGAAGAACCTGAAGGCGCTCGGCGAACTCGCCAACGTCAACGTCGACTGCCCCACGCCGCACCTGGAAAACGACGACCTCTCGCTCGCCCAGGCCGGCCTCGAGGTGCGTTTCGACTTCGACCGCAAGGGCGCAGTGGGCCTCAACGACGGCGAGGCCTCGGGTGGCCAGCAGGTCATGAAGTCGCTGATCCTGCTCATCGGCCTGCTCATGGACGAAGCGCGCCCTGGCGGCTTCGTGTTCATCGACGAACCCTTCGCGCATCTGGACGTCGCCAACATCGACCGCGTCGGCACCTTCCTGCGCGCCACCCGTGCGCAGTACCTGATCACGACGCCGGTGACCCACAACGCCAACGTGTTCGCACCCGCGCAGCTCACGCTGGTGACGCGCAAGAAACAGCCGGCGAGCGACTGGGCGCCGCCGATCGGAATCCTGCAGCGCGCAGTGGACTAAGGCGCCTCCCTTGCTGCCCGGTTGCCCAAACCCGGAGCCAGCAGAGCACCCCTCACATCGGGGAGCTCTGCTGGGTGTGCTCAGCGGCTATCGCGGATCGGGCCGAACTCCACCGGCACCCAGGCGAACCCTTCGGCCTCCGCGCGCATACGCCCCAACCCCGGGAATGGCAGATGCGCCCCGGCAATACGCCAGCCCTCTTCGACCGCTCGGGCAAACACCGCACGCCGGGCAGTGATCGCCGCGTCCTGGTCGGTGTCGAACTCCAGCGCCACTTCCGGATGGCGGAACTGCACCGAGTGGCTGTGCACGACGTCGCCCCACACCAGCAGCTTCTGACCGCCCGAATCGAATAGGTACGAGGTATGCCCCGGCGTATGCCCGGGGGTCGGTATCACCGTCACACCCGGCAACAGCGCGTCATTCCGCCCAAAGCTACGAAAGCGACCAGCAGCCTGGTAAGGCTCGACCGCCTGTCGCGCCATGGTAAAGAATGGTCGGTTGCCCTCTGGCGCCGCCTCCGCGATGGCTTCGCTCAGCCAGTAGTCGACATCCTCCTGTGCAGCCCACACGGTCGCATTCGGGAAGGCGACGCTGCCATCGGCACTCAGCAGGCCACACACATGGTCGGGATGGAGGTGGGTAAGCAGAACGGTATCCACCGCCTCCGGGGCGTAACCGGCGGCACGTATGTTGGCGACGACCTGTCCCAGGGTGGGACCGAAGCAGGCCGCCGAACCTGCATCGACCAGGATCAGACGCTCGCCGGTATGCACCAGGTAAGCGTTGACGGCCGTCTGCACGCCTTCAGTGTGTTCAAGGAACATGCGCGCCAGCAAGGACTGGATCTGCTCCACCCCCATGCCCTTGAGCAATCCGACATGCAGATCGACGAAGCCGTCGTACAAGGCGGTGACTTCGAAGCTGCCAAGCCCAAGGCGATAGTAGCCAGGCACCTGTGTCTTGATCTGGGCTGGAGGCGCGGCAAGAGCGCTCGCCCCGCCAAGCGGAACGCCGCTCAGCGGCGCAGCTGCGAACAAGGCGACGCCGAGTGCGATGCTGGCTGCCGCGCGGGCCAAGGTACCGCGTTGCGACCGCGCCGGTGCCGCTGCGCGGGCGAGGAAGAGGTGTTGAGGCCGCAGCGTACTGCCGTGCCGTGTTGCGGAGGGGGGCAAGACCATTCTTGGCTCCTTTGCATGCTTGAGTAATCTGCAGTGCTCGTGGCGATCGTCTGAGGACGGGCAATGCCGCACCAGTCACGTCCTGTGCCAATCAGCACCGACCGCAGAGGTCGGGCTGTACAGTGTGCCCCATCATGCCGTCAGGATGTAGCCCGATAACGCTCATGTACTTCTTTCGTGGTCACGGGCGAACGAATCGGAGCCGTAGCGGACAAGGTGTTGTCAGCGGACTCACCGGCCCCACCCTCGCTCCCAATCCAAGCAATGGCTACGGAATCAGAAATTTGAATCGCCCAATACAGCATTTCTTGTATTCTTGTTTCCCCTTGATTCAGGCACGGTTTGCTCAACGCGCTTTTGCCCCGAACGAGTCGCCCTATGCCTACTCTGATTACACCGCGAGACCTTCCCACCTGGGTTCCAGGGCAGATCGTTTCCGCCAGTGATGGTTTGGGGTGGAAGGATGTTGGGCACAGGGCGTACCTATACACCGGCCTCGATGTTCCGATCCCGGCAATGGATCACTACATGGTGGTGCGTTATCGAAGCGGTCAGACTCCAATGGATCGCCGGGTGGAAGGACGATGGACGCGCAAGCGCTGCACGCCGGGGGACTTCTCCCTCCTCACCCGTTCCGAACAGTCCCACTGGCACTGGACGGAATGCATCAATGTGTCCCACACCTACCTATCCGACGCCCTGATGACCCGGGTTGCAACCGACATCACCGACCGCCCGGTTTCGGAGGTACGTCTGCACGATATCCTTCAGGCTCAGGATTCGGTGGTTACGGGTATTGTCGATGCGATCACCACCGAAGCGGAGCACCGAGGACTCGGAGGCAGTCTCTATGCGGAATCCCTGGCTATTCAATTGGCCGTGCATCTCTTCCGCAAGTACGCACTGATCAATTTCCGCAACGATGTTCCGGTCGGTCCCTTGTCATCGAGCCGCATGCGCCGACTTGACGAATACCTCGACACCCACCTGCATGAGGGTGTCACGATTGAGCAGATGGCAGAGACGGTAGGGCTGGGTGTGTGGACTTTCTCGCGCCACTTCCGCGCCACCAAGGGTTTGTCCCCATACGACTATGTCACGCGCTGCCGTCTCGAGAGGGCGGTCCGCCTGCTGTCCACTGGTACCCAAGCCATCAAGGAGGTCGCTGCCATGTGCGGCTTTGCCGACCAAGCGCACCTCACACGAACGATGCGAGGCCGCATGGGCATCACACCGGCACGTCTCAGAAAGGAAGGCCGCGGCTGAGCGGTCGGGCGACAGCGGGAACCACCGTGCCGACGCCCCGCCTCTCGCCCATAGCGACGGCCCAGGTACGCAAAAAAAATGGGCGCATCGGCAGACACCGATGCGCCCGAAGCGGCCCCGAGGAGGGAGCCCGAAGTCGTGCCTCGCCGGGGTTGGGGGGAGCGTTCTTCAGGTGCCCGTGGTCGCTGGAATGTCCAGCAGGGCACGCAGGTTGGCATCGACCTCGGACACCGCGTTGGCATCGGTTCCGAACAGGGCGAGGTGTCCGTCAATGCTGGTGAGCGGGCGGAACTCGCTGCCCGGGATGAGCTGCTGTTCGGCCAGGCAATCAGAGGGCGGGAAGAACATGTCGTGGCTGATCGGCATCACGAACGTCTTTGCCTTGATACGCCCTAGGGCTTGGGCCAAATCTCCGCCAGTGTGGCGGCTCACATCACCCCGCTGCCACTTCCAGGCCATGCAAAGCAGGTTGTTCGGGTCCATGGGACCAAAATAGCCCGTCATGAACTGATCGACGAAGGCAGCCATGTTCTCGAATCCCAATACCCGGTGTCGCCCCCCGCGGAAAAACTCCGTGCTCCACCCCATCACGGTCCACAGTTTCGCGTGCCGACGCAGACCGGCTGCCACCTCGGCTGAATCGGCGTAGGCGCCATCACGAAAGCCGGGGTCCGTGGTGATGGCCTCCACAAGCGTGTCGGTAAACACGAAGTCGTGCTCGGTGTTGCACGCGGTGCCGGCGATGGGGGCAGCTCGCTCGACCATGTCAGGGTAGCGCACGGCCCATTCGTAGGTCTGTTGGGCCCCCATCGACCCTCCAACCACCAAAGCGAGCCGCTGGATACCGAAATGCTCTTTGAGCAAACGATGCTGGGCGCGTACGTCATCGCCGATACGCACGCGAGGAAAGCGCGGGCCCGCAATCCGGCTTGGTGCATTGCTGGGCGAAATGGACAGTCCGTTACCGATCTGGTTCACCACGATGATGAAGTAGCGACTCGGATCAAGGGCTCGCCCCGGGCCGATGTAGACCTGCTCCATGATCTTGCTGGTGCCGGAGTACCAGGTCGGCACGAGAATGGCGTTGTCTTTCGCCGCATTGAGTTGGCCGTGAGTGGCAACCGCCAGGGTGCAGTCGTCAAGCACACCGCCTTCCTCGAGATCCAGTTGACCGATGCTGATCGTCTTGAATGGACCATGTATCTGCTGGGTGTAGTAAGGGGTCATTTTTATATCTCCTCCGAGAAGGGCCAGCCGCACGGACGGCTGGCCATGGGGGTCAGCGGGCCGTATAGCCGCCGTCAATCACGAGTTCGGCACCCGTTACCCAGCGCGCTTCATCCGACGCCAGATAAACGGCGCCCCAGGCAATGTCGTCAGGGGTACCGGTGCCACCCAGCGGGTGCAGGGCATCCAGATGCGCTTTGGCAGCGTCGTGCTCGAGCCCGTTGTCCTGGACGTAACGGTCGACCAAGGGGGTGAACACGAAGCCCGGGTGAATCGAGTTGAAGCGGATGCGCTCCTTTGCGTAAAGCAAGGCATCGTTCTTGGTCATTGTCCGCACGGCACCTTTTGCCGCGTGGTAGGGCGGGATGTCCCCGCCGCCGACGATGCCGTAGATCGACGATATGTTGATCACGGAACCACCGCCCACTTGGCGCAGATGGGGAATGACATGTTTCGTGCATAGGAAGACGGCGGTCACATCCACAGCCATCACCCGGTTCCATTCGGCCAGGGTCAGGAGGTCTGTAGGTATGTTCTCCCCTTCGATGCCAGCGTTATTGACCAGTACGTCAATACGTCCGAAATGGGTGGCTGCGATCCGCATCGCTTCGCAGACCCGTTGCTCATCGGTCACGTCGCCTTGCACGAAGAGTGCCTTGCCTCCGGACGAGCACATGGCGTCCACCACAGCCTGCCCTTGAGGATCGCGGTCGAAGATGACGACTGACGCCCCCTCCTCGGCCATACGCCGGGAGATGGCGAGTCCGAGTCCACTGCTGCCGCCGGTAATGACGGCTGTCCTGCCGGAAAGTCGATCCATGATGTTCTCCTTTCCGCTCAGCGCATCGCGAAGCCAGGGTAGCCCTTGCTGGCCAGTTCGTCGCATTGGCTGTTGTAGTTGCCTACCCCGCCGATGTACGAGATCAGACGGCGCGGCTTGCCGTCCACATTCGAACCCATGTACCAAGAGTCCGTCTTGACCACCAGCGTCTTGGCGGCGGTCTCATCGTGGTGTCGTACCCAGTCGTCCTCGAACTCCTTCGTCGCCTCCACCACCTTCTTGCCGTTCTTGCGGGCATAGGCGATGCAGTCGGTGATCCAGTCCACCTGTTGCTGAAGGCAGGTGGTCATGTTGCAAAGGGCCGCTGATGGAGCGAGGGGCGCGCCAGTGGTAAACAGGTTGGGATACCCGTGCACCTGCAGGCCCATGGCGGTGCGGATCTCCTTGCCCCACTGTTCCTTGAGGGAGCGGCCGTCACGGCCGCGGAAGTCGATCCGGGTCAGCGCTCCGGAACCGGCGTCAAAACCGAGGGCGAGGATGATCACGTCAACCTCGTGCACCTTGCCGTCGGCGGTCTGAATGCCCTCAGGTACGACGCGCTCGATCGGGGCTCTTTGACAATCCACTGCCTCCACATTGGGCTGCAGATACACCTCCAGGTACTTGTTCTCCAACGGGACGCGGTGGGTGCCAAAGCCGTACTCCTGCGGGATCAGCAGATCGCAAAGGTCTTCCCGGTTCTGCAGGCGTTCGCGCATCTTGGCTCGAACGAACTTCGAAACCTCCTCGCTGACCTCCTCATCGACGAACATCTCGGGGAAGGACGCCAACCACAGAGCCAGAGAGCCATCGTTCCACAGGCGCTCAAGAACCTCCGCACGCTGCTCAGGAGTCTGCTCGTGCCACGGACCGGCGTCGAAGTCATAGTCAAAACCGGCAAAGGTCGTGCGGACACGCTTCTTCAACTCGTGGAAACGCGATCCCCATTTCGCCCAGTCATCCCTGGTGTACTTGGGATTTCGCATCGGGATGACATACTGGGGCGTACGAACGAAGATCTTCATCGAGCCGACGTCGGGAGCGATGGTCTGGATCACCTGAATGCCGGTGGCTCCGGTGCCCACAACGGCTACCCGCTTACCTTTCAGGTCCACCGGCTCCTTGGGCCAAAGACCGGTAACGTAGAGTTCGCCCTTGAAGGACGATTGGCCGGGGAAGCGCTCGACGATCGGAGCCGAGAGCATCCCGCAGCAGGCGATCAGGAACTGCGCTGTCATCTGCTCGCCGTCGGCGGTGGCAATACGCCACACTTCCTCCTGCTCGTCATAGTGCGCCGAGGCGATCCGGGTATTGAACTGGATATCCTTCTTCAGATCGAGCTTGTCTGCGACGTAGTTCAGCCAGCGCTCCGTCTCAGGCTGGGCGGGGAAGCGCTCCGACGGCTGCCACGACTTGTATAGCTCCTCCGAGAACCAGTACTGGTAGATCTCCGCCTGAGAGTCGAACCGAGCACCGGGGTAGCGGTTCCAGTACCAGGTTCCGCCCACGCCGGAACCCGTCTCGAACCCGCGAACTTTCATTCCCATCTCCCGCAAGCGGTGCAGCTGGTACAGGCCGGCGACGCCTGCTCCGATCACGATCGCGTCGAATTGCTGCGGAACCTTCGGGTTCTTGACTGCTGAGCTTTCACTGCATGCGATGTTCATCTTGTCTCCTTCACATTCTCGAATGTATGGATTGCCCTTGAGCTGGGCTCCAGTTGCGACACGGCGCAGCGCCTGAAAACGGCAGCCTGCTCCGTGTTGCGAAGGAATGTATGGGCGGAGACGACATCGCATCTTGTCGATTCCAGGCATTCCTTTGAACGAATCGTGAAAGCACCCTGCATCGCCTTTGGCGCAAGGACGGCATCAACTAGATTTTCATGCGGCCAGGCCCCGAAGCAGTTTGCGGAAGTACAGGAATCTGGCTTCGGAACGTGGCACTGCCGAACTGGAACGATCAGTCACCGACACCCACGGCGGACTCGCCTGGGCGCATATCAACTGATCACACCAGACATAAGCCCCCCCAAGAACCAAAGGAGACACTTTCCATGAGCACGAAAATCGAACGGGTAACCGCAGCGGGCAGTTTCCAACGTGTCGTCGCCCTCCTTCGCAACGACACCCGGAAGCGCATTGCGGGCGGCGCGCTCGCGTTGGCATCGCCACTTGCATTCGCGGTCAGCGTGGACGCCGGAGACTATGACCACGCCCCTGCCGGCACCCACTTGGGACTGCTTTACTACCAATATTCCAGTGGGGAAGCCCTTTATGCGGGTGGGCGCAGAATCGACGATAACGCGCGCGTGAGGGCCCAGGTGGGTATCGTGCGCGCCGTCAAGTATGTGGACATCGGCGGCGTCACTGTGGCGCCTCAGGTCCTGCTCCCCTTCGGGTCGGTTCAGACGGCGGGTACCTTGAACAGCGCCAGCGTCCGCAACGGCATGGGAGATCTGATACTTGCCAGCACCGTATTCCTGTACAAGGACGATCACCGGCGGGTACTCGGGGTGACGCCATGGCTGTGGTTGCCAACCGGGCAGTACAGTCGTAGCCGCACACTCAATCCTTTTGGCGAGAACCGCTGGAAGTTCGCTCTCCAGGTCGCCGGCGTGATGCCCCTGGGGCAGGCCTTCACCCTCGATCTGGTAGGAGATGTGCAGTACTACGGCAATAACCGCGACTTCGGCCCGACCCGCAGAACCCTGAGTCAGCAACACAGCTGGGATCTCCAGTCGCACCTGCGCTACCACCTCTCCCCGGCCACGGCACTCAGCCTGAGCATCTCCCAATTCACCGGAGGCGAGACCAAGATCGACGGCACAAGTCAGAACGACCGGCAACGCCGAAGTCGTGCATCCATCGGCGCATCGCATTTCCTGGCACCGGACTTTCAGATCCTCGGCTCACTGGGCAAGGATCTATCGATCGAGAACGGCGTGCGCGAAGACCTTCGTGTCAATCTGCGCATGCTGAAGGTGTTCTGAGCAGCACAGGCCCGTGGTTTGAGCGCCCGACGCTGGGCGCTCAGCCCCGACTGCGGCGGCGCAGCAGGTAGATATCCATGATCCAGCCGTGGCGGGCGCGCAGCTGCGCACGCAGGCGCACGATCTGGTCCGCGACCTCGCCGAGCGGGCCCGCGACCAGGGCCTGCTGCGCCATGCCGACGTAGGCACCCCACCAGATCTCGATGCCAGCGCCCTCCAGGGTCGTGAAGGCGCAGTTGCCATCGAGCATCACCGCCACGGTATCGGCGCCGACCGGCCAGCCCTGTTCGCGCAGGCGGCGGCCGGTTGTGATCATGACCGGGGCAGCGACGTCATTGAGCGGGATACGATGCGCCGCGGTGAGCACCTGAAGGCTGGTGATGCCGGGCACCACCGACACGTGCAGCGGGCGCTCGTGCTGCACGTGAGCGGCGATGCGCAGCGTGCTGTCGTAGAGCGAGGGGTCGCCCCATACCAGCAGCGCCACTTTGCCGCCGCCGGTTGGCAGGTGCACATCGATCTGACGCAGCCACTCTGCGGCGATCGCCTCATGCCAGTCCGCCACCGCTGCCAGGTAATCGCCGTCTGCAGCGCGCTGCGGCAGGTCGAACTCGACGATCCGCACCGGCCCGTCGAGCACGCGGGCGCAGATATGGCGACGCAGGTCGAGCAGTTCGAGCTTGTCCTCGCCCTTGCGCGGCAGCAGGATCAACGCGGCCTGGTTGAGCGCCTCGATCGCCGCCAGTGTCAGGTGTGCCGGATTGCCGGTCCCGATGCCGACCAGCTGCAGCTCGAGCGCCGCGTCAACGTCCTCAACAGCCCGCATGCTGCCTCTCGCCCCGGCCTTCATCCGCCGGCGCTGCCGTCGGGCTGTTGGCAAGCGCCGACTGCGGCCGGAAGCGGCGTTCGTAGTCCGGCGCGTACAGCCGGCTCTCGTCGAAGCCCTCGGCTGCCAGCGCGGGGCCGACCAGGATCAGCGCGGTACGCTCCATGCCCTCATCCACGGCAGCAGCGATGCTCTCCAGCGTCGCACGCACGATACGCTGCTCCGGCCAGCTCGCCCGCCACACCACCGCCACCGGGCAGGCCGGGCCGTAGTGCGGCAGCAAGCTGGCGACGACCCCCGCCAGGTTGTGGATCGAGAGGTGGATGGCCAGCGTGGCGCCGGTGGCGGCGAAATGGCCAAGGCTCTCGCTGGCCGGCATCGCGCTCGCGCGCCCGGGCGTGCGCGTGAGCACCACCGACTGCGCAATCCCCGGCAGGGTCAGCTCGGTCCCCAGGCTGGCAGCCGCAGCCGCAAACGAAGGCACGCCTGGCGTCACCGTGTACGGGATGCCGAGCGCACGCAGCCTGCGCAACTGCTCGCCCATCGCCGACCACACCGACAGATCGCCAGAATGCAGGCGGGCAACGTCCTGCCCGCGCGCATGCGCGGCCTGCATCTCGGCCACGATGTCGTCGAGCGACAGCGGGGCGGTATTGATGATGCGCGCGCCCGGCGGGCAATGGCCGAGCACGGCCTCGGGAATCAGCGAGCCGGCGTACAGGCAGACCGGACATGCGGCAATGAGGTCGCGTCCGCGCAGGGTAAGCAGGTCGGGGGCGCCGGGTCCGGCGCCGATGAAGTGAATGGTCATGTCTGGGATCCTTGGGCGAGCGCACATGTGGCGCTGCGGTCGGGGGAAATGTGCCGCGCGACAAGCAAGCGCGATAGCGGTCCGGCCGTGGCCAGCGCCGCGGCCTCGGCGACACTGCCACAGCCGCGTACGGCGAGGATGCGAAGCGAGCGCGTCGGAGTATGCTGCCCGCGCAAGGCAACTTCATCGACACCGACGAGTCGGGCCCCGAGCGCATCAGCCAGCGGCTCGAGCATGGCAAGGCGGTCGAGCGGCGCCGCCAGCACATCGGGGCCCGGCAGACCGGGGCGGCGTGCACGCACCGTGACCAGTGCCGCGTCGAGCGCGGCCTGCAAGGCGGCAGCAGACGCCCCTGCCCGGCAGCCGAAGCCAGCGACGATCATCGGCAGGTGCTCCACTGCACGACCGGGTAGGCCGACTTCCAGCCCCGGCGACTGCCGAGCGCCGCCGCCTCGGCCAGCTCGATGCGCAGCAGCGTACCGCCATGGACAGCCTGCCACTGTGCGAGCAAGGCCTCCGACTCCAGGGTCACCGCGTTGCAGACCACGCGCGTGCCCGGCCGTAGCCTGGCCCACAAGGCCTCGAGCAACGCCGCCGACAGCCCGCCGCCAACGAATACGGCATCGGGCAAGGGCTGGCCATCGAGCACGGCCGGCGCGCGCCCCTCGATGACCTGCAGGCAGTCGACGCCAAGCGCGCATGCATTGCTGCGCGCGCGCTGCGCACGCCGCGGGTCGGCCTCGAAGGCTGTGGCCGCATTCGCAGGGTGGGCAAGCAGCCACTCGATCGAGATCGATCCCGACCCGGTGCCGATGTCCCACAAATGCTCGCCGGGCCGCGGCGCCAAGGCCGACAGGGTGAGCGCGCGCATCGGCCGCTTGGTGATCTGGCCGTCATGCTCGAACAAGCCATCAGGCAGGCCGCACGCGCGCGGCACCACATCGCGGGCCTCAGCCGCGGCCTCGATGCCCACCACCACGGGATGCGCCACATCGGCGAATGCGTAGCCTGCGGCAAGGGTGGTACGCGTGCGCTCACGCACGCCGCCGAGGGCTTCGAGCACATGCAGCGTGCTGGCACCAAAGCCTTGCGCCACCAGCCAGTGCGCCAGGCTGGCGACGGCCGCGCCATCGCGCAGGGTGACGAGCATGCGCAGCCTCGGCGCCAACTGCGCGCGCAGCCGGCCGAGCGGCGCCGCATGCAGGCCCACGCAGACGGTGCGCTCCAACGGCCAGCCCAGGCGAGCCGCAGCAAGGCTGAACACCGAAGGCGCAGGCAGCGCGGTCCACTCGCCAACGGCGAGATGGCGCGCAACCACGCTGCCGCCACCCAGGCAGAAGGGGTCGCCCGAGGCCAGCATCACCACCCGCCGGCCACGCAGCGCGAGCAGCCGCTCGATGCCGTCAGCAAACGGCACCGGCCACTCGATGCGTTCGGCATCGGGGCTGGCGACCGCGGGCACGAGGCCGAGATGGCGCTGCGCCCCGATCACGAACTCGGCACCGGCGAGCGCAGCGCGGCTTGCCTCGGCCAGCCCCGCCATGCCATCCTCGCCGACTCCGACGATGGTCAGCCACGCAGGGCTGCGCGATTCATCCATGCCCGATCTCCACCACAAGCCCCTCCCCAGAGTCTCCCCCAAGCACGCTCCCAATGTCCTTGTCCTCGGCGGTACCACCGAGGCCGGCGCGCTCGCTCAAGTGCTCGCAGCAAGCAGCATACGGGCCTGCTACAGCTACGCCGGGCGCGTGCAGACGCCCCGCCCGCAGCCCCTGCCGACGCGCGTCGGCGGCTTCGGCGGCGTCGACGGCCTGGTGCGCTACCTGGCGGACGAACGCATCACCCACCTCATTGACGCCACCCATCCCTTCGCCGCGCGCATGAGCGCCAATGCGATCGCTGCAGCCCGCCAGGCGGGCGTGCCGCTGATCGCCCTCACCCGCCCGGCATGGACCGCGCAGGCTGGAGACCGCTGGCAAACGGTCGCCGACATGCCGTCCGCCGTCGCTGCGCTTGGCGGTGCGCCCCGCCGGGTGCTGCTCGCGCTCGGCCGCATGCACCTGGCCGAATTCGCCGCGCAGCCCCAGCATCATTACGTGCTGCGCCTGGTCGACCCGCCGGCCGCACCGATCCCGCTGCCCGACCACCACGTGGTGGTCGACCGCGGTCCCTTCGATGTCGCCGGCGACCTCGCGCTGCTGCAGCGCCACCGTATCGAACTCGTCGTCAGCAAGAACGCCGGCGGCGAGGGCGCGAGCGCCAAGCTCGCCGCGGCGCGCCAACTCGGCGTGCCGGTGCTGATGGTGCAGCGCCCCGTCCTGCCCGCGCGCACAGAGGTGCACGAGGTGGACGCGGTACTCGCCTGGCTGGGTCACGGCGCTACCCCCGGGGTGGCGCGCGGGGTGTAGAGCAAGGCGCCGGCCGGACGCTGCAGCAGCCGCGTCAGGCTGGAGCCGATGATCACCACGGTGCGCATGTCGGCCATCTCGGCGTGCGCAGCGCCGAGCGGGACCACCTCGAGGTGCTCGTCCGGTGTGCTCACCGCGCGCGCGAAGAGAATCAGGCGGTCGTCCGTGCACACCTCGCGCAACACCGCGAGCGTGCGCGCGAAGCCCTCGGGCCTCGACCGCGAGCGCGGGTTGTAGAGCGCGATGGCAAAGTCGGCCTCGACCGCAAGGCGCAGGCGGCGCTCGATCAGCGTCCACGGCTTGAGGTTGTCGGACAGGTTGATGGCGCAGAAGTCATGCCCAAGCGGGGCGCCGGCACGCGCACTGGCAGCCAGCATCGCAGTGATGCCGGGCAGCACCTGTACCTCGACATCGCCCCAGGCGGCCGGCCCATGCTCGAGCGCCTCGCACACCGCGGACGCCATGGCGAACACGCCAGGGTCGCCCGAGGACACGACCACCACCCCACGACCGGATGCGGCCAAGGCCAGCGCGTGCCGGGCGCGCGCCAGCTCCTCGCGATTGTCCGAGGCATGGCGGGCCTGGCCGGCGCGCACCGGCACCCGGTCCACATAGGGGAAGTAGCCCACCACGTCGCTGGCGGCCTCGAGGGCGGCGGCCACCTGCGGTGTCACCAGCGCCTGCCCGCCCGGGCCGAGCCCGGCGATTGCCAGCCAGCCGCTCATGGACGCCGCCCCTGGCCGTGGATGAGCAGGATCGAGAAATACGGCGTGGCATCGCTGGCGTCGCGCAGGCGCGTCACGCGCTCCTCGGGCATGGTCGCGTACTCGACCAGCCAGGCCTCGTCCTCGCGCCCGGCCGCAGCCACTGCGCGGCGCAGCTTGGGCAGGTTGCGTCCGACCTTCATCACCGCGAGCGCATCGGTGTCGCGGATACGGCGCGCGAGATCCTCCTCCGGCAGCGTGGCCATCAGCACGGTGAGCATGTCATCGCCCCAGGTGATCGGCGTGCCACTCACCGTCCATGCCCCCGACATGCCGGTGATGCCCGGCACCACGCGCACCGGCACCACGCCCTGCAGACGTGCGTACAGGTGCATGAAGGAGCCGTAGAAGAAGGGATCGCCTTCGCACAGCACCACCACGTCCTCGCCGCTGCGGGCAATGGCGTGCAGGCGCTCGATGCATGCCGCGTAGAACTCGGCGAGCAGGGCGTTGTAGCGCGGGTCGCTGAAGGGGATCTCGGTGGTGACCGGGTACTCCATCGCAAACTCGACCACGTCGTCACGCAGCATACCCTCGACGATGCGCCGCGCACGCCCGGCACGCCCGGCCTTGCGGAAATAGGCTACATGCCGGGTGCCGCGCACGAGACGGTCGGCGCGGACGCTCAGCAGGTCCTGCGCACCAGGCCCGAGGCCAACGCCATGGATGGTGCCGAGCGCGGTGGCCGCAGCCTGCGCGCCGCCCAGGGTGTCGGCCGGCACGCGTTCCATCACGGAAGGGGTGATCTTTAACATTGTCATTCCTTGCGACTCGCGAGCGCATTGACGGCCGCGACGGTGATCGCGCTGCCGCCCAGCCGGCCACGCACGATGCAGCTCGGCACCGGCAGCGCATCCCACAGCGCATCCTTGGACTCGACCGCGCCGACGAAGCCGACCGGACAGCCGATGATGGCCGCCGGGCGCGGGCAGGCGGTGTCCTCGAGCATGTTGAGCAGATGGAAGAGCGCGGTGGGCGCGTTACCGATGGCCACCACGGCGCCTTCCAGATGAGGCCGCCACAACTCCAGCGCAGCGGCCGAGCGGGTTGTTCTCATGGCCTGCGCCATGCCGGCCACGGCCGGATCGGACAGCGTGCACAGCACGACGTTGTCCGCCGGCAGGCGCGCGCGGGTGATGCCCTCCGACACCATGCGCGCATCGCACAGGATCGGTGCTCCGGCGGCGAGTGCGGCCCGCGCACGGACGGCGAAGCCGGGCGAGAACTCGATGAACGGCGCGAGCCCGACCATGCCCGCAGCGTGGATCATGCGCACCGCGACCGGCTCCTCATCGGCATCGAAACGGCCGAGCTCGGCCTCGGCGCGGATCATGGCGAAGGACTGGCGGTAGATCGCCGCACCGTCGGTTTCGAATACATGGGGCATCAATGAACTCCAAGACGCTCGAGCACGGCAGCCGGGCTCAGCCCCGCCGCGTGCACGGGCTCGCCGGGACGGGCGTCGAAGGCAAGATCGAAGGCCGTACCGCGACCGGTCAGGCAGATGGCTGCAGGGCCCGCGTGTGCGCACCCCTTGGCGCAGCCGGAGACGTGGATCAGGCGCGGCGCATCCGCCAGTGCCGCAGGCAGCGACAGGCCACCCTGCGCAGCTGCTGCCGCCAGGCGCAGCGCGAGCGCGCGGGTGTCGACGCCCGCCTGCACGCAATACGGCGCGCCTGCGCAGGCTTCGACCTGCCAGCCGGCTGCCGCCAACGCGTCGCTGTCGGTACAGGCGCTGTCGAGCTTGTGAGAAACACCGGACCGGGCCGCCTCGAGCAGCAGCTGCCGCCAAGGCGTGATCCGCACGGCCTTGGCGCCGCTCGCGACCACGGCATCGGCCAGCGCAGCCGCATCGGCCTGGCCGAACGGCAGGCTGCATACCCACCCCAGCGGATGCGCGCCCGGGGCAAGGCGGGCTGCCGCAGCAGCAGGCAACAGCGCTCCGCAGGCCCAGGCTGGCAGGGGTGCCCGGTGGCGTACCATGCGCCCGGCGGCAGCGCCGCCACTTGCCGCGAACCAGTGAGCGAGGGCGATAAGTGCGTCAACCGCTGCATCGGCAGTGACCTCAACGCCTTGCACCCTCCCTGCGGCGCGCAGGATCAAGCCACCCTGTTCGCCACGCTCGATGCGGAAGTCGCCCGGGTCGCCGAGCAGCCGGGGCGCGTCGCCGGCATCGATCACGAAGCCGACCTTGGCCGGCAGGTCGGGGAGTTCATCCAGGCGCCCCGCCAGCTCGACGGCAAGGCGCTCGGTGTCGTCGCCCGCCACCCAATCGGGCGCCACCAGCAGGTTCCGCCGCCCCTCCAGGCGAGCATCGGCGTCGAGCAGGCCGAGCTCGCCGAAGGCGTCGAGCAGCTGCGGCCAGGCCGCTTCGGGCACGCCGCGTACCTGCAGGTTGGCGCGGCTGGTAAGGTCAACCAGGCCGGCGCCATGCCTGCGAGCTGCCGCGCAGATGCCCAGGATCTGGTCGCGGGTGAAGCGGGCGAGCCGCGGACGCAGTCGCAGTACCAGGCCATCGCCCGACATCATCGGCCGCAGCGCGCCCGGGCACCAGCCCTGCACGCGCGGCGCAGCCATCGTCCCGACGCGGGCTCCTGCCAGCGCGGTCGCGTTATCTGTCATCTTCAGTCTGCCAGTTCAGAGGCGGCACGCCTCCAGCGCCGAATCGTCACGCCGCCGGAGGCTGTGCCCGAGCTCAGCGCGCGCCTTCGTACAGGCGCTTGTCGACAGCCATGCTGCCCTTGAGCTGATGAAGCGCCTTCGCCGCGGCGAGCACGCCAAGGTCAACGAGCGGCTCAAGCACGACCACCAGCATGTAGGCAGCACCGAAGCTGAACACATTGCTCAGGTTGTCCGCGCCCACGCCCTGGCCATAGAGCGCCCAGAACGCCACCCAGGCGACGATGCCGCCCTGGTAGGCCAGCGACAGCCTGAACACCTGGCCATAGCTCAGGTCCACGTAGGGCGTGTTCGCTGGGATGATGCGGCGTGCGAGCGCAGCGATGGCAAACAGCGGCACCAGCAAGGTGGTGACGTTCATCGTGTACTGCGGCAGGTCGTCGGGAGCGAAGAACAGCCCCTGGGCGAGCAGCCCCAGCGCCAGGCCGATCGCCGTGGGCGCCGCGCCGAAGAGCAGCAGCAGCGTAGAGCCAAGGATGAGGTGGACCTCGGAAACGCCGACTTCCTGCGTGGGCAGGATCTCGAAGAAGGCGAAGACCAGGGCGGTGGCAAGCACGGCGCGCAGCATGATTGCCGCTGCTCCGTCACGCTTGACGGCATCCACGACGAGCTTGCCGGCAAAACCGATGGCCGCCGCAGCGGTGCCATAACTGAGCAGGATCTTGCTGCCCTCGACGATACCCGGTTCGATATGCATGGTGTTTTCTCCTGATTCAGGCACGGGTGGTGGAACGAAACGTCAGCCGAGGGCCGACGCGAAAGCGGATGCGGACAGATGCTCCGCACCCCAAAGCTGCGCGAGCTGGCGCGCACGACCGAGGGCGAACGGCCCCTCGTCGAAATCGATGACGCTGCAGTGCGTGGCATGTACCGGGCGCGGCGGCAGGCTGGCAAAGCGCACGTCCGACAGCAGCCAGAGATGGACTGTCTCGCCTGCCTGTGCGCGCCGACGCCTGGCGAGCATGCGGTCGGCGAGCACCACCGCCGAAGCGGCGGGTGAGCCACCGCCGCCGGCGACGGGCGCGATCCAGCGCGTGTTGAAGGCGACCGCCTTGCGCGGCGGCTGCAGCACGCGCGCCGCAGTGCCCGAGAAGCCGATCACAGCGAGCGACTCGCGCCGCCGGTAGAGCTGAGCGGTCCACGCCAGCAGCAAACCCTTGGCGAGCGCCAGACGGCGCCCCTTCAGCATCGAGCCCGAGCAATCGAGCACCAGGCAGTGCAGGCACGCGCTGCCCACGGGGCGCAGTCGACGACGCAGGTGGGCGGGCTCGAGCACGCCGACCCCCTTGGCGGCAAGGCTGCGCGGCCAGTCGATGCGGCCACCGGCAACGCGCCACCCGCGTGCGCGCCGCGGCGCGTTCGGCGCGCGTCCCGCAGCCCCCTTGCCGGGCACTGCGAGACGCGTCAGGGCTTTTTTGCATTGAGCGGCCTCACGTTCTTGACTGCAGCAATGGGTACGTCCTGCGCAGGCAGCGCCCCCCAGTCCTCGCCGCTGGCGGGCGGCGACTGATCAGTGGCCGGTGCAGGCGCCGGCGGCTGCGCTGCGCGCTCGGCGTCGTCCTGGCGTCGATGGGCGAGCACCAGCTCGGCGACCGCATCGACATCGGCGACCTCGATGCGCGTGCGCCCCTCGAGCGCGGCGTGGGCTCGGGCCGCACGCAACATCACCAGGTCGGCGCGGACCCCCTCCACTGCCGCGGCATGGCAGCGTGCCGCCACGGCAGCATGGGTCGGGTCGTCGAAGCCGATGGCCGGCAGCGCGGCACGCGCCGCGACGATACGTGCGCCGAGCATGCGCTGGGCTTCGTCATGGCTGGCGACGAAGCCCGCCGGATCGGCGTCGAAGGCGAGGCGGGCACGCACGATGGCCTCGCGCGCAGCCGGCGCCAGGGCGTTGCCGATACGCACGAAGAGGCCGAAGCGGTCGAGCAGTTGCGGCCTCAGCTCGCCCTCCTCCGGGTTCATCGTGCCAACGAGCGTGATGCGCGCCGGATGCACGTGGCTGATGCCGTCGCGTTCGACGTGATTGATACCGCTCGCACACACGTCGAGCAGCAGATCCACCAAACCGTCGGCGAGCAGATTGACCTCGTCTACATAGAGCACGCCCTCGTGTGCGCGCGCCAGCAGGCCGGGACGGAAGCGTACGTCGCCGGCCTTGAGGGCAGCCTCGAGGTCGAGCGTACCCACCAGCTGTTCCTCACTGGCCGACAGTGGCAGATTGACGAAGCGCCCGCCCGGCAGCAGGGCTGCCAGCGCGCGTGCGGCGGTCGACTTGGCGGTGCCGCGCGGCCCCTCCACCAGCACGCCGCCGATCAGCGGATCGACTGTAGACAGCAGCAAGGCCGTCTGCAGCGCAGACTGGCCATGCAGGGCGACGAAGGGAAAGGCCGGCGGCAGGCCGACGCTGGCACCAGGGCTCATCGTTCCTCCACACGCTGTTCGGCAGCGAGCAAGTGCTGCTCGACACGCCCACGGTAGTCGCCGGGCGACTGCCACAGGCCTCGGTCCATGGCTTCGAGCAGGCGCTCGCAGATGCCGGCGAGCGCTTCGGGGTTGTGGCGCTGGAGGAAGTCGCGGGCAGTGGCATCCTCCAGATAGGCGTCGGTGACACGGGCGTACTGGTCGTCGCGGACGACACGCGCGGTGGCATCGAAGGCAAACAGAAAGTCCACCGTCGCCGCCATCTCGAACGCGCCCTTGTAGCCGTGGCGCATCACGCCCTCGATCCACTTCGGGTTGGTCGCGCGACTGCGCACGACGCGGCTGATCTCCTCGGCAAGCGAGCGGATCGCCGGCGAGCCGGGGTTGCTGTGGTCGCCGAAGTACAGTGCCGGCTGCTTGCCCGAGAGGTGGCGTACCGCCGCGCTCATGCCGCCCTGGAACTGGTAGTAGTCATCGGAATCGAGCAGATCATGCTCGCGGTTGTCCTGGTTCTGCATGACCAGGTCGATTCCGGCCAGCCGCTTCGCAAAGCTGTCGCTTGCGGGGGTGCCATAGTCGTCCTGGCCGTAGGCGTGCCCACCCCAGGTGAGGTAGGCGGCGGCCAGGTCGGCATCGCTATCCCAGTTACGGCCTTCGATCAGGCCCTGAAGTCCCGCGCCATAGGCCCCGGGCTTGGCACCGAAGACACGGTGACCGGCCTGACGGCGAGCCTCGGCGGAGGCAAAACCGCGCCCCTCGAGCGCACTCGCCTCGCCCAGGATGCGGGCGCGGATCGGGTTCACATCGGCGGGTTCGTCGAGCGCGGCGACCGCCTGCACCGCGGCGTCGAACAGGCGGATGACGTTGGCGAAGGCGTCGCGGAAGAAGCCCGACACGCGCAGCGTGACGTCGATGCGCGGGCGGTCGAACAGCGACATCGGCAGGATCTCGAAGTCGCTCACGCGATGACTGCCGTCGGCCCATTTCGGACGCACGCCGATGAGGGCGAAGGCCTGCGCAATGTCGTCACCACCGGTGCGCATGGTTGCCGTGCCCCACACCGACAGCCCGATGGCACGCGGGAAATCGCCATGCTCCTGGACATGGCGCTCGACCAGGCGCTCGGCCGAGCGCAGGCCCAGAGTCCAGCTTGTCTGGGTCGGTACGGCGCGGGTATCGACCGAATAGAAGTTGCGCCCGGTGGGCAACACGTCGGGCCGGCCGCGGGTCGGTGCCCCGCTCGGCCCGGCCGGCACGAAGCGCCCGCACAGGCCGCGCATGAGCTGGTACAGCTCCTGCTCGCCGCAGGCATCGAGACGCGGCTTGAGCTCGGCGTCGATGCGCGCAAGCACGGCACGCGTCGCCGGCCAGGCCATGTCATCTGCAGCGGGCAGGCCGTGATCGAGCACCTGCAAGGCCAGCAATTCGAGACGTTCGCGCGTATCGCCGGTGGTGCGCCATGCGCCTGCATCCACTTGCGCCAGCGCCGCCGGGCGCAGCCCCTCCCAGGCTGCGGCCCAGTCGGCATCGAGCGGATCGAAGCCCGTACCGAGTTCGAGATCGGCTGCGAGCGCGCGCGTCAGCCCCTGGCGCGCGCCCTGCCCGTCGCCAGCAGGATGGCGTGCCAGGGCGAGCAGCGTGTCGCGGCGAAGGCGGCCGGTGGGCGAATGGCCGAACACGTGCAGGCCGTCGCGGATCTGCGCCTCCTTGAGTTCGCACAGGTAGGCGTCGGTACGGTTGAGCAGCAGCTGCTCGTCCTCGGTCGTGGCCGGCGCGGCCAGGCCGAGGTCGCGGTGCAAGTCGTGGCGCAGGATGTGGTCGAGGATCTGGCGGCGCAGCAGGTCGGCGCGGCTGCGGTCGAGCATGACCGCCTCGTAGTACTCGTCGACCATGCGCTCGAGGTCGCGCGTCGGGCCGTAGCTCTCGGCACGCGTCAGCGGCGGCATCAGGTGGTCGATGATGACCGCCTGCGCACGGCGCTTGGCCTGGGTGCCCTCACCCGGATCATTGACGATGAAGGGATACAGGTGCGGCATCGGCCCGAACACCAGATCCGGCCAGCACGTCTCGGACAGCGCAACGCTCTTGCCCGGCAGCCACTCCAGGTTGCCGTGCTTGCCCACGTGCACGATAGCGTCGCAGCGCCAGTGCGCGCGCAGCCACAGGTAGAAGGCAAGGTAATGATGCGGCGGCACGAGGTCGGGATCGTGGTAGCTCGCCATCGGGTCGAGCTGGTAGCCGCGCGCGGGCTGGATGCCAACGAAGACCTGGCCGCAGCGCAGGCCGGCGATCATGAAGCGCCCTTGACGCAGCATCGGGTCGGTTTCGGGCGCCCCCCAGCGCTGGACGATGGCCTCACGGCAGGCCGCCGGCAGGCACTCGAGGAAGCTCAGGTAGTCGGCCAGCGCCAGGCTCTGCTGCGCCGGTCGCAGCGCCCAGTTGTCGGGGTCGTTGGTGATGCCCGCGCGCAGCTGCGCCATCAGCGCCTCGCCGTCGGCAGGACGGTCGGACACCGCGTAGCCCTCGGCCTGCAGGCGATCGAGAATGGCGAGCACCGAGGCCGGGGTATCGAGGCCGACGCCGTTGCCCAGCCGGCCGTCGCGCACCGGGTAGTTGGCGAGGATGAGGGCAAGGCGCTTGTCAGCGTTGGCCAGGGTGCGCAACCGGCACCAGCGCTGCGCCAGTTCGGCCACGAAATCCATGCGCCCGGGCTCGGGGCGGTACTGCACGACGTCGCTCTGCGTCGCCTCGCAGCGGTGGTCGAGCCCCTTGAAGCTCACCGCACGCGTGATGATGCGGCCGTCGACCTCGGGCATGGCGATGTGCATGGCGATGTCGCGCGGCGCCAGCCCGTGGGGGTCGGCGCGCCATAGTGCCTCGTTGCCGCCGGAGAGCACCAATTGCAGTACCGGCACGTCGCCCGCAAGCGCATGGTCGCCGGGCTCATCGAGCGCGGCGCGCGAGAACGCGGTGGTGTTGAGGATGAGCGCTGCGCCCTGCTCGGTCGCCAGCGCACGCAGGCTGTCGATGCACTGCGGATCCTTGAGCGAGGTTACGGCGAGCGGCAGCGGATTCATGCCGCGCGCCTGCAAGGCGGCGCACAAGGCGGCGAAGGCGGCGGTATTGCCGGCCTGCAGATGGGCACGGTAGAACAGCACGGGCACGCAGGGAGCACCGTCCTCCCAGTCGGCCTGCCAGTGCGCGAGCGCCCCGAGATCGTGCGCAGGATGGAAGACCGCCACCGCGGGCAAGGGGCGCGGCGGTTCGGGCACATCATCCAGGCCAAAGAACTGCGCACCGATGAAACGATAGAAATTGCGCGCATTCGCCGGCCCGCCCTCGCGCAGGTAGCGCCATAGCGTGCGTGCAAGCTCGACGTCGACACTGCCCTTCATGAGCAGGTTGGTGTCCTCGGTCGCATCGCCCGAGAACATCACCAACGCGATGCCATGTGCCCGGCACACCTGGCCAACCTGCTCGGTGCCGTAGGGCCAGTAGCTCTCACCGCCGAGATGGTCGATGACGACCACCCGCGCGTGCTGCAGCACCTCGTCGAGGTAGAGGTCCACCGACGCAGGCTGACGCAGATGCAGGAGGTTGGCCAGGCGCACGCTCGGGAACCCCTCCCCGGGGCAGGCCGCGGCGAGCAGGGCCAGGGTTGTGTCGGCAGCGCTGAGGATGACGATGTCAGCCGGGTCCTGCGCGATGCGCGTGACCACCGCGTCGTCCTCCACGAAGCCTCCGGCCTGTGCCGCCAGCAGGTGCATGTCAGGCGGTCTCGACCGCTTCGGCAACGGCGAGCGCAGCCGCCAGCGCGCTGGCGTCGAGGTCCTCGCCGATCAGCACCAGGCGGGTACGCGGCGTCTCGTCCGCCAGCCAGCGCCGGTCGAAGTAGCTGTCGAAGCGCCGGCCGACGCCATGCACGACCAGGCGCATCGGCTTGCCCGGCAGGGCCACGAAGCCCTTGATGCGGTAGATGGTGTGGGCCTGAACCAGATCATGGAGGATGGCAAGCAGGCGCTCGCGATCGACCGCGGGCAGCTCGACCGAGACCGACTGGAAGGCGTCGTGGTCGTGGTCGTGGGCTTCGCCCTCTTCATGGTCGTGGTGGCTCGCACGCAGGTGGATGTTGTCCTCGGCGGCAGCGCCCAGGCCAAGGACGAGGTCGAGGTCGATACGCCCGTGCTCGCTCGCGACCACCTTCACTGCGGGCGGCAGTTCCTCGCGTACCAGGGCCTCGACGGTAGCGCGTGCCGTCTCGTCGGCAAGATCGGTCTTGGACAGGATCACCAGATCGGCTGCCGACAGCTGGTCCTCGAAGAGCTCGTGCAGCGGCGACTCGTGGTCGAGGTTGGGGTCGGCTCGGCGCTGCACGTCCACGGCCTGCGGGTTGGCCGCGAACTGGCCGGCCGCGGCGGCGGGCACGTCCACAACGGTGATCACCGCGTCCACGGTGCAGGCGTTGCGGATCTCGGGCCAGTTGAAGGCCTGCACCAGCGGCTTGGGCAGGGCGAGGCCGGAGGTCTCGATGAGGATGTGGTCGATGTCGTCGCGGCGTGCGATGAGCTCGCGCATCACCGGGTAGAACTCCTCCTGAACGGTGCAGCACAGGCAACCGTTGGCCAGCTCATAGAGCTGGCCAGCACGCTCGCCCCCCTCATCCTCGCAGCCGATGCCGCAGCCGCGCAGGATCTCACCGTCGATGCCGAGCTCACCGAACTCGTTGACGATGACGGCGATTCGCCGCCCGCCCGCATGGGCGAGGATGTGGCGCAGCAGGGTCGTCTTGCCGCTGCCGAGGAAGCCGGTGACGATGGTGGCGGGGATCTTGGGGCGAATGCTCATCGGGATGCTCCGGAGGCGCGAGGGTGTGATCGCAGGATGTGTGCGGCAGGCAAGCGCCAGGCGCTCAGAAGTCGATGCCGGCCTGGGCCTTCACCCCGGCCTTGAAGGCGTGCTTGCGGTCGGCGATCTCGCTGACCGTGTCGGCCAGGTCGACGAGTTCGGGCTTGGCTGCGCGACCGGTAATGATCACGGTCTGCTTCGGCGGGCGGGCGCGCACCGCGGCGAGCACCTGTTCGGTGTCGAGGTAGTTGTACTTGAGCATGTAGGTGAGTTCGTCGAGCACGACGAGGCTCAGCGCCGGGTCGGCGAGCATGGCGACGGCCTGCGCCCAGGCTTCGTCGGCGGCGCGCTTGTCGGCGTCCCAGTTCTGCGTGTTCCAGGTGAAGCCGGTGGCCATCGCGTGGTAGCGCACGGCGCAGGCGCCCGGGTTGCGCTGCAGGAAGGCCACCTCGCCGGTAGCATGGGTGCCCTTGATGAACTGCACCACGCCCGCTTGCTGGCCATGGCCGAGTGCACGATAGAGGGTGCCGAAGGCGGAGGTCGTCTTGCCCTTGCCGTTGCCGGTGATCAGGATGACGATGCCGCGTTCTTCCTGCGCGCGCTCGATGGCCGCATCGACCACCTCCTTCTTGCGCTGCATGCGTTCGTTGTGGCTGTGCTTCCTGTTCTCATCCATCGTTCCGCGCTCCAAGTCTTCCAAGGTGTAAGCGGAGGGCGGAACAATGGCGACAGCATGAACGCGTGCGATACCGCAGAGACTCGGATCGGGCAGGACGCGGGCGGATCAGGGATCCGCTCAAGCAGTCGGCATTTGCCCGCACCCCGGGGCACTTACCTGTCTGATCGAGCGGGTCGGTCTTCTGGCTCACCTTCGTCCGGTTGCCATCGCCTTCCCGGAGCAGTGTGCTCCAGTGGCATTGATTGATGGCACCGTCAGGCTTACAGCAGCGGGGGCTGCGCCGGAATGGCGGGCCTATGGCCTCGCTTCACCGGACTTCCCGTTTCACACCCGGATGAGGACTCATCCAGGCGCTCCCGTTCGATACGGGGCGGACTATACGCCGCCGCAGTCCCACAGGGCAAGCCGTCTTGCTGCCGGCATGCCCCATGCGGGTATTCAGTTCAGTCGGCGATGAGGGATTCGGCAGGCACACCGACCCGCACATTGCCCCAGTGCCGGCCACCCACCATGATCGGCATGGCGATGTCGCACAGCACCTCGCCGGTGTCACGCAGATAGGTCTGCAACAACATCGACTCGGTATTGCGCGCCGCGCGCAGTTCGGGTGGGCGGTCGAACTTGCGGCAGGTACGGTTGCCGACCAGATCGGCCTCGTAATTGCCGGTCAACGGCTTGGAAAACTTGCTGTTGTGGGTCGACAGGTAGCTGTCGGTATTGACCGCCACGGCAAACGCTGCGCCTTGCGCGGCATTGAGGCTGCCGTCGAGGATGGCCTGGCAGCGGCGGGTGAACTCCTCGCCCCAGCTCACCTTGAACTTGGGCGGGTTGGTGCCGGCCATCGGCGTATAGCGACGATCGAAGACATCGACGTGGTTGGCCGCCATCTGCTCGAGCTGTTCCTGGATGCGGTCGCGGAAGATGCGGGTCTGGTCGACCACCTGGTCAAAGGTCCCGCGGCCGATCTTGAAGCGCGACACCAGTTCCTGTACCGCCTCGGTCGCCTTGGTCAGCCCGACCGTTCGCTGCTCGCTGTCCTGCATCTGCTCGCCAACCTTGGCCGACAGCTGGTTGATGGCGGTGACACTCTCGTGCACGCGGGCATTGGTGCTGCTCAACGACTCCATCGCGCTGGCGATCTGGCTCAGCTGCTGTCCTGTGGCTTCGAACTCGCCGACCATGTGCTCGAACTGACGCGCAGAGCGCTCGACCACCGTCCGCGTATCCTGCACGTCGACATTGATGATCTCGTTCTCGCTGCGGGTGTTCGCCACCAGGCCCAGCATGCCATTGATGTTGCCTACGATCTCCTCGGTGGCCTTGTTGACGCGCTCGGCCAGCTTGCGCACCTCGTCCGCGACCACGGCAAAGCCACGCCCCGCCTCGCCGGCACGCGCTGCCTCGATCGCGGCATTGAGCGCCAGCAGATTGGTCTGGTCTGCGATCTCGCGAATCAGCACGGCGATCTGCTTGACACTCTCCGAACGCGTGGACAGGTCGTCCACCGTGGTGTTGAACCTGAGCACCTTGTCGCTGACGGTGTTGATCTTGCCCGCAATCTCCTGCATCTCGACCAGCGAATCACGCGCAATGGCAAGGTTGGCGTTGGTCGAGTCGGTGATCTGGTGCGCACTGTGGGAGACGTCATCAATCGCCGCCGTGGAGGCGGTGCTGGTTTCGAAAACCTGAGTGGTCATGCGCTCCTGCTCGCGCGCGCCTGCGGCCGACTCCTCGATGCGCAGCTTGACCTGCACGGCCTCGCGCGCAATCTTGACGCTCATGTTCCGCACTTCGCCGATGATCTCGCGCATGCGGTCGGCAAAGCGGTTGTAACCGAGGGCCAGGTCGCGGAGTTCGTCATGACTGCTCACCGGCAGGTTGCGCGAGAAGTCACCTTCGCCGCGCGCGATCTCTTCGAACACGCCACAGATGGCGCGCACCGGACGCACGATCAGGTGGCGCATGTAGAGGATGTGTCCGACCGTCATCACCAGCGCAAGGGCGCTCAGGAAGACCGCAATGACGAAGCCCTTGTCCAGCATCGCCGTAATGCCGGCCGCTGCCTCGGGCCCTCGTGCAATGAGACGCTCGATCTCGGCCGACTGCCACCAGAACAGGACGAGATAGCAGATGTTCAGCAGCGGCAGCAACAGGAAGCTGCTGAGCTTCTTGGTCAGAGAGTTCCAGAACGTCTTTTCGACGGATTCGTATAGCTCGCGGAAACTGCTCATTTCCTGGTTCCTGGGACGAATAGGATCGGTGATACCACTATCGGAGTGCAGAGCACGCACTTTAGGGCGGTTCGCGAAATATTTCCGAGAAACAATGCACGCCCCATTGCCGCGCCGCCGTCACCCCGCGGTTGCCCCCTCCCTCTGGCAGAAGGGGATGGCAGCGCTGCCCTGCCGCAATTGCCCTGCCCCCCCTCCGCCTGCGACAATCACGCCTTTGCCGCAGGCACCGCGCCGGCGCCCACGAATTTCCATCCGACCCGAATCCACACCATGTCCGACCAGACGAACACCCCGCCGCAGGACGAAAACCACCTGATCGCCGAGCGTCGCGAGAAACTCGCTGCCTGGCGCCAGAGCGGCCGTGCCTTCCCCAACGACTTCTCACGCGAGAACACCGCCGGCAAGCTCGACGAGCTGTATGGCGAGAAAGACGCCGAGGCGCTGGAAGCCATGCCGGTCGAGGTCAAGGTGGCCGGCCGCATCATGTTGAAGCGCGTGATGGGCAAGGCGAGCTTCGTCACCATCCAGGACCTGTCGGGCCGCATCCAGCTCTACGTGCAGCGCGACGGCGTGGGCGAGGACGTGTATGCACAGTTCAAGACCTGGGACATCGGCGACATCGTCGGCTGCGTCGGCACGGTGTTCAAGACCAAGACCGGCGAACTGTCGGTCAAGGCCAGCGAGATCCGCCTGCTCACCAAGAGCCTGCGTCCGCTGCCGGACAAGTTCCACGGCCTTACCGACGTCGAGCAGAAGTACCGCCAACGCTATGTCGACCTCATCATGAGCGAGCAGTCGCGCTTCACCTTCGTGGCGCGCAGCCGCATGGTGCAGTCGATCCGCAACTACATGACAGGCCACGGCTTCCTCGAGGTCGAGACGCCGATGATGCACCCGATCCCGGGTGGCGCCGCAGCCAAGCCCTTCACCACCCACCACAATGCGCTCGACATGGAGCTGTTCCTGCGCATCGCGCCCGAACTCTACCTCAAGCGCCTGGTGGTGGGCGGCTTCGAGAAGGTGTTCGAGGTCAACCGCAATTTCCGCAACGAAGGCCTCAGCCCGCGCCACAACCCCGAATTCACCATGATGGAGTTCTACGAGGCGTACGCGAACTACAAGACGCTGATGGACTTCACCGAAGGCCTGATCCGCCACGCCGCACGCGAGGCGCTGGGCACCGAATCCTTCGTGTACCAGGGGCGTGAGCTCGACCTCTCCAAGCCCTTCCACCGCCTCACCATCGTCGAGGCGATTCGCAAGTACCACCCGGGCTTCACGCTGGAGCAGCTGGCGGACGCGGCGTGGCTCAAGCAGAAGATCAAGGACTTCGGCGAAAAGGTGAAGCCGGGCGGCCTGGGCAGCCTGCAGCTGCAGCTTTTCGAAGCCTGCGCCGAAGCCGAACTGTGGGAGCCGACCTTCATCATCGACTACCCGGTCGAGGTTTCGCCGCTGGCACGCGCCTCCGACACCGACCCCGAGATCACCGAGCGCTTCGAGCTCTTCATCGTCGGCCGCGAGATCGCCAACGGCTTCTCCGAGCTCAACGACCCCGAGGACCAGGCCGCGCGCTTCCGTGCGCAGGTCGAGGCCAAGGAGGCCGGCGACGAGGAAGCCATGTATTTCGACGCCGACTACATCCGCGCGCTCGAGTACGGCTTGCCCCCGACCGGCGGCTGCGGCATCGGCATCGACCGCCTGGTGATGCTGCTCACCGACTCGCCGTCAATCCGCGACGTCATCCTCTTCCCGCAAATGCGCATGGAATGAGCGACTGAGCACGCATCACGCCCGATCGCGTGCAGGCGCCACGGCACCTTGCCGTGAGCGCCGCACTCCCGTACACACCACCGGTAAGGGCCCCCGATGGATTTCATCCAGATCGTCATCCTTGCAATCCTCCAGGGCCTCACTGAATTCCTGCCCATCTCCAGTTCGGCGCACCTGATCCTGTTCCCAAGGCTCGCTGGCTGGGACGACCAGGGTCTTGCCTTCGACGTCGCCGTGCACCTGGGCACTCTGGTTGCGGTGGTGTGGTACTTCCGCGACGAAGTCACCGCCATGACGAAGGATTGGGCCGCATCGCTCGTCCGCAGGCAGCGCGTCGGCGACAGCCGCCTGGCTTGGGCAGTCATCCTCGGCACCATCCCGGTCGGACTCGCCGGACTGCTGTTCAAGGGCTTCATCGAGCAGGAGCTGCGCTCACCGCTGGTCATCGCGTGGACCACGATCGGCTTCGGCCTGCTGCTCTGGGTCGCCGACCTGCATGGCCGCAAGGTCGCCCAGCCGCGCAGCGAACATGCGCTTTCCCGCCGCGACATCCTGCTCATTGGCTGCGCACAGGCCCTGGCGCTCATCCCCGGTACCTCGCGCTCAGGGGTCACGATGACCGCTGGGCTTCTGCTCGGACTGTCACGCTCGGGGGCTGCGCGCTTCTCCTTCCTGCTGTCGATTCCGGTGATCGTCCTCGCCGGTGGCCTGAGTGCGCTCGACCTTGTCCGGGAAGAACATGCCGTGGACTGGTCGGCAATGGCCTGGGGGGTGGTGCTGTCGGCAATCAGTGCCTACCTGTGCATCCACGTCTTTCTGAAGTTGCTCGACCGCATCGGCATGTTGCCCTTCGTGATCTATCGGCTCGCGCTGGGCGGCTTGCTGCTGGTGCTTTTCTGGGGGCACTGATGTGAGCTTCGCCCGCGCGCCCTTCACTGCGCTCGCCTGCCCACTTGATGGCGCACCGCTGCAGCACGGGGGCGCTTGCTGGCGTTGCGAGGCGGGCCACAGCTTCGACATCGCAAGCCAGGGCTACATCAACCTGCTGCCGGTGCAACACAAGCGCTCGAAGGACCCCGGCGACAGCAAGGAGATGGTCGCTGCACGGCGGCGATTCCTCGAGGCCGGCCACTACCGTCCCATCGCCGATGCAGTCGCCGCCGCACTGATCGAGCTTGGCGCTGCGCACACCGACGAGCTTGCCTGCCTGGACGCGGGCTGTGGCGAGGGCTACTACCTGCGCTGCGTAGCGGAATCCGTCGGCGAGGCCCACAACCTGAGTCTCGTCGGCCTCGACATCTCGAAATGGGCAGTGCTGGCCGCCGCGCGGCGGGATCCCCACACGTGCTGGATCGTGGGCAGCAATGCCCGGTTGCCGATCCTGCCCGGCACGCTCGATGCCGTGCTGTGCCTTTTCGGCTTCCCGGTGCATGCCGAGTTCGCGCGCGTTCTCAGTCCCGGCGGCATACTGCTGCAACTCGACACCGGCCCGAGCCACCTGCTCGCGCTGCGCGAGATCATCTACCCGAGCATCAAGCCCGAGCGCATGCTCGACGATGCGCCACCTGCAGGCTTCGAGCTGATCGAGCAACGCCGCCTGGCCTTCGACTTCGAGCTCGAAGGCGCTGCACTCATCGCCGACTTGCTGACAATGACTCCGCACCTCTACCGCACCAGCCCCGCCGGGCGCGAACGCGCAGCGGCGCTCACGCGACTCGCGCTTGGCGCCGAAGTGCGCCTGCGCGCCTACAGGCGGCTCGCCAGCGCCTGATCGCCGCTTGCCGGGGCAGCACCGCCGCGCTCGGCGCGCAACTCGGCAAGCTCCGTGCGCAAGGCCTTCAGCTCCGCCATCACCAGCTCATGCTCGGTTACCACCAGTTCGCGGGTCTCCTCCTGCTCGGCATGATCGCTGGTATTCATCGCGTCCACAACGATGGCGATGAACAGGTTGAGGACCGCGAAAGTGGTGGTCAGGATGAAGACGACGAAGAACAGCCATGCAAGCGGATGCACCTCCATCACCGGGCGCACGATCCCCATCGACCATGACTCCAGCGTCATCACCTGGAACAGGGTGTAGAAGGACGCACCGATGCTGCCGAACCACTCCGGAAAGTCGGTTGCAAAGAGCTTGGTCGCCATCACCGCGGCCACGTAGAACACCAGCAGCAGCAGCGTCAGCACGGAACTCATGCCAGGGATCGCGCGCAGCAGCGCATTGACCACCTTGCGCATCGACGGCACCACCGAGATCAGTCGCAGCGCGCGCAGGATGCGCAGCGCACGCAGCACCGACACGCCCTCGCCCACCGGCAGCAGCGTGACGCCCACGATCAGGAAATCGAACACGTTCCAGCCGCTGCGGAAGAAATTGTGCCGATACACGACCAGCTTGAGCACGATCTCGAGCACGAAGATGGCGAGCGCGACACGGTCCAGCATGACCAGCGCACTACCGGCCGCTGCCATCACGGTGGGCGAGGTCTCCAGGCCGAGTGTGATCGCATTGATGACGATCACCGCGATGATGAAATTCTGGAATCGGGAAGATTCGACGAGCGCTTTGAGTGCGGACATGGCGTTACCAGGGCGAATCGAAATTGAACGGCGCGCAAGCTACCATTACACGCTTTCAAACACCACCTTGACGCCGGCCCTGCGCCGGAACACCTCGCCGCCGCACAATGCCGATCATCCCCGCCCGCCTCGAGCACAGCGCCGACGGCGTTCCCTACTCCAGCACCTTCGACGACATCTACCACTCGGCCGATGGCGCGCTCGGCCAGGCGCAGCACGTGTTCCTGGCCGGCAACGCCCTGCCCGAACGCTGGCAGGGCCGCGAACACTTCGTCATCGTCGAGACCGGCTTCGGACTCGGACTCAACTTTCTCGCCACCTGGGCCGCATGGCGAGCCGATCCGCAGCGTTGCAAACGCTTGCACTTCATCTCCTGCGAACTGCACCCCTTCAGCACCGAAGACCTTGCCCGCGTGCATGCGCGCTGGCCGCAACTCGCCGCACAAGCGGACGCCTTGCGCGCGCAATGGCCCGCACTGACGCCGGGCCTGCACCGCCTGCACCTGGACAACGACCAGGTGACGCTGACGCTTTACTTCGGCGATGCACGCGAGGGCCTGGCCCAGCTGCTAGCCCGTGCAGACGCCTTCTATCTCGACGGTTTCTCGCCCGCACGCAACCCTGAGCTCTGGTCAGCGCGCATCTTTCACCTGCTTGCCCGCCTGGCCGCACCGGGCGCCACGCTTGCCACGTGGTCGGTGGCGGGCGAAGTCCGCGAAGGCTTGCGCCGCGCCGGCTTCGAGGTCCGCAAGGCTGCAGGCTTCGGCGGCAAGCGCCAGATGCTGTGCGGCATCCTCGCCAACAGCGAGACGCACTCGCAGACGGACGAACAGGCACTGCCAGCACGCGGACATGCGCTCATCGTGGGCGCGGGGCTGGCTGGGTGCAGCATGGCCGAACGCCTCGCCGCACGGGGCTGGACGATCGAACTGATCGACCAGGCAGCAGGCCCCGCAAACGGCGCCTCCGGCAACCTTGCAGGTGTGCTGCGCCCGCTACCCAGCCTGGACGACAACCGCATGAGCCGGCTCACACGCGCCGGCACGCTGCATGGCTGGGCGCACATCGCGCGCCTGCGCGCGCGCGGCCTCGCCGTGCAGGCGGACGCCTGCGGCGTGCTCCACCTTGCACGCGACGGCGCGCAAGCAGCCAAGATGCAGGCGGTGGTCGAACGCCTGGGCCTGCCCGCCTCGCATCTGAGCCACGTCGACACGGACGCTGCCGCACGCATTGCCGGCTGCACCGTCGCCGCGGGCGGATGGTGGTTCGCTGACAGCGGCTGGGTGCAGCCGCCCAGCCTGTGCGCGGCCAACCTGGCCGCAAGCGGGCAAAGCCTGCACACGCACTTCGGCCGCAAGCTGGCTCAGCTCGAGCGCCAGGGCGGGCTGTGGCACGCCTACGACGACCAGCACCGGCTGATTGCGGCGGCGCCGGTGGTCATCCTTGCGGCCGGCGTCGGCGTACTCGAACTGGACACCGGCATGCGGCTCCCGGTAGTCAGTGCCCGCGGACAGGTGTCCCTGCTGCCTGCTGCCAGTGCCAGCCCGCCGCGCGTCGTGGTGTGCCGCGGCGGCTACGTGAGTCCGGAGATCGACGGACTGCGCTGCGCGGGCGCGACCTTCGACGTCGATGACAGCGAGCCTGCGCTTCGTGCCCGCGACCATGCCGACAACCTCGGCAAGCTCGAAGCCATGCTGCCTGGCTTCACCCATGGCCTCGACGCAACTGCGCTGCGCGGCCGTGTCGGTTTCCGCCCGGCCTCCCCCGACCGCCTGCCGATGATCGGCGCCCTACCTGCGGACGGGACAGCCGCGCCACGGGCCGAACTCGCAGGTCTGGCGCGCCAGGCGGGACTGCATGTGCTGTCAGGCTACGGCGCACGCGGCCTGGTGTGGACGACATTGGCGGCCGAGAGCCTCGCCAGTGCGCTGTGCGCCGAACCACTGCCGCTGGAGCGCGACCTTTGGGAGGCACTCGATCCGGGCCGCTTCCTGCTCCGTCCGCCGCGCCCGGGGCGTACGGCCGAATGAGCGGCCGCAACATCGCCGAGTTGCGGGCCGCGCTCGAGCTGACCGGATGGCGGCTGGCAACGACGCAACGCCTTGCCCAGGTCGGCGACTGGACACTCGACCGCGACAGCGGAAGGATGACCTGGTCGCGCGAGCTCTTCCGCATGCTCGAGCGCCCTCAGCACCTGGGCGAACCGGACATCAACGAGGTCCTGTCCTACTACACACCGAGCTCGCTCGATCGCACCCGCGACCTCTTCTGGCACGCAATCGACACCGGCGATCGTTGTTCGCTGGAGCAAGAGGTGCTGCTGCCCTCAGGCAAGCAGCGTCACCACTTCACTGTCATCGAGCCGCACAAGGACGCAAGCGGTCGCGTCGTGAGACTCTACGGCACGGTACAGGACATCACCACGCGCAAACGCCTCGAGGCCGAGCGTATCCGCCAGCTCGCCCGCGTAGCCGAGCTGTCCCGCCACATGATCGAGATCGAGGAACGCGAACGCCGCCAGCTTGCGAGCGCGCTCCACGACCGCGCCAGTCCGAACCTCGCCGCGCTGCGCATCCTGTTCGCCAACCTCGCCGACAGCCTGCCCACACAAGTGCGCGCAGCGTGCGGAACGCTGCTGGAGGACGTCGACGCACTGCTGGCGGACACCACCGCAGGCATCCGCGAGATCTGCACCGACCTGCGTCCGGCCACACTCGATTACGCAGGTCTCGAACCTGCGCTGCGGGAATATGTCGAAGCGTTCAGAAAACGCACACGGCTCGATGTGGTGTTGACAACGGCCGGTGCCGAAACGCCCGGACTCGCCGCCGAGGCCCAGACCCTGCTGTTCAGGCTGGTGAAGGAGGCTTTGACAAACTGTGCCAAGCACGCATGCGCCGGGCAGGTTCGTATCGGGCTCGAGCGCGAGCCGACGCGCACGCGCCTGTCCATCGTGGACGACGGCGTAGGCTTCGAGCTTGCCCTGCTCGGACAACCGGGCAGCACGCCCGGACTTGGGCTGATCACGATGCGCGAACGCGTGGAGCTGGCAGGCGGCCAGTTCGTTCTGATGACCAAGCCTGGAGAAGGCACTGCCATACAGGTTTCCATCCCGCACCTGACTTGTTGACGGAGCGACCATCATGAAGCTTCGTATCGTGCTTGCCGATGACCACCAGATGTTCCGCCACGCCCTGCGTGCCCTGCTTGCCCGTGACAACGGCCTGGAGGTCGTCGCCGAAGCGGCGAGTGGCGACGAAGTCCTCGCTGTCGTCGCCCGCCAAGCGGTGGATCTCGTATGCATGGACGTCGCCATGCCGGGCATGAACGGCATCGAGGCAACCCGCAGGCTGTGTGCCAGCCACCCTGGCGTTCGTGTCATCGGCCTCTCGGCCTTCGCCGACCGCCAGTTCGTCATGGATCTGCTCAACGCCGGCGCCAGCGGCTACATCACCAAGGCAGAGGCTGGCGACGAGTTGCTGCGTGCGATCCGTACGGTGCAGCAGGGCCGTAGCTACATCTGCCCCGATGTGGCTGGGGCAGTTGCAGGCGCCCTGCGAGACCGCGACAGCCTCGAGACCGCGCTGCCCCGCCTCACCGCGCGCGAACGCCAGGTGCTCCAGCTCATTGCCGAGGGCTACACCTCACCGCGCATTGCCGAACGCCTGCATGTCGCCCCGTCCACCGTCGAGGTGCACAGGCGCAACATCATGCGCAAGCTCGACCTGCACAATGTCGCCGAACTCACACGTTACGCGATCACCAACGGCATCAGCCCAAGCACCGCAGGCGAGCTCTCTCGCCTGCCCTGACCTTGCCGGCGTCCGTCCCTGGCCGATGGCTACCGTGTTCACGGTATGCAGAACAGCGCGAAGCGGGTATGGGTGCGCAACGCGCATTCATATAGCATCGCCAGAACAAGCACTTTCCTGCAACGACCGTCCGGAGGCCTTCATGATCCACCAACCCAACGTCGAGAAATTCTCGGCAAACGCCCAAGCCAGCATCGAACACTTCGAGGCCTACGCACAGATCTCCCTCTCCGCCGCGGAGAAACTGCTCGCACTCAACCTCGACACCGCACGCACCTTGTGCGAGCTGGCTTCGAACAGTGGCGCACAGCTCGAATCGGGCGACCTGCGCAGCGCACTCGCGACACAGGGCGCCACCCAGAGCAAGGGCTTCGAGCACCTCACCAGCTATTTGCGTGAAGTGAGTGAGCTCTGCGTGCAGACGCAAAGCGAGGTCGTCGAAGTGGGTTCCCGCCAGTTTGCAGACCTGCAACGAACCATGCAGTCGATGTTCGAGGAGGCCGGCAAGCTGAGCAAGGTCAACCCGCTGGAGGTCATCGTACCCGCCACAACCACCGCGTCACGCACCCGCAAGGCAGCCTGACCAGGCGTACCAGCGCCCCGCTTCAAGCCCCGGCCTGCCGGGGCTTTTTTGTCGCCGCGATTTGCGTGCTTGATGATCATCAAGCACGCAAATCGATAGAAACCGCGCCAGCACTAGGGGTCCGAAAATATTGATGTCGATCAAAGCAGGGAACTTTCAGCCTGCAAGAGTGCGCCACCGAAGCAACTTTCACAGGGGTGAGCACATCATGATCGTAGGAAGTTCCAAGCATCTTCGCGCCATTGCAATCTCGGCCCTGGCTCTGGCCTGCCAGGCGGCCTTCGCCGAGGCTCCGGCCGGCCATAGTGACGCAGCAATGAAGGAATATCAGGCTGCAGGCTCGCCCTTGGCAGAGGTGCCGATGCACCATGACATCAACCCGCTCGCACCGCGCATGTCGGAGCCCGAGTTCGACAAAGCCAGCCGCATCTTCTTCGAACGCTGCGCCGGCTGCCACGGCGTGCTGCGCAAGGGTGCCACCGGCAAGGCGCTGACGCCTGACCTTACCCTCGAGAAGGGACTCGACTACCTGAAGGTCTTCATCAAGTACGGCTCGCCGGGCGGCATGCCCAACTGGGGCACCTCGGGCGTGCTCACCGACGACGAAGTCGACCTGATGGCACGCTACATCCAGCAGACGCCGCCCGCCCCGCCCGAGTTCGGCCTCAAGGAAATGGAAGCCTCGTGGAAGGTCGTGATCCCGGTGGAGAAGCGCCCCACGAAGAAGATGAACGACCTCAAGCTCGAGAACCTGTTCTCGGTGACGCTGCGCGATGACGGCAAGATCGCCCTCATCGACGGCGACAGCAAGCAGATCGTCAGCATCATCGAGACCGGATACGCGGTGCATATCTCGCGCATGTCGGCGTCGGGCCGCTACCTGTTCGTGATCGGCCGCGACGCCAAGATCAACCTGATCGACCTGTGGATGGAGAAGCCCGAGACCGTCGCCGAGATCAAGGTCGGCCTCGAGGCACGCTCGGTCGAGAGCTCCAAGGCCAAGGGCTGGGAGGACAAGTACGCCATCGCCGGGACCTACTGGCCGCCCCAGTTCGTGATCATGGACGGCGACACCCTGCAGCCGCGCAAGATCGTGTCGACCCGCGGCATGGTGGTCGGCACCCAGGACTACCACCCCGAACCGCGCGTGGCCGCCATCATCTCCTCGCACTTCAACCCGGAGTTCTTCGTCAATGTGAAGGAAACCGGCATGGTGTACTCGGTGGACTATCGCGACCTCGAGAACCTGAGCATCAAGATGATCGAGGCCGCGCCCTTCCTCCATGACGGCGGCTTCGAGTCCTCGCATCGCTACTTCATGGACGCGGCCAACGCCTCGGACAAGATCGCCGTCATCGACACCAAGGAAGGCAAGCTCGAGAAACTGGTGGACGTGGGCAAGGTGCCGCACCCGGGCCGCGGTGCCAACTTCCTCGATCCCAAGTACGGCCCGGTGTGGGCGACCGGCCACCTCGGCGATGAAACCATCTCGTTGATCGGCACCGACCCCGAAAAGCACCCGGACAACGCCTGGAAGGTCGTGCGCACGCTCAAGGGCCTGGGCGGCGGCTCACTGTTCCTGAAGACGCACCCCACCTCCAAGAATCTGTGGGTAGACACCACGCTCAACCCCGACGAGAAGATCAGCCAGGCGGTTGCGGTATGGGACATCGACAACATCGACAAGGGCTACGAGCTGATCCCGATCGGCGACTGGTCGGGCATCAAGGCCGGCCCCAAGCGCGTCGTGCAGCCCGAGTACAACAAGGCGGGCGACGAGGTCTGGTTCTCGGTGTGGAATGGTGCGGACCAGGAATCGGCCATCGTCGTGGTCGATGACAGGACGCGCAAGCTCAAGGCCGTGATCCGCGACCCGCGCCTGATCACGCCCACCGGCAAGTTCAACGTCTATAACACCCAGCACGACGTCTATTAATATCGAGGCTACCCGGAGGGCACGATGTCCGACCGGCCTCTGGTGCCGGCACCGCCGGTCGGACAACGGACAAAAGGCCTGAATCACTTGAACACACGGTTACGACGCGGTACTTGGGCACAACGGGACTTCCTGTCCCGCTGTGCCATCTTTTTTGGACTGTCACCCCAACGCCTCGAAGAACTCGAGCGCGCAGGGCGCCTCGTGGAACTCTCCAGCCACGCAAGCCTGTATCGCAGCGGCGAGCCCGTGCGCGACGCCTGGCTGTTGTGCAGCGGCAGCGTGGTGCGCTTCCAGCCACTCGAGGATGGTGGCCGGCGGGCCATCGAAGTCGTCCAGGGCCCTCAGTTGCTCAACCTCGGTGAGACCTTCAGCGCAACGCACTACCGCTCCTCGTGCGAAAGCAGCAGCCGCTGCATTCTCGTTGCGATCGACATGCGCGTGCTGCGGCCGATGATCAGCGCCGAACCGGCCTTGAGCGCATCGATCATCGAAGCGCTCGCGCGTCGCCTGTCGGCGACGGAAACCGACAGCCGGGGGCATCATCGCAGCACCACTGGCGCCCAGCGCATCCTCGACTACCTTCTCGAGCAAGCCGGCGAGCCAGGCAGGCTGGCAGGAGAAAGCACCGTCACGCTGAATGCCACCAAGAAGGTGATCGCATCTCAGGTGGGACTCACGCCAGAGGCCTTCTCGCGCAGCCTGCGCCAGTTGATCGACCAGGGGGTGCTCGTGGTCGACAAGCGCAATTTCCACATCCAGCATGCGGCCTTGCTCGATACCGGGCTCGGTGACGCCGGCCATCGCCTGAGCTTTGCGCGCAAGACACGGCGCACGGCCACGGACATGCGTAACGGTCTCCCGCCCGGGGCGCTGATCAACCTCTGCGGTCGCCTTCGCTTCCTTTCGCAGCAGCTGGCCATCGCCTCGGCCCGGCTGGTGTGGGAGATCGCACCCGCTGATGCCCGGATCCGCCTGCGCCAGTTCGACGGCGAGTTCGAACGCACCCTGGCTCGTCTGCGCAAACTGCCACTGGAAGCGGCGTTGGAGGAACCTCTGGCGGCTGTCCTGAGCACCTGGCCGGCCTATCGCCAAGCCCTGTTATCGACTGCAGCCACCGCCCAGGACCGCTTGAAGCTGTTCCGCCTCAGCGAAGCAGTGCTCAACGTCGCGGACCACCTCACCAGCGTGGCTGCGCAGTGCGCCGGCACGCCCGACGCACGCTATGTGAACGTTGCGGGAAGGAACCGCATGCTGTCGCAGCGCATCGGCAAGCTGTTCCTGTTCCGCGAACTGGTCGACACGCAGGAGGAGATCGACGACCAGATCAGCGCATCGATCGTCGAGTTCGACGCCAACCTCGACGAATTGCGCCAAGGCAGTCGCCGGCTGCCGGAACTCATCGCCCAGCTCGACGAGGTCGCGCAGCAGTGGGAGCGTTTCAGCGCCGCGCTCGCGCCCGACCCCTCGCGGATGAACAGGAACCGCCACGCGCGCCTGCTGCTGGCCGAGGGCGACCGCCTGCTGCGCTACGTGGACACGGCAGTCAAGCTGTACGAACGCCTGACGAAGTAGAACCGGGCGAAAAACCGATCACCGACACCACCAAGCAGCAATGTCATCGACACGAAGACTGACCGCCATACGCGAGCGCATGCACGAGCTCGCAGGCATTCCACACAGCAGCCAGCATGGCGGCGAGCCCTGGGTGGCAAGTCTCGGAGGCCTGCTCGGAATCGCAATCGTGGTCGCGCTCACGCAGGGCATGGTGGGCAGCGAGGCGGCCGTGTTCGTGGTGCCCTCGCTCGGCGCTGCTGCGGTGATCGTGTTCGCCGCGCCGCACAGCCAGTTCGCGCAGCCCTGGCCCCTGCTGGCCGGAAACATGCTGTCGGCACTGGTCGGCGTGCTCAGCCAGCTCATCATCCCCGACCCGACGCTGGCCGGCGCGGCAGCGGTGGGCGGCGCGATCGGTGTCATGCACCTGGCACGCTGCATACATCCGCCCGGCGGTGCGACCGCACTGGCTGCGGTCGTCGGCGGCCCGGCGATCCACGACCTCGGCTTTGCCTATGCCCTCTATCCGGTCGGCCTGAACTGCCTGATCCTCGGCGCAACCGCCATCCTCTTCAACTATCCCTTCCCCTGGCGGCGCTATCCGGCCAGCCTCACCCACTACGCACCGCTGCCCCCTGGGCGTGGCGGTGGCGGCTACCCACTGCCCGGCGACGAACATGTACGCAAGGCAATGGACGAGCTCAATGTCGTGCTGGACGTCGGCACGGACGAACTTCGCCAGGTCGTCCACCGCGCGCTGGCAATCGCGCAATCCAGCGCCGACAGCAGACTGCCCCAGGTGAAGGCCGGTCACTTCTACTGCAACGACCGCCCGGGACAACAATGGTCCGTGCGCCAGATCATCGACGAGCACCGCTCGGCAAACCCGGACGAAGACATCGTCATCTATCGGGTCGTCGCCGGACGCGGCCTGGATCGTACCGGCCGCTGCACCAGAATCGAGTTCGCGCGCTGGGTCGGCAGCGAGTTTCGCCCCCGCCGCCAGCAGCGCTGAAGCGCGACGCTCAACCGCCGCGGAAAGCCTCGGTCACAGATGGCGGTCCAGGCGCGCCAGCACGCGCTCGCGGCCAAGCACTTCGAGCACCGCATCGATCGACGGCGTCTGCGGCACGCCCAGCACGGCCACCCGCAGCGGAATGGCCACCTGCGGCATCTTCAGGCCATGCTCGGCCATCGTGTCCTTGATCGCCTGCGACAGCGCAGCCTTGTTCCAGTCGGTGCCGGCAAGGCGGGCACGCAGGCTGACCAGCGCAGCGCGCGCGGCATCGGTCAGGTGCTGCCCGATCACCTCGGGTGCGGGATGAACATCGGCCACGAACAGCTCGGCCGAGTCCGCCAGTTCGTTGAGATTGGCGACACGGTCCTTGTACAGCGCCACCACGGCCTCGAGCGCCACCCCGGTTTCGGGATTGACACCGCGACGAGCGAGGCGGTTGGCAACTTCGGCAGCGAGAAAGCCGTCATCCGCCTTCTTGATGTACTGCGCGTTGAGCCAGTTCAGCTTCTCGGTGTTGAACTGCGCCGCCGAGGGGGTGATATGGTCGAGATCGAACCATTCAACGAACTGAGCACGGCTGAAGACCTCGTCGTCACCATGGCTCCAGCCCAGGCGCGCCAGATAGTTGATCACGGCTTCGGGCAGGTAGCCGTCCTCGTCATACTGCATCACGCTCACCGCACCGTGGCGCTTGGAGAGCTTGGTGCCATCGTCGCCCAGGATCATCGACAGGTGGGCGTAGAGCGGCACCTCGGCGCCGAGCGCGCGCAGCACGTTGATCTGGCGCGGGGTGTTGTTCACATGGTCGTCGCCACGGATGACATGGGTGATGCCCATGTCCCAGTCGTCCACCACCACGCAGAAGTTGTAGGTCGGCGTGCCGTCGGCACGCGCGATGATGAAGTCGTCCATCTCGGCGTTGGCGATCTCGATGCGCCCCTTGACGAGATCGTCCCACGCCACCACGCCATCGGTCGGATTGCGGAAGCGCACCACCGGCTGCACGCCTTCGGGCGGCTGCGCCAGGGCCTTGCCCGCCTCGGGGCGCCAGCGCCCGTCATAGCGCGGCTTCTCGCCGCGGGCGCGCTGCGCCTCGCGGATAGCGTCGAGTTCCTCGGACGACATGTAGCAGTGGTAGGCGGTGCCGGCGGCCAGCATCTGGCCGATGACCTCCTTGTACCGGTCCATGCGCTGCATCTGATAGAACGGGCCTTCGTCATGCGCCAGGCCCAGCCAGTCCATGCCGTCGAGGATGGCCTGCACCGCCTCCGGCGTCGAGCGGGCAACGTCGGTGTCCTCGATGCGGAGGACGAAGGTTCCGCCATGGCGACGGGCGAAGGCCCAGGAAAACAGCGCGGTGCGGGCGCCGCCGATGTGCAGATAGCCGGTCGGGCTGGGCGCGAAGCGGGTGCGGACAGGACGGGAGGCAATGGCTTGGGACATGGCGAAATGGAAACTGGATGCTTGAGCGAAGCGCGGATTCTAAGCGATTGCCGCGCCGCGGGGTGCCGTAGGCGCAACGCAAGTCGCGAGCTGTTCGCGGCCGGCCCCAGGCCCCGTCGCCTTCAACCCCTCGCGGCTCGCGCCGCTCCCACGCGGGGCGATACGCGCCGCGGGGTGCTGTAGGCGCGACGCAAGTCGCGAGCTGTTCGCGGCTGGCCCCAGGCCCCGTCGCCTTCAACCCCTCGCGGCTCGCGCCGCTCCCACGCGGGGGCGATCCGCGCCGCGGGGTGCCGTAGGCGCGACGCAAGTCGCGAGCCTTTCGGGCATCGGCATCCGTGCAGGCGTTCAGCTCAGCAACAGCTTGTCGTCGTCGATTTCCTCGCCGCGCACCTTCTCGAACATCGCCAGCAGGTGATGCACGTCGAGGCCCTCGCGCTCCTCGCCCGCCACGTCGAGCACTACCCTGCCCTGATGCAGCATCACCGTGCGCTGGCCGACGTCGAGCGCCTGGCGCATGGAGTGCGTGACCATCATCGTGGTGAGCTTGTGCTCGGCGACGATGCGCACGGTAAGTTCGAGCACGAAGGCCGCGGTGCGCGGATCGAGCGCTGCGGTATGCTCGTCGAGCAGCAGCAGTCGCGACGGCCGCAGCGCCGCCATCAGCAGGCTCACTGCCTGGCGCTGGCCGCCGGAGAGCAGGCCGATGCGATCGGACAGGCGGTTCTCCAGGCCGAGGCCGAGGGTCGACAGCTGAGCGCGAAACTCCTCGCGCAGCGCCGGCTTGACGGCAAACGAGAAGCCGCGACGCTCGCCGCGCATGCTGGCGAGCGCCATGTTCTCCTCGATGGTCAGGTCCTCGCAGGTGCCCGCGAGCGGGTCCTGGAACACGCGGGCGACGTGGCGCGCGCGCGCCCACACCGGCTGACGGGTCATGTCGATGCCGTCGATCTCGATCCTGCCGCTGTCGACCTTCTGCTCGCCGGAGACGGCATTGAGGAAGGTCGACTTGCCGGCGCCGTTGGAGCCGATGACGGTGACGAACTGCCCGGTCGGGATCTCGAGCGACATGCCGCGCAGGGCCTGGGTCTCGATCGGCGTACCGGGGTTGAAGGTCAGGCGCAGATCCTGAACGTTGAGCATGTCAGCCTCCCTTCCTGCCGGACCAGTGGGCACGCAGCCTGGGCACCACGAGCGCGACGGTGACGAGCAACGCGGTGACGAGGTTGAGGTCCTGCGCCTGCAAACCGATGAAGTCGGAGTTGAGCGCGACCGCGATGAAGAAGCGATACACGATGGCGCCGACGATGACCGCGATCGTCGCCAGGTAAAGCTTGCGCGAAGGCAGCAGGCTCTCGCCCACGATCACTGCCGCCAGGCCGATGACGATGGTGCCCACGCCCATCGAGATGTCAGCCCCGCCCTGGGTCTGCGCGAACAGCGCCCCGGCCAGGCCGACGAGCGCGTTCGACAGCGCCATACCGGCGAGCACCGCCAGCCCGGTGTTGACGCCCTGCGCGCGCGCCATGCGCGCGTTGGAACCGGTGGCGCGGATGGCCAGCCCGGTCTGGGTGGAGAAATAGGCATCGAGCCCCAGCTTCACGACGATCACGATCAGCACCAGCAGCAGCGGGCGGAACACGTAGTCGACCAGCGCCTCGGGCTGGAGCAGGTTGAATACCGTCGGCTCCATGATCAAGGGCACATTGGGCTTGCCCATGATGCGCAGGTTGATCGAGTAGAGCGCGATCATCATCAGGATGCTGGCGAGCAGATCCATGATCTTGAGGCGCACATTGAGCCAGCCGGTGATCATGCCAGCCGCGGCACCTGCCAGCGTGGCGGCAATGGTGGCGGTAAAGGGGTCCTGGCCGGCTGCGATCATGGTCGCGGCAACGGCGCCGCCGAGCGGGAAGCTGCCATCGACGGTAAGGTCGGGGAAGCGCAACAGGCGGAAGGAAATGTACACGCCCAGCGCGACCAGGCTGAAGATCAGGCCGATCTCCAGTGCCCCGAGCAAGGTGTAGAGCGACATGGGAAATAACCGTTTGAGGATGGGCGACGAGGAAACCCCGCCGCGAACACCCGGGGCGACTGCACCGCGGCAGTCGCGTACCGGGCTTGCAGCCGCTTACTCGACGACCTGGGCGGCGTCCTTGATGAGCGCCTCCGACAGCGTGATGCCCTGGCGACGGGCGGCGGCCGGGCTCACATGGAGGTCGAGCCTGTTGCTGGTTTCCGAGGCGATGTCGCCCGGCTTCTCGCCCTTGAGGATGCGCGCCACCATGTGGCCGGTCTGCACGCCGAGCGCCTTGTAGTCCATGCCATAGGCGGCGACGGCGCCACGCTTGACGCTGTCGGTGTCTGCAGCCACCAGCGGGATGCCGGCATCCATGCCGACCTTGACCAGGGCCTCATAGGCCGACACCACGTTGTTGTCGGTGCTGGTGTAGAACACATCGACCTTGCCGATCAGGCTGCGCGCGGCAGAGCCGACGTCAACCGAACGCGGCGCGGCGGCCTCGACCAGGCTCATGCCGTACTTGGGCAGCAGTTCGCGCATGCGCTCGAGCACCACCACCGAGTTGGCCTCACCCGGGTTGAAGACCATGCCGACACGCTTGGCCTCGGGCGTCACGCGCTTGATCAGCTCGATCTGCTTGTCCAGCTCGAGCGCATCGGACACGCCCGTGACGTTGGTGCCCGATGCGGCCAGCGACGGCACCAGCTTGGCGGCGACCGGGTCGGTCACTGCGGAATACACCAGCGGGATGTTGCGCGTTGCCGCAGCCACGGCCTGGGCCGAAGGCGTGGCGATGGCGACGATGACGTCGACGCGGTCACCGATGAACTTGCGCGCGATCTGCGCCGCCGTGCCGGTGTTGCCCTGCGCGCTCTGGTACTGCCACTTGAGGTTCTTGCCCTCTTCGAAGCCCGCCTCGGCCAGGCCTTGCTTGACGCCGTCGCGCACGGCGTCAAGCGCCGGATGCTCGACGATGGCGGTGATGGCCACCGACTTCTGCTGCGCATGGGCTGGCGTGCCCAGCGCAAAGGCCAGTGCCAGGGCGCCGAACAGTGCGGCGCGGGTCATCTCGAAGCGCATCGAAAACTCCTTGCTGGCCATATCGGCCCGAAAATGATCTGCAGACTCGGCCTGCGACAGCGCCGGCCAAAGCGCGTGAGTGTACCGGGCCCGCCCGGTTTCCGCGACAGCTAAGACGAGGCTGCCAGCGGACGACGCCCTGGGGGCAGGGCACGCGCTTGCGTCTGGAGCTGTATTTTTTTACAGTTCGCATGTGACTCCGCAACATGCCGAACTCCACTGCCTCAGCAATTTCAGCTTCCAGCGCGGCGCCTCGCACCCCGAGGAGCTCGTGGCGCAGGCGGCGGCCTTCGGCTACACCGCCATCGCCCTCACCGACGAATGCTCGCTCGCGGGCGTGGTACGCGCCCACCGTGCGCTGCAAGCCCTGCCTGCCGACGCACGGCCGCAGCTGATCATCGGCAGCGAGCTTCAACTTGCCGACGGCCCCTGCATCGTGCTGCTGGCCGCCACGCGCGCCGGCTATGGCCAGCTGTCTCGCCTCATCACCCAGGCCCGGCGCGCAGCAGACAAGGGGCGCTACCACCTCACCCGCAACATGGTCGAGGCTGCCTGCCGCGAGGGGCTGCAGACCGACTGCCTGGCGCTGCTGGTCGCGCCGGCGGCATTTCCGCCCCGCACCGGCGTTGACGCTGCCAGCACGGCGCTGGCGGCCGATGCCGCGTGGCTGGCGCGCTGCTATCCCGGCCGCAGCTGGCTGACGGTGACGGTGCGGCTCGATGGCCGCGACCGCGCCCGCATCACCCTGCTGCGCCGCATCGCTCGCACCACCGGTGTGTCCGCGGTCGCCGCCAGCGCCGCACTCATGCACGACGCCGCGCGCCGTCCACTGGCCGACGTGATGACCGCGCTGCGCCTGCACTGCAGCGTCGCCGAGGCCGGACTCGCACTCGCCCCCAATGCGGAGCTGCGCCTGCACGATCGCGACACCCTCGCCCGCCGCTACCCCCCCGCTCTGCTCGCCGAGACCCTCGCAGTCGCCGCACGCTGCAGCTTCAGCCTCGACGAACTGCGCTACGCGTACCCGGCCGAACTCGTCCCCGCAGGCGAGACTCCGGCGAGCTGGCTGCGTCGGCTGGTGGAAGGCGGGCTGTGCTGGCGCTACCGCGGACAGGCTGGCCACGCCGTCGCCGAACCCGCGGCGGGCGAGCTGCCACCCGCCGCTGCCGATGACCCTGCCCCACCCCAGGTGCGCCGGCAGATCGAGTACGAGCTCGCCCTCATCGTCGAGCTCGGCTACGAGCCCTACTTCCTCACCGTGCATGACATCGTCCGCTTCGCCCGCAGCGTGGGCATCCTGTGCCAGGGCCGCGGCTCGGCGGCGAATTCGGTGGTGTGCTGGGCACTGGGCATCACCGAGGTCGATCCGACATTGGGCATCATGCTGGTCGAGCGCTTCATCTCGCGCGAGCGCAACGAACCACCCGACATCGACGTCGATTTCGAGCACGACCGCCGCGAGGAGGTCATCCAGTACATCTACCGCAAGTACGGCCGCGAACGCGCAGCGCTGGCTGCCACCGTAATCAGCTACCGGGCACGCAGCGCCCTGCGCGACGTCGGCCGTGCCCTCGACCTGGACGAGGCGCAGATCGAGCGCCTGACGCGCGAGCACCACTGGTTCGACGGCCGTCGCATCCTGCCCGAGCGCCTGCAGGAAGCGGGCTTCGACCCCACCAGCCCGGTCACCCGGCGCCTGGTCGCACTCACCGAGGAACTCATCGGCTTTCCGCGCCATCTGTCGCAGCATGTCGGCGGTTTCGTCATCGCCCGCGGCCGGCTCGACGAACTGGTGCCGGTCGAGAATGCCGCCATGCCAGAACGCACCGTGATCCAGTGGGACAAGGACGACCTCGACGCCGTCGGCCTGATGAAGATCGACGTGCTCGCGCTCGGCATGCTGTCCGCACTGCGCCGCGGCCTGGCCCTGGTGTCGGCCTGGCGCGGGCAGGCACTGACGCTGGCGAGCATCCCGCGCGAGCAGCCCGCGGTGTACGCGATGCTGTCGCGCGCCGACTCGATCGGCGTGTTCCAGGTCGAGTCGCGCGCGCAGATGACCATGCTGCCGCGCTTGAGGCCACGCCGCTTCTACGACCTGGTGGTGGAGGTCGCCATCGTGCGCCCCGGCCCGATCCAGGGCGGCATGGTCCATCCCTACCTGCACGCGCGCGAACGCGACGCGCGCGGCGAGGACCCCATGGACGGGCTGCGCCCGGAGATCCGCGGCGTACTGGCGCGCACGCTCGGGGTGCCGATCTTCCAGGAACAGGTGATGCAGCTGGCGGTGGTGGCCGCCGGCTTCACCGGCGGCGAGGCTGACCAGTTGCGCCGAGCGATGGGCGCCTGGCGGCGCAAGGGCGAACTCGAGCGCTACCGCGAACAGCTCCTTGCCGGGCTGGCAAAGAACGGCTACGACGCCGACTTTGCCCAACGCCTGTGTCAGCAGATCGAAGGTTTCGGCAGCTACGGCTTTCCCGAGTCGCACGCTGCCAGCTTCGCGCTGCTGGTGTACGCCTCGGCGTGGATGAAGTGCTTCGAGCCCGCCGCCTTCCTGGCCGCCCTGCTCAACAGCCAGCCGATGGGTTTCTATTCGCCCTCGCAGCTCATCCAGGACGCACGCCGCCACGGCGTCGAGGTGCGCGCGGCCGATGTATGCACCAGCGACTGGGACTGCACGCTCGAAGCCGTCCCACCCGCCAGCGCGGACACACCCGACACCGCTCCAGCCGCTGCGCAGGCCGCCGTGCGCCTTGGTCTGCGCATGATCCACGGCCTGGGCCGGGATGCAGCCGCCCGCATCGTGGCGGCACGCCTCGAACGCCGCTTTGCCGATACGCAGGACCTCGCGCTGCGCACCGGGCTCGACGGCGGCACGCTGCGCAGGCTGGCGGGCGCCGGCGCGCTCGCCAGCCTCGCCGGCCACCGCCGCCAGGCACTGTGGCAGGCGAGTGGCGCGCCGCCGCTACCCGGCCTGCTGGCCGCGGCTCCGGGCGGAGATGCAGCCGCCGAACTCGCCGCCCCGGATGAAGCCGAAGACCTGCTCGCCGACTATGCGCGCCTGGGCTTCACCCTCGGCCGCCACCCCTTGTCCTTCGTTCGCAAGCAGCTCGCCCGGCTGCGCTTTCTCACTGCCGCCGATATCGCAACTGCGCCCGACCGCATGCTGGCCCGCGGCGCGGGCCTGGTCACCTGCCGCCAGCGTCCGGGCACCGCCAAGGGGACGCTGTTCGTCACCCTGGAGGACGAAACCGGGCTCACCAACGTCATCGTACGCCCCGAGTTGTTCGAGTTGCAGCGCCGCATCCTGCTCGGCGCGCAGCTGATGGGCGTGTTCGGCCAGGTCAGCCGCCAGGGACGCGTCGTGCACCTGGTGGCAAGCCGGGTGGTGGACCACTCCGCCCTGCTCGGCACGCTCGCAGCCCGCAGCCGCGACTTTCATTGAGTGCGCCGCAATCAGGACGCCTGCGCCGCCTCGCGCCGCTGGCGCAGCGCCAGCCACACCAGGGCCGCGCCCGTCAGCCCTACCGGGATCAGCGAACCGAGGTTGAGCAGCGCCCAGCCCTGGGTCGTGACCAGGGCGCCCGAGGCGAACGAGGTCAGCGCCATGACTGCGAACACCGCAAAGTTGATCGCCGCCTGTGCCTTGTCCTTCTCTTCCGGCCGGTAGGCCTGCATCGCCAGCGTGGTGCTGCCGGTGAACAGGAAGTTCCAGCCCACGCCGAGCAGGAACAGGCCGATCAGGAACTGGTGCAGGTCCTGCCCCGACAGCGCTACGAAGATGCAGGCGAAGTTGAGCGCAACCCCCACGCCCATGATCTGCAGCACGCCGAAGCGCTTGATGAGGTGCCCGGTGAAGAAACCAGGGGCGAACATGCCGATCACGTGCCACTCCAGCACCAGCGCAGCATCCGAGAACGGCATGCCGCACACGTCCATCGCCAGCGGCGTCGCCGCCATCAGCAGGTTCATCACCCCATAGCCCAGCGCCGCCCCCATCGTAGACACGACGAACACCGGCTGGCGCATGATCTCGGCGAGCGGGCGGCCGCCGTCTGCACCCGCCTTGCGCGCCGGCTCGGGCGGAAACGCGATGCCGCGCATGACCGCCATGGAGACCAGCGCCACCACGGCAAGCGCGAGGTAAGAGCCCAGGAAAGGGGCGCCCATCGACTCGCGGGTGTAGTTGGCCAGGTTGGGGCCGATCACCGCCCCGATCAGGCCGCCCGCCAGCACCAGCGACACCGCCTTCTCGCGGAACGAGGCCGGCGCCAGTTCAGCCGCAGCAAAACGGTAGAGCTGACCGTTCGCGCTGTAGTAGCCCGCCACCAGCGTGCCTGCCACCAGCAGCCAGAAGCTGCCGATCGACAGCGCAAAGGCGCACAGCAGCGCGGTCACGAAGGCCACCGCCAGGCCCAGCTGGAAGGACACCTGCCGCCCCCAGCGCCGCTGGGTACGGGCCACCAGGCCGGTCGACAGCGCGCCGCCAACCACGTAGCCCATGACCGGCAGGGTCGCCATCCAGGCCACCGGCGCCAGCGACAAGCCCACCAGGCCGTTGATGGCGATGAAGACCACGTTGTTGGTCAGGAACAGGCCCTGGGCGATGGCCAGCAGCCAGAGGTTCTTCTTCATGAGCAATTTGTTGTTTTCTGATTGGGGATGGAACTGTATCGCTTAATGCGACGGACGTCGTGCCTCGGCGTGCCAACTCGGCCAGATCTAGACGACCGGTCTAGTAGCACGTATGATCCGCCTCCATGAGTTCGCGCCACACCGATACCCGTCAGCACATCCTCGATACCGGCAACCGCATCATTGCGGCCAAGGGCTTCTCGTGCGTCGGTCTTGCGGAACTGCTGCAGGCCTCGGACGTGCCCAAGGGCTCTTTCTATCACTACTTCAAGTCGAAGGAGGCCTTCGGCCAGGCCTTGCTGCAGGACTACTTCGACAACTACCTGGGCCAACTCGACACCCTGCTCGGCATGCCCGGGCTGGACGGCAAGACGCAGCTCCTGCGCTATTTCGGCCAGTGGCGCAGTACGCAGGGGCAAGAGAACTGCGACGAACAGAAATGTCTCGTGGTCAAGCTCGGCGCCGAGGTGGCGGACCTGTCGGAAGCGATGCGACTCACGCTGCGCGACGGCACCGACCGCATCATCGGCCGCCTCGCTGGCTGCGTGTCGAGCGGCGTCGCCGACGGCTCGCTGCCGGCGCTCGATCCGCTGGCCACGGCTAGCATGCTGTACCAGCTCTGGCTCGGTGCCAGCCTGCTCGCCAAACTGCACCGCGACGAAAGCCCGCTCGAACACGCCTGGGCGGCCACCCAAGACCTGCTCGAGCCCTGATCATTTTCCCCGAACTCTAGACGACCAGTCTAATTCCTACCTCTCAAAGGCCGCACATGAGGCCACACCCAAGGCGGCAACAGGAGCCCACATGCTGAACTTCGACTACTACAACCCTACCCGCATCGTCTTCGGCAAGGACAGCATCGCGCACATCGATGATCTCGTCCCCGCCGACGCCCGCGTGCTGGTGCTGTACGGCGGTGGCAGCGCCGAACGCAACGGCACCCTCGCAGAGGTCGCAGCCGCCCTGGGCGCGCGCACCGTGCAGCGCTTCGGCGGCATCGAACCCAACCCGTCCTACGAAACCCTGATGGCTGCGGTCGAGCAGGTCCGCCGCGACAAGCTGGACTTCCTGCTCGCGGTCGGCGGCGGCTCGGTCATCGACGGCACCAAGTTCGTCGCCGCCGCAGTCAACTACCCGAACGAGCCCTGGGAGATTCTGGAAACGCGCGCCAAGCACCTCACCCAGGCGCTGCCCATGGGCTGCGTGCTGACCCTGCCCGCCACCGGCTCGGAGATGAACTGCTTCTCGGTCGTCACCCGCAAGTCGCTGCAGGCGAAGCTCGGCTTCGGCAGCCCGCTGGTGTTCCCGCGCTTCTCGGTGCTCGACCCGGTCAAGACCTTCACCCTGCCCCCGCGTCAGATCGCCAATGGCGCGGTCGATGCCTTCGTGCATGTGATGGAGCAGTACATGACCTACCCGGTCAACGCCCCTGTGCAGGACCGCTACGCCGAAAGCCTGCTGCAGACGCTGGTCGAAGTCGGCCCGCAGGCACTGGCCACGCCCGAAGACTACGATGTGCGCGCCAACCTGATGTGGGCCGCCACCCAGGCCCTCAACGGCCTGATCGGCGCCGGCGTGCCGCAGGACTGGGCGACCCATATGATCGGCCACGAGATCACCGCGCTGTACGGCCTCGACCACGCTCAGACCCTGGCCGTCGTGCTGCCCAGCCTGCTCCATCTGCGTCGCGAAGCCAAGCGCGCCAAGCTACTGCAGTTTGCAGCGCGCGTGTGGGACATCCACGCCGGCAGCGAGGACGAGCGCATCGACGCCGCCATCGCCCGCACGCGTGCCTTCTTCGAATCGCTCGGCGTCGACACCCGCCTGTCCGCCTACGGCATCGGCGCCGACGCGGTCGACCGCATCGTCGCCCAGCTCGAAGCCCACGGCATGACCGCACTAGGCGAACACCGAGACATCGACCTCGCCGCCAGCCGCCGCATCCTCGAGGCCTGCTTCTAAGCACTGCCCCCAGCCCCATACGACTCACACAAGAACCCCAGGAGAGGATCACGCATGACCGCACTGTTCCAGCCCTTCAGGCTCAAGGACGTCACCCTGCGCAACCGCATCGCCATTCCGCCGATGTGCCAGTACATGGCCACAGATGGCGTCGTCAATGATTGGCATGCGGTGCATTACCCGGCGCTCGCACGCGGCGGCGCCGGTCTCGTCATCGTCGAGGCCACCGCCGTCTCGCCGGAGGGCCGGATAACGCCTGGCTGCCTGGGTCTGTGGAACGACACCCAGGCCGAGGCGCTCGCCCCCATCGCCGCGTCCATCAAGGCGGCCGGCGCCGTAGCCGGCATCCAGATCGGCCACGCCGGCCGCAAGGCCAGCGCCAACCGCCCGTGGGAGGGCGACGACCACATTGCCGAGGGCGACCCGCGCGGCTGGGCGACAATCTCGCCCTCGGCCCTTGCCTTCGGCGCCCACCTGCCGAAAGCGCCCAAGGCGATGACGCTGGACGACATCGCCCGCGTGCGCGCCGACTTTGTCGCTGCCGCCCGCCGCGCACGCGACGCCGGCTTCGAATGGCTGGAACTGCACTTCGCCCACGGCTACCTCGGCCAGAGCTTCTTCTCGGTACATGCCAACCAGCGCGACGACGCCTACGGCGGCAACGCGGTTAACCGCGGCCGCTTCCTGCTCGAGACGCTCGCCGCCGTGCGCGAGGTGTGGCCCGAGCACCTGCCGCTGACCGCGCGCTTCGGCGTCATCGAATACGACGACCGCGACGAGGAAACGCTGGCGGAGTCGATCGAGCTCGCACGCAATTTCAGGCAGGGCGGGCTCGACCTGCTGAGCGTCAGCGTCGGCTTCTCGACCCTGCAGGCCAACATCCCCTGGGGCCCGGCCTTCCTCGCCCCCATCGCCGGCCGTGTTCGCGCCGAGGCCGGTCTGCCCGTCGCCGCGGCATGGGGCATCGACGATCCGCAGATCGCCGATGGTACGGTCTCCAGGGGCCAGCTCGACCTCGTCATGGTCGGCCGTGCCCATCTCGCCAATCCGCACTGGCCGATGCAGGCCGCGCGCGCATTGAAGATCGACCGCCCCACCTGGGTGCTGCCTGCACCGTACGCGCATTGGCTGGAGCGTTACGGCACCCGCTGAGCCACGGGATAGCCCACGGTCGGCGGCGAGGCGCTCAGCCGCCGACCGCCAGCGCCAGGCGGCGTACGGCCTCGGCGACGTTGTCCTCATCCAGGTTGCCGTAGCCCAGCACCAGCCCGTTGCAGCGCACGGGTGGCCTGGCGTAGGCGGACAGCGCCCTCACGCCCAGGCCCAGCACGGCGGCGCGTTGCGCCACCGCCACGTCGGCAACAGCGTCGGGCAGGCGCATCACCAGATGCAGCCCGGCTTCTCCTCCGGACAGCTCAACGTCCTGTCCGAAGACTCGCTGCATGGCCGAGCGCAGCGCCGCCTGCCGGCCGTTGTAGCGCGCACGCATGCGGCGCAGGTGGGTTGTATAGTGGCCGCGCCGGATGAAGTCGGCCAGCGCACGCTGCTCGATGCCCTGCCCCGCGCGCGTGGCCAGCGCTGCGGCATGAACGAAGTCGGCCGCGATGGTTTGCGGCAGCACCAGGTAGCCCAGGCGAAGGCCGGGATACAGCGTCTTGCTGAAGGTGCCGGCGTAGACGACCGGTGCATCGGGCTGCAGGCCGAACAGCGCGGGCGGCGCCGGGCCGGCGCGGCGGAACTCGCTGTCGTAGTCGTCCTCGATGATCCACGCCCCGACTTCACGGGCACGCTCGATCAATGCCAGCCGGCGCGACAACGGCATTACGCGGCCGCTGGGATACTGGTGCGAAGGCGTCACCATGATCAGACGCGGCCGATGGCGGCCCCAGTCGTCCTCTTCCGGGGCCATTCCCTGTGCATCGACGGGAACGTCATGCACCCGCAGCCCGGCCAGCCCGAAGGCTACGCGGGCGGCGAGATAGCCCGGGTTTTCAGCCCATGCCGTGTCGCCATGATCGGCCAGCAAGCGCGCGCAGAGATCGAGCGCAGCCTGCGTGCCGCTGGTGACGACGATCTGCCCGGCTGCCACGGCCAAGCCTCGTACGCTGGTGAGATGGCCCGCCAGTGCCTCTCGCAGCAGCGCATCACCGCCATGTGCGGCATAGCCCAGCTGGCGCCAGCCGGCATCGCGCCACGCACGCTCCAGGCAGGCGCGCCAGCTGCGGAACGGGAAGGCGCCCAAATCCGGCACTCCGGGCGAGAACGGTAACGCCTCGGCATCACGCGCGGGTTCGCGCCGCACCGCCAGCGCGGCCCGTTCGGCAAGCCCTGGCGCGTTCGTGGCCGCCACTGCAGCCGGTCGCGCCGCGCACGGCGCCGGCAGCGGCGCCACGCAGGTGCCCTGACGGTCGGCGACCAGACAGCCCTCGGCAACCAGCTGCTCGTAGGCAAACAGCACCGTGTTGCGCGCAATACCCAGCGTCGCCGCCAGGCTTCGGCTGGCTGGCAGGCGCGTCCCGGCGGGAAGCCGCCCCGCCAGCACAGCCTCGCGCAAACGCAGATAGAGCATGCGCTGGCGCGGGATGGCCTCGGCGCCCGCGCCACCTCCCTCACCGGGCGTGGTCCCAGGCACGGTCTCGGGCGAGAGCATGGCCAGCAGCCAGTCGAACTCCATCGTGGCTCCATTGAGAGTGGTCGTTGTGGCACCACGCAAGGTACCACCGATACCCTAGGATGGCGCCATCGAAACCACTGCGAGCACCTTGCCATGCCCCAATCCGCCTCAGCCGCCGCCCCATCCTCCCGTGCCCGCATCCGCCGCCTGCCCGAGCGCGCGCACTACGATGCGAGCACGGTCGCCGCCATCGTCGACGCGGCCATGATCTGTACCGTCGCCTTCCAGATCGACGGCGTCGTGCATGCGATCCCCACAATCCACTGGCGCGAGGGCGATCATCTCTACATCCACGGCGCCAAGGCCTCGCGCATGCTGAAGGCGCTGACCGCAGGCGAGGCCTGTGTGACGATCGCACTGGCCGACGGGCTGGTACTGGCGCGTTCGGCGATGCATCACTCGATGAACTACCGCTCGGTGGTCATCTATGGCCGTTTCGAACTGGTGACCGACCCCGCACACAAACTCGGCAGCCTGCGCGCCTTCATCGAAGGCTTCTACCCCGGCCGCTGGGACACGCTGCGCCCGATCTCCGACAAGGAACTCAACGCCACCGGCCTGCTGCGGATCGCGCTAGCCGAGGCCTCGGCCAAGGTGCGCGACTGGGGCGTCAAGGACGATGCGGAAGATCTCGACTGGCCGGTGTGGGCAGGCGTGATCCCGCTCCGCACGGCAACTGGCGAGCCGCTGACGGAGGCCGACAGCGTCGGCGAGCGCGTGCCGGCGACCCGCTTCGGCTGAATGCAGGCGCGGCGTCAGGCGCGACGGCGGGGGCCACCAAAGGGACGACGGCCTTGCGGACGGCGCGGGCGGTCGTCGTCATCGCGCTTGGGCTTGGGCATCAGCAGGTTCTTGCCACCCTGCTGTGCGAGCGCGGCATGCGCCGCAAGGGCGGCCTCGAACTGCGCCTCGCTGACGACGACGGCCGCGCTCGAGGCAGGTGCCTTGTAGGCAGACAGCCTCTCACGCACGAGAAAGACACGCTCATCGCTCTCCGCCTTCTTTGGCAGACCGGATGCCATCTCCTGAGCGGCCGGGGCAAGGGCGTAGCCGTCGCCCGCAGCCACCAGCAGGCCATGCGTGGAGAGTTGCTCGAATGCACTCACCCATGCCCTGGGTGCAGTCACGGGGCAGCCCATGAACTCGGCGGCAGCCACGATCTCCGCCAGCGCCGCGGGCCGCCTCTTCGAAGCCATGAAGGTGGCCAGCAGCAGCTGGGCGTCGGTATCGTGAATGGGGTACATGCGGAGCCTTGTTTCCGGTTATCGGGGAGTGAGGGGCGCCATGATGCCTGAGGGCGGACGATCGGACACGACCAAGTCAATGCGCACCGACGTCCTTGCCGCCTGATGCCGCCTCGACTTTGCGTCAAAGCGCCGGCTCAGCCGACCTGGCAGGCGAGCCCCTTCAGGTACTCGCCTTCGGGCACGGCCAGCCCGATCGGATGGTCGGGTGCGGCTGCCAGGCGGTAGATGATGCGCGCATCGACACCGGCGTCGTTGGCCGCGCCCGCGACGATCTTCTGGAACAGTTCCTGGCCGATACCGCCCGAGCAGGAGTAGGTCATCAGGATGCCGCCCGGGTTGAGCAGTCGGAAACCGAACAGGTTGATGTCCTTGTAGGCACGCGCGGCACGCTCGGCGTGTGCGGCTGAAGGCGCGAACTTGGGCGGATCGAGCACGATCAGGTCGAACCTGCGGCCTTCGTCCTTGAGCGCGCGCAGCGCCTTGAACACGTCGGCCTCGTGCCATTCGGCGCGGCTGACATCGAGCTGCGGATTGAGCGCGAGGTTGCGTTGCGCCGACGCCAGCGCCGGCCCCGAGGAGTCGATCGACAGCACCGACTTCGCCCCGCCGGCCAGCGCCTGCAGCGAGAAGCCGCCGGTGTAGCAGAAGCAGTTGAGCACCTCGCGCCCGGCCGCGAGCTGGCCGGTCAGCAGGCGGTTGTCGCGCTGGTCCAGATAGAAGCCGGTCTTGTGGCCGCCTTCCACGTCCACCTCCATGCGCACCCCGTTCTCGACGATGGTCAGCCCGCCCGCCGGCAGTTCGCCATGCACGCAGCCGGTACGCGGTTCGAGGCCTTCCAGGCCGCGCACTTCGGAGTCCGAGCGCTCGTAGATCGCCGCGCAGCCGGTGGCCTGCACCAGCCCGGCGACAATGGCCTCGCGCCATTTGTCCGCGCCCGCGCTGGTGAGCTGCAGCACCACGACATTGCCGTAGCGGTCGGCGATCACCCCGGGCAGGCCGTCGGATTCGCCATGGATCAGGCGCACGCCTTCCTGCCCCTTCAGCGCGGGAATCGCGGAGCGGCGCGCGACCGAAGCCGCTACCGCACGCTTGAAGAAGGCATGGTCGATCGCCGCCTCGGCGTCGAAGCTCCACACCCGCGCGCGGATCTGCGATTCGGGCGACCACGCCGCGCGCGCCAGCGCCTTGCCCTCGGCCGTCACCACCGTCACCGTGTCGCCCGGCCGCGCGCGGCCGTCGAGACGGTCGACCGACCCGGCGAAGATCCAGGGGTGGCGGCGGAACAGCGAGCGTTCCTTGCCGGGCTTGAGGATGAGTTGGGCCATGGGGTTCCGGGTGATATCGCGTAAGTCAGGCCGCGGAGTGTACCGGGTCATGCGGCATTGGCCCATAGCGAGCGCACGCTTGAGGCAGCGCCCTGGATTGTTCCGCTATTTCGATATCCCCCATGCGATGGCTATACTCCCCGGCACTTTCACCGTAGGGGAGACCTGACACATGAAGCTCGAAACCATTGCCGTGCATGGCGGCTACTCGCCCGACCCCACCACCAAGGCCGTCGCGGTGCCGATCTACCAGACCACCTCGTACGCCTTCGACGACACCCAGCACGGCGCGGATCTCTTCGACCTCAAGGTGCAGGGCAACATCTACACCCGCATCATGAACCCGACCACCGCGGTGCTCGAACAGCGCGTCGCCGAACTGGAAGGCGGCATCGGCGCGCTCGCCGTGGCCTCGGGCATGTCGGCGATCACCTACGCCATCCAGACCATCGCCGAAGCCGGCGACAACATCGTTTCGGCGTCGACGCTGTACGGCGGCACCTACAACCTGTTCGCCCACACCCTGCCGCAGTTCGGCATCCAGGTGCGTTTCGCCGACTACCGCGACCCGGAGAGCTTCGCTGCGCTGATCGACGAGCGTACAAAGGCGATCTTTTGCGAATCGGTCGGCAACCCGCTGGGCAACGTCACCGACATCGGCCGCCTGGCCGAGATCGCCCACAAGGCCGGCGTGCCGCTGATCGTCGACAACACCGTGCCTTCGCCCTACCTGTGCCGCCCCTTCGAGCACGGCGCCGACATCGTGGTGCACGCGCTCACCAAATACCTCGGCGGCCACGGCAACTCGATCGGCGGCATCATCGTCGATTCGGGCAAGTTCCCGTGGGCAGAGCACAAGGCGCGCTTCAAGCGCCTGAACGAGCCGGACGTGTCCTACCACGGCGTGGTCTACACCGAAGCGCTCGGCGCAGCGGCCTTCATCGGCCGTGCGCGCGTCGTACCGCTGCGCAACACCGGCGCGGCGATCTCGCCGTTCAACAGCTTCCTGATCCTGCAGGGCATCGAAACGCTGGCACTGCGCCTGGACCGCATCTGCACCAACACCATCAAGGTGGCCGAGTACCTGAAGAAGCACGCCAAGGTCGACTGGGTGAACTATGCAGGCCTGGCCGACCACGCCGACCACGGCCTGGTGCAGAAATACATGGGTGGCCGCGCCTCGGGCATCCTGTCGTTTGGCGTGAAGGGCGGGCTCGAAGCCGGCGGCCGCTTCCAGGACGCCCTCAAGCTCATCACCCGCCTGGTCAACATCGGCGACGCCAAGTCACTCGCCTGCCACCCCGCCTCGACCACCCATCGCCAGCTGTCGCCGGCGGAACTGGCCAAGGCCGGCGTATCGCCCGACATGGTGCGCCTGTCGATCGGCATCGAGCACATCGACGACATCATCGCCGACCTGGAGCAGGCGCTGGCCGCGGTCTGACCCCACCTGCCGTCGCCAGCGCGACGGCCGCAATCGCTTTCGACGCCACCTCCGGGTGGCGTCCTATTTGTTGAGGAGCCCGAATGCTCGCAGTGCTGCAACGCGTCTCCGAAGCGCGCGTGATCGTCGACGGTGAAACAATCGGCGAGATCGGCCCAGGCCTGCTCGCGTTGGTGTGCGCCGAGCGCGCCGACACCCCCGCCGAGGCCGACAAACTGCTCGCCAAGGTGCTGAAGCTGCGCATCTTTTCCGACGCCGCAGGCAAGATGAACCGCTCGGTGCAGGATGTGGAAGGCGGCTTGCTGATCGTCAGCCAGTTCACCCTCGCTGCCGACACCGCGGGCGGCAACCGCCCGAGCTTCACCAACGCCGCCGACCCTCACGCCGGCAAGGCGCTGTACGAACATTTCGTCACCCGGGCGCAGGCGGCGCATCCCGTCGTCCAGACCGGGCGCTTCGCCGCCGACATGAAGGTGGAGCTGGTCAACGACGGGCCGGTGACGATTCCGCTGCGGATTGCGCCGCCCGCCTGATCATCAGCCCCCCATCATCAGACCTTTGCCGTCTTCCAGCGGCCACGGCTGAACAGCCACAGCGTAAACAGCCCGACCGCGGTCTCCGACACGAACACCCCCCAGAACACACCCGAGTGCGCCCACCCCAGGGGCAGTGCTAGCGCCCAGGCGAGCGGGATCTGGATCAGCCAGAAGAACACGAGGTTGATCCAGGTCGGCGTCATCGTGTCGCCCGCACCGTTGAAGGCCTGCACCGACACCATCCACCAGCCATAGACGAAGTAGGAATACGCCAGAATGGCCAGCCATTCGCCACCGATGGCGATGACCTGAGGGTCATCGGAAAACAGTGCGACGAGTTCGTCGTGGAGCAAGAAGAAGGCCACCGACACGGCGAGCGTGAAGGCCATGTTCATCCAGCCGATACGCCACACGGCGGCCTCTGCGCGCTCGGGCTCGCCCGCGCCGAGGTTCTGCCCGACCAGCGTGGCCGCAGCGTTGGACATGCCCCAGGCCGGCATCAGCGTAAACATCATGATGCGTATCGTGATCGTCGCCCCGGCAACCGCTTCGGTCGATACGCTGGCGAGGATGCGCATCAGGAAGATCCACGCCGTCATCGAAACGATCATCTGTCCGATGCCGCCCAGCGAAGTGTGCACGATCTGCATCAGGGTGGCACCATGCCAGCGCAGGCTGGCTCGGCAGATACGCAAGTGTTCGCTGCCGCGCACAAGGATCCACAGCTGCATCAGCACGCCCACGCCACGGCCGATGTTGGTTGCGATCGCCGCGCCCTCGATGCCGAGCGCCGGGATCGGCCCGAGGCCGAAGATCAGGATCGGATCGAGCACGATGTTCAAGGCGTTTGCGACCCACAGCACGCGCATCGCCGCCGCAGCATCGCCCGCACCGCGAAAGATGGCGTTGATGACGAACAACAGCATGATCACCGCGTTGCCGCCGAGCATCCACTGGGTGTAGCGGTAGCCGTGCTCGACGGCCCAGGCGTCCGCCCCCATCAAGCGCAGCAGATCCTGCGCCCAGACGATACCCACCACGGCAAACGGCAGCGACACCAGTACCGCCACCGCGATGGCCTGCACCGCCGACAGTGCGGCCTCGTCGCCCCGATGCTCGCCGACCCGCCGCGCGACGATCGCCGTGACCGCCATCGCGAGCCCCATCGCGATCGAGTAGAGCAGGAACAGATAGGTCTCGGTCAGGCCGACGGCCGCCACCGCCGACGAGCCGAGCTTGGCGACGAAGAAGATGTCGACCACTGCGAAGGTCGACTCGAGCACCAGCTCCAGCATCATCGGCACGGCCAGCAGGAACACCGCGCGCTTGAGCGGAATGCGCGTGTAGTCGGCGTTGGTGCCGCGCAGCGCGGCGCGCAGGTCGGCCCACAGGCTCGTGGGTGCTCCGCCAGGGAGCCTATGCGTTTCAGCCTCCGGAGCCGTCTCGCGCGAGGTCATACCACCGCCCGCTGCAACGCAGGGATCATGTCGGAGCTCCAGGGGTGTGAGGTTTTCAAGGGTTGAGCCACGCCGCGACACTGCGACTGCGGGCGGCCAGGGTACAGCCGGACTGGCTCGAGGTTCAAGCGCACAGACGTACCGGCGGTGAGCCCGCGACCGGTGCCTCGGGAATGCCTGCAAGGGCATAATAGGCAGCTCCTTCCCCCTGGTGGAGACAGCCCCCATGAAGCTCTATTTCAAGCCCGGCGCGTGCTCGCTGAGCCCGCACATCGCCCTTGAAGAGTCCGGACTCGACTACGAGACGGAATCGGTCGACCTCAAGACCAAGCGCACGGCCCAGAACGAAGATTTCAATGTCATCAACCCGAAGGGCTACGTCCCTGCCCTGCTGCTCGACGACGGCGTGCTGCTGACCGAAGGGCCGGCGATCCTGCAGTACATCGCAGACCACGCCCCCGGCAGGAAGCTCGCCCCCGCCAACGGCACGATCGCCCGCTATCAGCTGCAGGGCTGGCTCAACTTCATCGCCACCGAGCTGCACAAGTCCTTCAGCCCGTTCTTCAACCCGGCCGCAAAGGACGACTGGAAGGCGCTGGCACGCGCCAACCTCGAACGCCGGCTGGGCTACACCGACGCCCAACTGGCCGGCAAGACGTATCTGATGGGCGATGACTTCAGCGTCGCCGACGCCTATCTGTTCACCGTCCTGAGCTGGGCGCGCTATATCCAGCTCGACCTCGCGCAGTGGCCTCACCTGAGCGCCTTTGTGGCACGTGTATCCGAGCGTCCGGCAGTCCAGGCCGTACTGAAGACCGAAAGCCTCGGCTGAGCCCCTCCACCGCATCCGCCCCCCGCCGCCTTCTCCCTCACCGTGCGGGCGGTGCGGTGCCAAGACAGCGATCCCAGAACAAGGTCAGCGTCCCGAACGCCCGCTCGGCGTCGCACTGATGGTGGTAGGCGTGATGCGCACACAGGCGCGCCAGCCCCGCGCCTGCATCAGCCGGTGCATGCAGCCTCACATGCACGCTCTCCTGCACGACCTGCCCCAACAGCAGCCCCGCGGACACTGGGCCGGCCATCCCGTCCGCCCCGAGCAGCAGCACAGGCACGCCCAGGACCGCCAGCAACAACCCCAGGCTGAAGGCTACCGGCACCCGGATCGGGCCCGATGGGTCGGCGTGGTGGGCCAGATGCCAGGTGCGAAAGGGCTCGATGCGATGCAGCACGAAACGGTGCAGGACATACTCGAGCAGGGTCCAGCCAGCCAGGCCGGCGAGCGCGCCGACAAGGGCTGGCCAGCGCCAGAGCGACACAGGCCACCACACCACGAGCCCAGCAAGACCCAGCAACGGGAATGCAAGTGAGACGGGATAGGGCCATTCGAAGCGCGTGATGTGGCGCATCGGCAGCAAGGCCTCCACTTGAGAAGGACGAGGTTGGATCGCACTCCTTTCTTTATAGACTGCAGCGCTTGACTATATCGCACCATTTTCGTACTCTTTAAACACAGACCCCGGAACCCACAGACATGTTGCGCATCAGCAAGCTCACCGACTACGGCACGCTCATCCTCACCCACATGGCCCGCGACCCCGCCAGGGTGTTCAGCGCCGCGGGGCTGGCCGACGCGCTTGGGCTGGGAGTGCCGACGGTCAGCAAGGTCCTCAAGACGCTTGGACGCGGTGCGCTTGTCACCAGTCAGCGCGGCGCGCAGGGCGGCTACAGCCTGGCGCGCCCGCCGCAGCAGATCAGCGTCGCCGAAATCATCGACGCACTCGAGGAGCACCCTTTCGGGCTCACCGAGTGCAGTGCGAGCAGCGGCCTGTGCAATATGGAAGACGGTTGCCGCATCCGTGACAACTGGCTTCGCATCAACAAGGTGGTGCGCCACGCACTCCAGGACGTCAGCGTCGCCGACATGATCCAGCCGCAGGGCTGCGGCAAGGGTCCGGACGAACACCTCATCCTCGGCCCGCACGCAGTAGCCACCGACAAGGAGAAGCGAGCATGAACGCCCCCACGAGAAATGAAGCACTCGGTGCCTTTCTGGAGCAGGACTACGTTGCCGGCTTCGAAACCCGGCTCGAGACCGACACCGTGCCCAAGGGGCTGTCCGAAGACGTCATCCGCACGATCTCGGCGCGCAAGGGCGAGCCGGAATGGCTGCTCGACTGGCGGCTCGAGGCCTATCGCCACTGGCTGACGATGACGCCGCCGCTCTGGGCCGCGGTGCAGTTTCCGCCGGTCGACTTCCAGGACATCGTCTATTACTCGGCACCCAAGTCGAAGAAGGACGGCCCCAAGAGCCTGGACGAGGTCGATCCGGAACTGCTGCGCACCTTCGAGAAGCTCGGCGTGCCGCTGCACGAACGCGCACGCCTGGCTGGCGTGGCGGTGGATGCGGTGTTCGACTCGGTGAGCGTGGCCACCACCTTCAAGAAGGAGCTGGGCGAGCACGGCATCGTGTTCTGTTCGTTCTCCGAGGCGGTGAAGGAGCACCCGGCGCTGGTGCGCCAGTACCTCGGCACGGTGGTGCCGCCGGGCGACAACTTCTACGCTGCGCTCAACTCCGCAGTGTTCTCCGACGGCTCCTTCGTCTTCATCCCCAAGGGCGTGAAATGCCCGATGGAGCTGTCGACCTACTTCCGCATCAACGCCCGCGATACCGGCCAGTTCGAGCGCACGCTGATCATCGCCGAGGAAGGCGCCTCGGTCAGTTATCTCGAAGGCTGTACCGCGCCGATGCGCGACGAGAACCAGCTCCACGCCGCGGTGGTGGAGCTGATCGCGCTCGACGACGCCAAGATAAAGTATTCCACCGTGCAGAACTGGTACCCGGGCGACAAGGACGGCAAGGGCGGCATCTACAACTTCGTTACCAAGCGCGGCGACTGTCGCGGCGCGCGCTCGCACATCTCCTGGACGCAGGTCGAGACCGGCTCGGCGATCACCTGGAAGTACCCGAGCGTGATCCTGCGCGGCGACGACTCGGTGGGCGACTTCCACTCGGTGGCGCTGACCAACAACCTGCAGCAGGCCGACACCGGCACCAAGATGATCCACATGGGGCGCAACACCCGCAGCACCATTCTCAGCAAGGGCATCTCGGCCGGGCGCGGCAGCAACACGTTCCGCGGCCTGGTACGCGTCACGCCCAAGGCGGAAGGTGCGCGCAACTACACGCAGTGCGACTCGCTGCTGATCGGCGATCGCTGCGCGGCGCACACCTTCCCCACCATCGAGGTACGCCACCCCACAGCGCATGTCGAGCACGAGGCCACCACCTCGCGCATCGGCGAGGACCAGCTCTTTTATGCGATGCAGCGCGGCATCAGTGCAGAGGACGCTGTGTCGATGATCGTCAATGGCTTCTGCCGCGAGGTGTTCAAGGAACTGCCGATGGAATTCGCTGTGGAAGCGCAGAAATTGCTGGGCGTGAGCCTCGAAGGCAGCGTCGGCTAAACCGAAATGGGATAGATCGGCCCCGCAGGTCCTCGTAGGAGCCGGTAGCCGCACGCTTGTCGTGCAGGGGCCTCAGGCGAGATATGGAATTGAAATCGGGAGAGAAAACATGCTGAAGATCAACAACCTGCACGCGGCAGTCGACGGCAAGGCCATCCTCAAGGGTCTGAACCTGGAGGTGGGCAGCGGCGAGGTGCACGCCATCATGGGCCCCAACGGCTCGGGCAAGAGCACGCTGGCCCAGGTGCTCGCCGGGCGCGACAGTTTCACCGTCACCGACGGCAGCGTGGACTGGGACGGCACCGACCTGCTCGCCCTGCCTGCCGAGGAACGCGCGCGCGCCGGGCTCTTCCTCGCCTTCCAGTACCCGGTCGAGATCCCCGGCGTGTCCAACGCCTACTTCCTCAAGGCTGCGGTCAACGCGGTGCGCCGCCACCGCGGCCTGCCCGAGTACGACGCGATGGACTTCCTCGCGCGGGTGAAGGCCGAGATGAAGGCGGTCGGCATGAAGGAGGAATTCCTCTACCGCTCGGTCAATGAGGGCTTCTCCGGCGGCGAAAAGAAGCGCAACGAAGTCCTGCAGATGGCGTTGCTGGAACCCCGGCTCGCAGTGCTGGACGAGACCGACTCGGGCCTGGACATCGACGCGCTCAAGATCGTCGCCGAGGGCGTCAATCGTCTGCGCTCGCCCGAGCGCTCGATGATCGTCATCACCCATTACCAGCGCCTGCTCGACTACATCGTGCCCGACAAGGTGCACGTGCTGTCGCAGGGCCGCATCGTGCGCTCGGGCGGTCGCGAACTGGCGCTGGAGCTGGAAGCGCACGGCTACGGCTGGATCGACGCCGACGGCAAGGCCGCCGCGGCTGCATCAGGAGCACGGTCATGAGCACGATCGACGCCTGGGTCGCCCGCCAGCGCGAGCGCGCCAGCCAGCTGCCCGGCGCTGCCCTGCCCTGGCTGGCGCGTCGCCGCGCCGACGCGATCGCGCGCTTCGCCGATCTCGGCTGGCCGACGAGCCGGCTGGAAGGCTGGCGCCACACCTCGCTCGCGTTCCTCGATCAGCAGGCGCTGGCGGCGCCGGAGTTTGCCCCCCACCCTGCGTTCGCACTGGCCACGCTGCGCGCGGCCTTCGATGAGGGCGACCACTGGCTGGTGTTCGTAGACGGACGGTTCGCGCCAGCCCTGTCGGTTACCGGCATGCTGCCGGCCGGCGTGAAGGCAGGCGCACTGTCGGAGGCGCTGAACAGCGCCCCCGATGCGGCCGAGGCCGCCTTCGGCAGCGCTGACGACAGCGTCAGCCCCTACGCACTGAACCTGGCGCTATGCAGCGACGGCGCCTTCGTGCATCTGGCGCGCGGCACCGCGCTCGAGCAACCGCTGCACCTGGTGTTCATCGGCGCCACCGGCGCGGCCGACACCCACCTGCGCAACCTGATCGTGGCCGATGCCAATTCAGAGGCAACGGTTGTCGAGCACCATGTCGGCGGCGGCGCCACGCTCGGCACCATCGTCACCCGGGTGCAGGCGGCGCAGGACGCCCGCATCACCCACGTGAAACTGCAGCAGCAGGACGCGCAAGCCATCCATCTCGCGCAGATCGAAGCCGAACAGGCACGCGGCGCCTACTTCGCCTCGCACTCGCTGTCCTTCGGCGCCCGCCTGGCGCGCAACGACATCCGCACCCGCTTCGCCGGCGAAGGCTGCGAGACACTGTTCAACGGCCTGTATCACGTCGATGGCAGGCGCCATGTCGACCATCACACGCTCATCGAGCATGCCAGGCCGCTGGGTACCAGCCGCGAGTACTACCGTGGCCTGGTCGACGGCAACGCGCGCGGTGTGTTCGCCGGACGCATCATCGTCGCCCAGGACGCACAGCGTACCGATGCCATACAGCGCTGCGACAACCTGCTGCTGTCCAGGCTGGCCGAGGCCGACGCCCGCCCAGAGCTCGAGATCTATGCGGACGACGTCAAATGCGCCCACGGCGCCACTGTCGGCCAGATCGACGAGGACGCCCTCTTCTACCTGCGCGCGCGCGGCATCGACACCGACCATGCGCGCCAACTGTTGACCTATGCCTTTGCCGCCGAGGTCATCGAACGCATCGCCCACGCCGCCGTGCGCAAGCGCGGCCGTGGCCTGCTGCTGTCGAGCCTGCCGGGCGGCGCACGGATGGAGGCCCTGCAGTGAGTATGCACACCCTTCAAAGCGCACCGGCCACCCGCCCTGCCCTGCTGCAGCGCGCGGCCGACTTTCCGATCCTGTCGCGGCCGGTGCACGGCAAGCGCCTGGCCTACCTGGACAACGGCGCAACCACGCAGAAGCCCGATGCCGTGATCGAGGCCGAGCGCGGCTTCTACCGCCACTCGAACGCCAACATCCACCGCGGCGTGCATTGGCTGTCCCAGCATGCGACCGAGCTCTACGACGCTGCGCGCACGAGCGTGCAAGGGCTGCTCAATGCCGCCAGCGCAGACGAGATCGTGTTCACCCGCGGCACCACCGAGGCGATCAACCTCGTCGCACAGAGCTGGGGGCGGCCACGTCTCACGGTGGGCGACGAGATCCTGGTGACCCACATGGAGCACCACTCCAACATCGTGCCCTGGCAGCTCCTGTGCGAGCAGACCGGCGCGGTGCTCAAGGTCGTGCCGGTGGAGATCAATGGCGAGCTCGACATGCTCGCCTTCGACGGCCTGCTCGGCGAGCGTACCCGCCTGGTCGCGATCACCCATGTGTCGAACGCGCTCGGCACGGTGCTGCCGGTCGCCGAGCTGACCGCCAAGGCGCACGCCGCAGGGGCTGTCGTCCTGGTAGACGGTGCGCAGGCCGTCGCCCACACGACGGTCGACGTGCAAGCCATCGGCTGTGACTTCTACGCCTTCTCCGGGCACAAGCTCTACGGCCCGACCGGCATCGGCGCCCTCTACGGCCGTCGCGCGCTGCTCGACGCCATGCCGCCCTGGCAAGGCGGCGGCGACATGATCCGCACCGTCGCCTTCGAGCACACCACCTTTGCGCCCTCGCCACAACGCTTCGAGGCCGGCACCCCGAACATCGCCGGTGCGGTCGGCCTCGGCGCGGCGATCGAATACGTCCGCGGCATCGGGCTCGAACGCATCGCAGCCCACGAGCACGCCTTGCTCGAACAAGCCACCGCCGCGCTCGCCGACATCCGCGGGCTGCGCCTCGTCGGCACGGCGGCCAACAAGGCGGGCATCCTGTCCTTCCTGGTCGATGGCATCCACCCGCACGACCTCGGCACCATCCTGGACAGCGAAGGCGTGGCGATCCGCGCCGGCCACCACTGTGCGATGCCGCTGATGACACGCCTGGGGATCCCCGGCACTGCGCGCGCCTCATTCGCCCTCTACAACAGCCCGGCCGACATCGACGCGCTCGTCGCCGCCATCCACAAGGCGCAACGCATGTTCGGCACCAGGGGCGCGTGATGAACGACAAGGACGACATGCTGCGCGAGCTCTACCAGGAGGTGATCTTCGATCACAACCGCAGCCCGCGCAATTACCGCCCCATGCCCGGCGCCAACCGCCACGCCGACGGCCACAACCCCCTGTGCGGAGATCAGCTCACGGTCTACCTGCAGGTATCCGATGGCATCGTTCATGACGCCAGCTTCGTCGGCCACGGCTGCGCCATCTCCACCGCCTCGGCGTCGCTGATGACCGAGGCGGTCAAGGGCCGCCCGCTTGCCGAGGTGGAAGCGCTGTTTCGCGACTTCCACGCCCTGCTCACCGCAGCGCGCGACGAGCCCGGCCCGCAGCGCGATTTCGGCAAGCTCGCCGCACTCGCCGGTGTGCGCGAGTTTCCGGCGCGGGTCAAGTGCGCCACCCTGGCCTGGCACACGCTGCACAACGCCTTGACCGGTGAGGCATCCACGGCACATACCGAATGAACCAAGGCCGCCAACCGATGAGGCGGCACAGGAGCAGATCATGGGCGAACGCTACGGCGAAACCGACACCCGCATCCTGCAGCGCGACTGCGCGGCGGTGAGCGTGCCCTGGGGCCAGCCCCAGACGCTGGAGGAAGGCAGCTACGCGCTGGTCACCCAGCGCCTGGGCGGCTCGATCACGGTCATGAGCGGGGGCAACCTCTACCGTATCGATGAGCGCAACGCCGACGCGCTCGGCCTCGAACCACAGTTGCCCCCGCCACCCCCGCCCGCTGCCGACGGCGCACTCGACGCTGCAGGCATCGAACGCGCGGCGTGGGAACAGCTCGGCACCTGCTACGACCCCGAGATACCGATCGATATCGTCAATCTCGGCCTGGTCTACGCATGCACGGCCGAAGCGCTGGCAGATGGGCGCTTCCGCCTTGCCGTCAACATGACCCTCACCGCGCCGGGCTGCGGCATGGGCACGCTGATCGCGGACGAAGCGCGCGACAAGCTGCTGACCATCCCCGGCGTTGCGGAGGCGACGGTGAGCCTGGTGTGGGATCCGCCCTGGAGCCGGGAAATGATGAGCGAGGCGGCACGCCTGGAAATGGGGATGCTGTAGGGGGCGGGGCAAGGCCTCCGAATGCACCAGACCCTGCCCCTGGTTGCACGGGCGCGCACTTCTTGCGCTGGCTCAAATCGCCTGCCGGAACACGCCTGATAAGCTGTCGCCGCTAGGTTTCGACCCCATCAACCCGTCCCCCCGGAGACCGGCCATGCGCCCAGTCCTGCTCCTGATTGCCACCCTGTCCAGCACCGCAGCCCTCGCGGCAACCCCGATCGACGCCCCTGCACGCCTGCCGGGCTTGTGGCTGATCAACACGGCGCCGGCCACCGAGGCGGCCGGGGTCGCCAGCTTCCATGTCTGCCTGGGCTCGACGCCCGCGCCGATCCTGCGCCGCCCGGGGCACGAAGAGCCGGCCTGCAGCGGCGAATCGTGGTCGAAGGACGCGCACTACCGCTACTACCGCGCCGAATGCACGGTGCGGGGGAGCCAGGCCCGGATCGAGGCGCGCTTCACCGGCGACTTCGAGTACAACTACCACGGCGAACTCACCGCCACCTATTCCCCGCCGCTCGACGGTGTCGAGCTGGCGCGCTTCGAGATGGACGGACGCCGCCTGTCGCCGTGCAAGGCGGAACATCCGGTCGGCAAGATGCTCATTCAGGGCAAGGACGGCGTCGGCAACCTCAACCTCGGCGAGCCCGTCGTGAAGCTGCGCTGAGCGCCACCACTGCAGCCCGTTCAGCGCAGCGAGAACTGCACCTGGCCGCCCTCGGCCACGGGCTCGACCTTGGGCTCGAGCACGAAGATGCGCTCGCCCGGGATGCCCCCCTGCGCAATCATCCACTCGCGTACAGCCTGTGCGCGCCGTTGGGCAAGTGCGCGCAACTCCGCCTCCGACGCGCTCACGCTGGCGCGCAGCAGCGCCTCCATGTCGGCGGCTGGGAGATCCTTCACCAGGCCGACGAGGTTGCGCGGCTTCTTGATGTCGGCCGCCTTGTAGGCTTTCTCGAGCAAGGCCGGATACTCGTCTGCGCCAACCTCGATGTCGTCGAGAGACGGCGCCTCCTCGCCACGTGCGATCAGCGCTTTGAGCTTCTGCGCCCGCAGCGCATTGTCCAACCCGGCCTGGCGCAGGCCGTCGAGGTCGGAGGCGGGGTCGGCACGGCCAATCACGTCGAGCCGCAGCGCAGGACGTTCGGCCAAGGCCTGCGCCAGCTTGGCGAGCTTGTCCTGCTGGGCCTCATCCAGTCGACCGCTACCGGGCGCGAGCTCGAGATGCGACAACTCCTCGCCACCGCCGAACGCCGCGCCGAGCAGGGTGAAGGGCGAGGTGATGGCCTTGCCGATCAGGTTGAAGAACATCTTCACGACCAGGCCGAACACGCTGAACTCGGGATCATCCAGGGTGCCGCTCACCGGCAGGTGCAGATCGATCTCGCCACGGCTGTTCTTGAGCAGCGACACGGCGAGCTGGACCGGCAGGTTGACCGCATCCGGGCTGTCGACCTTGTCGCCGAAGGTGAGCTGGTCGAGAAAGATCTGGTTGGTGGCGGTGAGCCTGCGGTCCTCGATCTTGTAGTTGAGCTCGGCGGACAGCTTGCCACGTGCGATACCGTAGCCAACATACTTGCCCGAGTAGCTGGACAGGCCGGTGAGCTCGAAGTCCTTGACCTTGGCGATGATGTCGAGATGGGCGTCCTGGCGGAACGGGTTGAGCTCGCCGCTGATGGACAGCGGCGCGGTCTTGTCCACCTCTCCGCTCAGTTCGACCCGGGCAATGGTGTCCGACGAGGTCGACAGGCCGACGATCTCGCCGGCAAGGCCGGTCAGGTTGGCGTCGTAGTTCGGCCGTATGAAGCGGTCGCTGAACGCGACATTGCCACGCTTGATCTCGATGCGGTCGATACGCACTGGCGGCGGAGGCGGCCCGTCTGCCGCCACCGCATCCGGGCCCTGCACTGACGACGCGGCAGCTGAGCTCCCCCCAGCGCTGGAGGTCGGTGGCGCGGACTGCGTGGCTGCCGTTTGCGACCCGCCCCCACCGATCTCGCGCAGGTTCAGGCGCCCCTCCTCGTCGAGGATGAGCCGGGTATGGAAGTCGTCGATCGCCACGCGCCGGATGGCCAGTGAGAAGGGCTCGAGGCGGGCATCGATGCCGCCGACGCGCAGGGTGCGCCAGCGCACGAAGTCGGTCGCGTTGAGGCGGTCGACCGAGGCAAAGTTGGCCACCCCGAGGTCACCGCGAAAGCTCGCCAGCAACTGTCCCCGCCGCCCGGTCTGCAGGTTGAGCCGGCCCTGCGTGGTGAGATTTCCGCGCGAGATCGCGATCTTGGTCTGCTCGAGCACATAGGGCTGCAGGGGCATGAGGTCGACGCTGCGCAGGTCGAGCCGGAGTTCGGCCTTCAGCGGCGTCAGCGAGAGCGGCCCCGAGACCGCCACCCGGCCACGCTTGTTGAGCCGCGAGTCGAGCTTGAACTGGCTGGTGTTCCCTTTTGCACTCGAAAAGCCCTCGAGCTCGAAATCGATGTCGTCGATCGTGGTAACCACCGGGCGCCCCACGCTACGATCCTCCAAGCGCAGCGACGCTGCCTTGAGCGCGAGCTTGTCGAGCTCCACCACCCAATCGGGCTGAGGCGGCGGCTGGGGCTGCTTCCGTCTGCCTGCAGCGGCGCGGGGCTCGGGAGCCGGGCCCGACAGCGCCCGCACCAGATCGAGATCACCGTTGCGCAGTCGCACTGCGGCCACCGCCGCCCCCTTGACGTCCAGCGCCCCCAGCCGCAGCCTGCGCCCCTCGAGGTCGAGCACCGCTTCGCTCAGGTCGAGTTCAGGCACCCGAACTGCTGGCTCCTTGGCGCCCTTCAGGGCAAACGCAAATTCGCGCAATGCAAGCGTACCGAGGCTCAGGTCCACCTTCGGCTGCCCATCCTCACCCAGCACGACGCGGTAGTTCGCCGCCCCCGACAGCGTCCCCGCACGCAACTCGCCACCCGGCAGCGCAGCCGCCAGGTAAGGTGCATAGCGGGCGAGCTGCAACGCATCGAATCGAGTCTGCCCGGCAAACTCGAAGGGCTGGAGCCGCAGCCGGTCTTCGTGCACGAACTGCTCACCCGCGTCAGTGCGATAGTCGAGCCGCAGCTCGGCGGGCAGATCGCCACTGCTGGCAAGGTCGCGCATGTCGAGGTTGATGGCTTCGATGCGCATGCGGAACGGGCCACCCACGCCTTGGTCCTCGAAGCGGATCACGCCATCGCGGACGCGCGCCAGCGCAAGCAGGAAATCCACCGCCGGTGCCGGAGATGCGGCAGCGGGTGCAGGCTGGCCACCGCCCTCCGCCGGCACGGCTGCCGCGCCACTAGTCGTCGCCCCGTGCGCGGGCGGCATCAACGCAGCGAGGTTGAGGCTGCCATCGGCTCGCCGGATGACATCCACCTCGGGTTGTGCAAGCCGCAGCCGGGTGAACTGCCAACGGCCGATCAGCGGCTGCACATCGGCGAACTCGAGCTCAGCCTCGGCCACCTTGGCAAGCGGAGCGCCATCGCGATCCTGCAGCACGACCTGTTCGAGCTTGAGCGGCCCACGCAGCGCCAGCTCAGGGGCTGCCCCCGCTGGCTGGCGGAAGGAGATCTCGACATTGGTCGTGAGCAGTGCAGACGGCAGGCGCACCCCCACTTCCGCCGGCAGGTAGGCGAGCCAGGGCGCGAGGTCGAACTGCTGCAGCACCACATCCAGAATCGTCTCGTGCGAATCCGCGAAAGGCTTGGTGCGCGCACTGAGCAGGAGGGGATCACCGTTGAGCTTGGCCGACAGCGAGGGTTGTACGAACACATCGACACGCACCGGCAGGTTGGAGAGGAATGGCACACCCAGTCCGATCTCGCTCAGCTCGTGCGTGAGTCCACGCGCCTTGTCGTCCACCGTGAGCAGCCCGCCCGCGATGCGGATGTTGCCCACCGAGAACAGCATCGGGCCGGCATCGCCCTTGTCCTCACCGCCAAGCGCAGCCAAGCGCTCGATGACGTCGGCCCAGTTGTGTCCGCCCTGCTCATCGACCGCCACGCGCAGTCTCGGCCCGATCAGGGCCAGTTCATGCAGTACGACCCCGCCCCGAACGAGCGACTCCAGCTCGAGATTCACACGCAGGGTCTCGAACGCCAGCGCATCGGCGCTGCCATCGGCCTCCTTGACACTGAAGCCACCGACCTCGGCCGTGAGGCGGAAGGGATTGATCAGCACACGCTCGACACGGACCTCGCGGCCGAGCTTTTCGCTAAGGATCGTCTCCGCCTGCTGGCGCGCCAGCGGCGGCACGACCAGGTAAAGCAGCGCGGCGAGTGCGAGCAGGCCGCCGCCGAGCCACAGCGCCCGACGAGGCCGGCGACCGCTGAGAGAGGCCGGATTCGGGTCGGTCGTGGGATCGGGCATGTGTGTACTCCTCTGGGTCCTGAATTTGTTGGATGACTTCAGAAGCTTGAAGCATGCAGGTCATGCTGATGACCGGCCAAGGCCGCTCCTGATTGCCGCACTGCGGAACAAGGCGTATTCTGCGCCGCTTTGCAGCCACAGGTAAGGCCGTGAAGCACGCCAGCAAGCCATTTCCGCAATCCGGCCGGCGCAGTTTCGACGTCATCGTCATTGGTGCGGGTGCTGCAGGCATGATGTGTGCAGCGACTGCCGGCCTGCGTGGCCGCAGCGTGCTGCTGGTTGATCACGCGACCCGGCTCGCCGAGAAGATCCGTATCTCCGGGGGTGGGCGCTGCAACTTCACCAACCGCCGTGTCAGTGCCGACAATTACCTGAGCCGCAACCCGCATTTCTCGCGCTCGGCGCTGTCGCGCTATGGTGCGCGCGACTTCATCGAACTCGTCGAGCACCATGGCATCGCCTATCACGAGCGCGACTGGGGCCAGCTGTTCTGCGACGACTCTGCGCAGGACATCATCGACATGCTGCGCGCGCGCTGCGATGACGGCGGCGTCGAGTGGGCCATGCCCGCCACGGTAGAAGGCGTCGCACGCAGCGGCGACGAAGCGGAGCGCTTTGTCGTCGCCACCACGCAGGGCAGCTTCTCCGCCCACAGCCTGGTCATCGCGAGCGGCGGCCTGGCCATCCCCAAGATCGGCGCCACCCCCTTCGGCTACCGTGTGGCCGAGCAGTTCGGCCTGCCGGTGGTGGCGCCCCGCCCTGCCCTCGTGCCGCTGACCCTGCCGCCGGAAACGCTCGCACTGCTCGCACCGCTTGCGGGGATCTCACTCGAGGTGGGGGCCCAGTGCCGCGGCCCGGTGTTCCGCGAGGCCGCCCTTGTCACCCATCGTGGCCTGTCCGGCCCGTCGATACTGCAGGTGTCGAGCTACTGGCAGCAACAGGCCTACGATGCCGGTGACTGGGCCCCGGTCAGCCTGGACCTGCTGCCCGGCGTCGACGCCGAAGACTGGCTGCTGGCACACGCCCAGGACAAGACGCTGCTCGCCAACCTGCTCGCCGAACGCCTGCCGCGGCGTTTCGCCCACGCCTGGTGCGAACTGCATGACTGGCAGCGCCCGCTCAACCAGTACCGCCACGCCGAGCTGCGCACGATCGCCGCCGCCTTGTCGGGCTGGCAGCTGACGCCCTCGGGCACCCAGGGCTACGCCAAGGCCGAGGTCACGCTGGGCGGGGTCGATACCCGCGCACTGTCGTCAAAGACGCTGGAGGCGCGCGAGGTACCTGGCCTGTACTTCATCGGCGAGGTTGTCGACGTCACCGGGCACCTGGGCGGCTACAACTTCCAGTGGGCGTGGTCGTCGGGCGTGGCCTGCGGGCTAGCCGCCTGAGACCACGCGCACGACTCAGGCCGCAGGGCGCCCGCCCTTGCGCAGCAGGGGCAGGAAGGCCACCGCCTGCAGCGCGATCAGCCCTGCAAAGCTGACCCACAGCGCCGCCTCGATCGAGTGCCCACTGGCCTGCAACAGGTCGAGTGCCCCGCCCAGCCCCCACTGCACGGCAAAGGCACCGGCAAAGGCCATCAGGTTGATCGCCGTGCTCACGCGGCCGAACAGCGCGGGCTGGAAGTCCCTCGACGCCGCAAGATAGGTCTGCGAGTTCACCGCGGAGAACATGCCGTAGGCGAACCAGAGCACTGCCGGCGGCGCGACCGACCACAGGATCGCGCACTGGATCAGCACCAACAGCGCATAACCCCAGCGCAGCAAGGCCATGGGCCCGACACCGAGGCGTGCGAGGCGCACGCCCAGGAAACCGATCGACAACTGTCCGACCAGACTGCCGAGGTTGAGCACGACCAGCATGCGCGCCGCCCCTGCAAGGTCGAAGCCATTGACGTTCATCAGCCAGGGCACGGCCCACAGGCTCTGCATCGCCATGAAGCCGCCCACGAAGAAGGCCGAAGATGCGGCATAGCGCAAGAATGCGGGAGAGACGTAGATCCCCGCCACCACGCGCAGGCCGTCGCCCAGGCTGCCCCGCGGACCGCTCGAGCGCGCATCGGGCAGCGAGCGGTGGATGGTCAGTGCGGCCACCACTGCAAGTGCAGCGACCACCCAGAACGCGCCGCGCCAGCCCAGGATCGGCAGCACGGCCTCGAGCGGTGCGCTCGCCACCAGCGCGCCCATCGCGCCGGAAGCCATGATGAATCCGGTCATCGAGCTCTGGCGCTCGGGTGGGTACCACAGCGCAAAACCCTTGAGCGCTGCCATCAAGCAGGCCGAAACCCCCAGTCCGATGAGCGCACGCCCGGCGCCGAGCACGGCGAGCGATTCGCCGAGTGCGAACAGCACCGCGCCCGCCGCGGTGACCAGCAGCAGGATCGCCTCCACCCGCCGCGGGCCATAACGATCGAGTGCCATCCCGACCGGGATCTGGGCCAGCCCGAAGGCGAGGAAATAGGTGCTCGTGAGCAAACCGAGATTGGCCGCCGAGAGGCCGAGTTCCCCGGTGAGCGCCGGCGAAATCACGGCATTGACCGTGCGCAGCAGATAGGAAAGGAAATAGCCCAGCGCAAAGGGCAGGAAGATCCTGCCCCAGGCGCTCGGCCCCATGGAGTCATGCATCTGAAACATCCCGTGGAAGGTCGAGGCAGGATTGTGCCTGCAGCGCCGCGCGCAGGCCATCCCACCTCGCCGGGGGCCTGCGCGCGGCCGATCAGCACGCCCTAATTGACACTTATCAATGCTGATGAACACGCGGTAAGGAGAATGAGCGCATCCACCGCCGGAGCGCAAAATGACCTCGATCGCCGAACTGATGACGCATGACCACCGCAGTTGCGACCATGAGTTCGCAGCGGCCGAGACCCTTGCGGCCCGCAAGGACTGGCCGGCTGCGACCAAGGCGCTGAACCGCTTCACCTCCAGCCTCGAGACCCACTTCCAGGCCGAGGAGCAGGAGCTGTTCCCGCGCTTCGAGGCGGCGACCGGAATGACCCAGGGGCCGACCCAGGTGATGCGCGGCGAGCACGTCGAGATGCGCGCAACACTCGAACGCCTGGCCTCGGCCCTCGAGAACCAGGACGCCGACGAGTTCGCGGGCGAGGCCGAAACGCTGCTGATCATGATGCAGCAGCACAACATGAAAGAAGAGAACATCCTCTACCCAATGTGCGATACCCGGCTCGGCGCGCAAAGCGAAGCCGTTGTGGGCAACCTGTCGCACCGTCTCGCAAGGGAGCACGCTGCATGAGCAACAAGACTGTCGACGCCCGCGGCCTGGAGCCGCCCCAGCCCTTCGAGCGCGCCATGGAGGCCATCGCCGACCTCGCCCCCGGCAGCAGCTTCACCCTGCTGATCGATCGCATGCCGCATCCGCTGCTGCGCATGCTTGATCGGGACGGCTATCGGCACGAGGCGAACTTTCGTGACGACGGCGCGATCGAGATCCTGATCGGTCGTCCATGAGCAGCGCCAATCCCGGACTCGCCTACCAGGACACGCCACCGCTTTCCGCCCCGCTCCGCTTCTTCCTCACTGCACCGCTGTTCGGTCTCGCAGCCGGTCTGGTGCTGCTGTTCGACGCCGAGCTACTGAGTTCACGGTGGACACCGGGCGCCCTGGCAGTCGTCCACCTGTTCGCTGCCGGCTTCATGCTGCAGGTCATGCTGGGCGCGCTGCTGCAGATCCTCCCGGTGGCAGCGGGCGCCGCGCTCCCAGCGCCGCGCCGCATTGCGGCGACCACCCACGCGCTCCTCGCGCTCGGAGCCGCCAGCCTCGCGCTAGGGCTGGGTGCGGGCATCCCGGCCGCGATCGTCACCGGGGCCATGCTGGTGGCCGGCGGGCTCGTCGCCTTTCTCGCCTCGAGCCTCATCGCCTTGGCAAAGGCCGCGCCCAACCAAGGTGCCAGCCGAACGCCGCGCGACCTGCGCCTGGCCTTGGTCGGGCTGACGGTGGCCACCCTGCTGGGCACGCTGCTGGCGTTCGCCCTTGGGCGCGGTCTCGCCCTGCCGATCGACCTCCCTACCGCTGTGGACATGCATGCCGTGTGGGCCTGGATGGGCTGGGGTGGCATCCTGCTGGCGGCAACGAGCTGGGTCGTGGTGCCGATGTTCCAGATCACGCCCTCCTACCCCGCGGATTTCACCCGCGTGTGGTCCCCGGCCACGCTGGCGCTACTGGTGCTGTGGTCGATCTGCATGATCAGCGGACTGAGTACGGGCGCATTGCTGTGCGGAATCGCCCTGCTCATCGCCGCCGCGGCATTCAGCCTGCAGACGCTGCGGTTGCAGATGCGCTCGCGGCGCGGTGTGCCGGATGCCCCCTTCCGAGCCTTCCGCCTTGCCATGCTCGCGCTCCTGGCGAGCCTTGGCGTGCTGCTGCTGGCCCAGTTCCATGACGGCTCCCAGTGGCCCGTGCTGGCCGGCGTGCTGATCCTGCACGGGACCTTCGTCGGCACGATCAGCGCCATGCTCTACAAGATCGTCCCCTTCCTCGCCTGGCTCAACCTGACCCAGTCGGGCGTGCGCGCGCCAAACGTCAAGAAGCTGCTGCCCGACCCACCGGTACGCCGCCAGTTGCAACTCCACGCAGTCGCCCTCGGCGCCCTTTGCGCTGCCGTCATGATCCCTAAGCTGGCACCGCTTGCCGGCATGCTCATCGCCGCGGAGTTCATTTGGCTGTTCGTAAACCTGGTCCGCGTCGTACGTGAATGGCATCGCGCATCGACACTGTGAATTTTCTGCTGATTTGATTTGACGCGGCAAAAAGGACTCTGTATAGTTCGCGGCTCTCGGGGTGTAGCGCAGTCCGGTAGCGCGCTTGCTTTGGGAGCAAGATGTCGGGGGTTCGAATCCCTCCACCCCGACCAGCTCACACCTCGATATGCCCGCGGGATCTGCCCGTAGCTCAATTGGATAGAGCACCGGCCTTCTAAGCCGGGGGTTGCAGGTTCGATCCCTGCCGGGCAGGCCAGGACGAGTTTTCTGGGCTTCGGTTTTACCGGGGCCAAGTAGTGGCGGCATTAGCTCAGTTGGTAGAGCGTTGGATTGTGGCTCCAAAGGTCACCGGTTCGAAACCGGTATGTCGCCCCACAAATTTGAAGACTTAGCGCAGATCCCAGTCGGTGCGCTAAGTCTCCGAAAACATACTGCATGTAGATGAACCCACCCTAAGCGGTGGGTTTTTCGTTTTTGACCGCTGTGCGTTCTCTTGTAGCTGCGCCCAGGCGCCCCCAAAGTGCGCCCCCCCACCGGCACAAAGCCCAGTGCAGCCAACGCAGCGAGATCTACCCTCGCCAGGCTTTCGACGGCTGGATCGCTCGCTGGCGTGCTCACGCATTGCGCGGTCCACCGGCTTGCGTTTACGCCGCTGAGCGAGGGCTACGCCAGCCACCGACACACCGGGCTCACAAAATGCCGAGATCACCAACTGCTTGAAGACGTCGGGCCCTGTCCTGATCATTCGCCCGTGACGACACGCATCAGAGCTTCCTTGGTGATGGGCTTGATCAGGACCTCGTCAAAGCCTGCCGCCGTCAAGCCCTCGAGCGCATCCGGGACGGCGTGTGCGGTGTATGCAATCACGCGCACGCCCTTTCCGTTTGGAAGCGCCCTCAAGCGCCTACACACCTCGATACCGGACAAACCTGGCATGCTCAAATCCAGCAAGATCACATCGAAACGCTCGGCGCTCAACTTCTTCAGCGCTTCCACGCCGTTGGGGCACTCAACGGCATCCCAGCCGCTACGGGTGATCCACGCGCCAGGAAGCAAGCGGTTGATCGGGTTGTCGTCAACAATCAAAACTCTCAAGACTCGGTTCCCCGATGTTTAAGCGGTAACGAAAAGCTGAAAGTGCTCCCCACCTGCGGCGTCGACTCAACGCGCACCGTCCCGCCCATCAACTCGGCGAGCTCACGACAGATGGCGAGCCCAAGGCCCGCGCCCCCCGCGCTGCGCGTTTCGAAGAACTCACCCTGCCTGAAGCGCTCAAAGATCGCTGCATGCAGGTCCGGGGCAATACCCACGCCGGTATCGATGACATCGAATCGGCATTCATCATCACCCACGGACACATTCACGGAGACCTCTCCTGAATGGGTAAACTTTATGGCATTCTGCACCAAATTATGCAAGATCTGCGTTACGTGGACTCGATCACACTCGAGGCTTAGCCCGGGTGGAACCGACCATTTCAGCGCCACGCCCTTCTTCTGCGCCACCGCGCCGTGCGCTGAGCACACCTCGCCCACAACGCCGCTGACATCTTCGAGCTGGTATCGGAGTCGTATACGCCCCGCCTCGATGCGCGCAAGGTCGAGGATCGAGTTGAGCAAGGACAGCAAGTGCTCACTACTCTCGAAGATGACTTTCGCGTACCCCTTGAGCTCCTTGTCGGTCGCGAGATCTCGAATCAACTCAGCATAGCCAATGATACCGTTCATTGGCGTTCTGAGCTCATGCGACACGGATGCCAGGAACTCTGACTTCAATCGGTTGGCAGACTCCGCACGTACCTGCGTCTCTTTCAAACGTGCAGAAATCCGCCGCTGCCGCTGTATCAGCAAAATGGACAACGCGCAGAACAAGGCGATCACCAAGCTCATCCCAACGGCAAACACGAGCTTCGATCGGCGGCGCTCCAGGAGCTCCGCAAAAGCCTCTTCCTCGTCCAGCCCAACCACCACCACCAAGGGCACATCCGGAAGCTTGCGGTAACTGTGCACTCTTGTTCGACCATCGATCACGCTTTGGGCCGTGTAATGGCCAACGGGCGCATCCTGCAAGCGCGTAAACAAACTGGATCGGTTCACGTCCTGGCCAACCGCCATTTCATCACCCGAGCGGCGCGCTCGAATGATGCCATCAAGCCCGACCAGCGCAACGACGCCTTTCTTGCCAACATCCACCTCGTTGTAGAACGCCGTGAAGTAGAAAGGATCGATCGAGATCACCGCTACACCGCCCAGGCTTCCATCGTTTCGGTTGATGCGTCGCGTAAGCTGTACCGACCACGCACCCGTCGCCCTCCCAAGCACAGGCTTGCTCACGAAATAGGTGCGTGAATCCGACTGCACGTGCACACGAAAATGCTCACGGTCACTCAGGTCAACCCGCTTGAAGTCTGGCAGATTCGACAGATGATAGATTCCATTCGAATCGATCACGCCCACCTGATGAAAAAGGCTGCTCTCGATCGTGCCCTGCTCGACAGCTGATGCGATGTCAAACGAATCACCAGCCCTCTCGTACTGAAACTTCACGAACCTAAGCGCCTGGTCAACTGCTCCCAAAGTACGAACCGTGTGTTCCTCGAAGACGCGCGCGAGACTCATCGTTTGCCTCTCGATCGCAAGCTTCTCAACACGGGCATCACGCTGAATGTCATGAATTGTCGCCACCCAGAGCGCTACAAGCAGGGCGCCCGCCAGGGCCACAATCATAAAGAGCGACCACACACCATCTGCCGCCCGCGCCAAACGAGGCGGAAGGCGATGAGCCCACATCCATCGATACATTATTCACCTTGTTTTACTGTAACACCGCGGGCGCCGGCCTGTCGTGACGCTGTCGCTGAAAGGCCGGCTAACACCCACTTAATACCGATGCACTATCAGACCTATGCTGCCTACCCTCGCTACCAAGACGCCGCAGCTTCGATGCGGCTCGCTCTGATGCTTGCCAGGGATCGCCAGACATGTAAAGATTACCGAACACTCCCCGGAGAACACACATGCCACCCGCGCTCGCGGGAAACAGGTTCGAACGAGAGGTTTGACTCGGCCATGCTGACCCGACGATTGACTGATGTCGCATTCTTTGGTGCCGTCATTGTAATCCTGGACGACTCACTTCCCTCGCCCTATCGCGACTACATCTTCTTTGTGCCTTGGCTGCTTGCGCGACACATGATGGATTCGCTGTCATTGATGCTCTGCAGGCACAGTGAGGCGTGTGTGGGCAGGCCATGCGCCACCGACGATCTACGCGGGCTGCACCTGGCCTGCGGTTACTCCGAAGCGAAGAGCAGTGTGGTTCGCATGCTCTTCGGCCTGCAGGCCGTGCTAGCCGGCTACGCGCTCTGGAGGGCGGGTGTACCGGGCTGGGTATCCTTGCTCGCGCTTGCGCTGCTGCTCGGGCTATACACCCATTGGTTCATGTGGAGGCACCATGCGCTCGACACCGCAAGACAATACACGTGATCGCGCCGCGTCGTTCCGGCCACGAGGACTCGTCCAGTTGCTCCACGAACAGCCTGCTGTCAATACCTAGCCCCTGCACCTTCGGAGCTCAATAAGACCATGCGTTTGTTCATCACAGCCGGTCTCGTCTGCATCGACCAGGAACGCGAGCGCGCCCTGCTCACATTTGCCGGAGGACTCCCCCTTCCTGCTGCAGAGCAACGCACCATCGCAGCCATGCTCGAGTGGTTCGACACCGCCATCGCAGGCATCGATGTCGACGACGAAGCGCAGGCGCCGCGCTATGCAGGCCTTGTGCTCGACAAAACGTACCTCAAGCTCTTCTCCCAAGGCCTACTTTCCGAAACCTCGAGTGACCGCCGGGAAGCGCTCCACCACTTTGATCGAATCTAAGCACTGAGCAGGTCGCCAGCTATCGCTCCATTCCACGATGCCAGGTAACGCGACTGCTTGAAACCAACCCGAGATGACCCCCTCCATAATCGACCTTTTCAACCGCCTCACCGACGGTCTTGCGGTTATCGCCACCGATGGTGCGGTCCGCTTCGCAAATGAAGGTATTCGCAAACTGATGCCGATCGTGCTTGGCGAAACGTTTCCGCACGCCAGCATCGCAGCAAACATCGATCAAGCCTGTGCGGGTCACCTCAATCTACCGCATCGCTTCGAGACCGATTTCGTCTTCGACCACCACGTCGCAACCCCAGACCGCCTCGAAGTCCATCTTGTCCGCAGCCCTGCCGGCAACGATCTCGTCGTCGTGGTTCGCAACCTCACCGAAAGTTCGCTGTACGAGACCACGATTGCGAACCTTTCGGCGCTGATCGACAACGCCCTCGCCGCCCCGCTTGTTCAATTCTCCGAGCAATTAAGCGACCTGGTGGCCGACACCAGCGAACCCACGCTGGGCCCAATTGCCCTCCTCGCACGACGTGAGCGTCTCGTCCTTCAAGGCTTGGACATCACGCGCCAGCTCAAGGCGCTGGCCGGGATCGCCCAACTCTCCGCCGGCCGCCCCATTCTCGGCGAGGACAGGATCATCCTTGAATCCTGGCTCGACGAAACACTGTCCCGTCACGACGCTAAAGCCAAGAGCCGCAGCCAACGTCTGCTGCTTCAAAGTGCAACAGGCTTGCTACCCACCGTATATGGCAGCACATACTGGCTCGGCATGGCCCTCGACGCTTGCATCGACAACGCCATCTGCCACTCGGGTCACGGCACCGATATCGCCCTGAGTGCGTGCGGCATTGGCAACTACGTACGCATCACGCTGCGCAACCAGGGCTATGGCCTGCAGCCCGCACTGCTCCGGCGCCGCCTGGCGAATCCGCTCATGCGTGGCAAAGCTGCCAGCGACGAGCGACCGGGCCTCGGCCTGGGCCTGCCGCTCGCACGCAAGGTCGTCGAGCTCCACGGCGGTCGGCTAGTGCTGGAGCAAGAGCTCGATGGCTTCGTCACCTGCATCATCGAACTACCTGCAGGAACAAGCCCACTTCCATCCCAGGACATGAATGTTGCTCAGGCGCAGCGCTACGCCAACGACCTCGTGCGCCTGCTCTCTGACCGCAACACCGCGGCCGCTGAGCGAGCCTCATCATGATCAAGCGCCTCCAGCCCACTTACAGAACGCCCGCATGAGCTCCACAGCCCGCCCCACCGGAAGCCCCTCCGCCGACAGCATCATCATCGGCAATGACAGCCTGCCACCCGCGAGGACTGCGGATGCGGCAAGCGCCGTGGCTTACGTGCAGCCAGCCCCCCCGAATCGGCAGGCGGGCGATGTCTACAAGCAGATGTTCCGTATCGTGGATGACCTCCACACCGTTGTCGAGGAGCGCAACGCCGCCATGCGAGCGGTGCGCCATGCCCACCGCCGCGCCATACGCCGCCTCATCCTTATCGCCTCGCGCCGCGAGGCCGGGGGTGCAGCGCACTGCCTCAGAGTTGGCGCAATCTCGGCGGTCATCGCGCAAGCGCTCGGGCAACCGGTAGCCTGGTGCAACATGATCTTCGACGCCGCAGCAGTGCACGATCTCGGCAACATCAGTATTCCAGACGCGATCCTCTACAAGACGGGTCGCCTCACCGAACGTGAATGGGTCATCGTGCGCGACCACCCCCTGGTTGGCGCAAACATTCTTGGTAGCTCGACAAGCCCGCTGGAGTCACTCGCGGCAGAAATCGCACTCAACCACCACGAGCGCTGGGACGGTGGCGGCTACCCGGCGCAGCGCAAAGGCACCAACATACCCCTTGCAGCCCGAATCGTATCGGTAGCGGACTTCGTCGACTCGCTCTGCTCGAGCTCGGATTACCGCGAGGTCCTGGCTGAAGATCAGGTGTTCGAGCTACTCGAACTCTCAAGTGGCAGTCACTTCGAACCCGCGGTCGTGCAAGCCATGCAAGCACAGCGTCCGCAACTCGCTCGAATCCGCGAACGTGCTGCTGAATGTGCTGCAAAGCTCGGCACCGACATCGATTACCCCCCATGGTGGCAAGTCGCTTGATGCCGACCGCTCAGCCCGCAGGCGACCTGCCGGCCCAAACCCGAGCACACTAGCGCAGGCGATACGCGGCAGGCCAGAACGCAGGAGGGGCACGCCGGGGATCGATTCGCCACGCATCGAAACTATCGATCAAGCCCAGGATCTGCATCGGCGTAAAGGGCTTCACAAGGTAACCGTCCGCGCCACACGCTTGAGCCTGGCGAATGGTGCTCGGGTCGTTGTCGCCCGTCAGCATGATGACGACAGGAAGCCGCCCCTTGGCACGCCTCTTGAGCTCGGCACACAAGCTCAGCCCCTCTCGGGGTTCCCGCAAGCCAATGTCCAACAGCACCAGCTCCGGCGGCGCCAGCCTAACGCTATCGAGCGCCTGGTCCGCGTCACAAGCAAAGTGCAAGCTGCACTCATGCTGCTCGAGGATCAGACGCAACATCAAGCGGATCTCCGGCTCATCATCGACGATCAAGACCCCAAGCGCCGCGATACCTTCTGCGCTTTCCGAAAGCTCGCTCGGCGCTCCATGTACTTCCGAATGAATATTGCTCATATGTGACAAATCTAATGGTTTCACAGTCTACGCAGTAGTAAGCTTTCGCCCTGTCCGGCACCAGCCGCATCGCACGGGGCTTCGCTTCACTGCTCGGTGCGTCTGTTCAAGTACGGATCGGAACAAGCACGACTGCCCAATCGGCTACCAGGGTATGTAACATTATGCGCCTGATGCAGGCTACTTCGTAAGCCGGCACATTACTGACACGGCACCACGCGCATACAATTCGGAGTAATCATGAACAAGATCATCCTGGTCATCGAGGACCAGCCGGAGATCCGCAAGCTCATCTGCATGACCATGGACTACGACGGCTTCGAAGTACACGAAGCCGACAACGGCGACACTGGCCTCAAGATGATCAAGGCACTCCGGCCCGGCGTCGTCCTGCTCGACGTGATGATGCCCGGCCAGCTCGATGGTTTTCAGGTCTGCCAACATGTGCGTGCCGACGCCGAGATCGCCGCCACGCCCATCGTGATGCTTACCGCCCGCGGACAGCAGACCGATCTCGAGGAAGGTCGGCGTGCAGGCTGCGACGACTACCTGACGAAACCATTCAGTCCGTTGCAGCTGATCGAAACCGTCGAGCGCCTGGCGAGCTCGGCCACCAGGCGTCGGTGATGGCACTACCGCGTATCAGCCGCAGGCAAGTGCTGCACGCAGGCGCAGCAGGGCTGCTTGCACTCACCCCGATCGCACGTGCCTTCGACGGCGCGTCACCGGTCATGGTGGGGCTCGACGCCGAGTTCTTCAACCGCACCAGCACCGCCGACGACGCCATCGAGCTCGGCGCCCGGCTCGCCATCGAAGACATCAACGTGCGCGGCGGCGTCCTCGGCGGCCGCCCGCTCCAGCTCGTCACCACCGACAACCGCAGCCTGCCGGCCCGCGGCCTGGCAAACGTCCAGCACCTCGCGGCCCAACCCGACATCGCCGCCTACCTGTGCGGCAAGTTTTCTCCCGTCGTGCTCGAGCAATTGCCTGCGTTTCACGCCCTGGAGCTGCCGCTCCTCAACCCATGGGCAGCCGCTGACGCAATCGTTAACAATGGCCGCGAACCCAACTTCGCCTTTCGTCTTGGGCTCCGAGACAGCATCGCCATGGAGCGGCTGTTGCAGCAGATCATCGAACGCGGATATCGCGACGTCGGCGTGATCGTCCCAGCCTCGGCGTGGGGCCGAAGCAGCCTTCACTTCGCCGAGCACTTCATTACCCACGAGGGGCGGACGGCACTCAAACTCGTCGGCGTCGAATGGCACCGCTGGGGAAGCGAGAGAAGCATCGAAGAGAACTACCGCAGCCTGGTGGACGCAGGCGCTCAGGCCATTCTCCTCGTCGCCAACGAACCCGAAGGTGCAGCGCTCGTTCGCGCACTCGCCGAGCTCGATCAAGCCGATCAACGCCCCATCTTCAGCCACTGGGGGATCACCGGCGGACGCTTTCCCGAGCTATGCGGCCCTGCCCTCAACCGCGTCGACCTCACCGTCGTCCAGTCCTTCAACTTCGCACGTGCCAGCCACCCCGCAGCACAACGCCTGGCGCTCGCGGCCATGTCGCACTTCAGCGTCGCCGACCCACTCGCCGTCCCGTCCATGACCGGGCTCGGGCCCGCCTACGACCTCATTCACTTGCTCGCGCTCGCCATCGAGCAAGCGCGCAGCACCCATCGTCCAGACATCCGCGCTGCGCTCGAGCGTTTGCCCGCTTACGATGGTGTGGTCAAGCATCTTGACCCCGCCTTCACCCCGGCTCGACACGAAGCACTCGAGCGCGCCGATGTCCTGCTCTGCCAGTTCGACGATCGTGGTCGTCTCCAACCTATCGACGAGCCGAGGTAGGAAATGCCCATTCGCCTGCTGACGCGAACCGAGCGCTGGCGGCGCAGCGATCTGGCGACGCGCATCGCGCTGCTGTCTGGCCTGCTCACAGCCCTGGTGCTGTTGCCGATGCTCCTGCTCGCCTACGCAGCGCTTCACTCCTTCCTGCACGACAAGATGGCGAGCGAGCTCGAGGTCTTCGGCATCGAGACACGCTTGCGCTTCGAGTCTCGGCTCGCGGGCAGTGTCGAAAAAGTCCGCAGTGCAGCAACCCAAACGATCTTCAGCAACGCCCTGGCCGACTCCAGCGAGCGTACGCTCTACATCCGGCCCATCTTGCGCGACCTCTGCGCCGCCACGCCCGAGCTGCGGGTCCTTAAATTCACGGACTTTCGTGGTGAGACGCTAGAGTACGGCTGCAACGGCAGCGGCATGGCCGAAGACAAGCGGCGCCGGCTATCCACCGAGGCCATCGCGGCCGGGCTACCACGCCTGGAGCTCGGATCAAGCCCGCCGCAACCGGGGGCTGACCCGGAGCAACGCCTCAGCGTCGCTGCACCCATCATTTATCTGCCAACCAACAGTCACGAAGGCAGCCTCGTTGCCGAGATCAGCCTCTCCGCCGTTTTCCAAACCCTGGACCTTCACCCACCCTCGACCTATCGGGTCGCGCTGCGCAGCCTACCCGAGACAGCAAGCCACTCAGACACCCTTGACAGTGGCGACGGCCAGTTGCGCTTCACCACCTTCGTCACTCCTCAGCTCGGGCATTCACTCCCGCTCGCGATCGAAGTCGAGGTAAGCGGAGACAGCGCCTATCTCCCCCTCTACCGCCTGCTGGTCGGCTTCGTCGGCATCTGCGCCGTGGTGCTCGCACTCGTCTGGTGGCAGAGTCGCAGCATCGCCAAGATCATCGCCGCCCCGCTCGCCGAACTCGAGCGCACGGCGCAACGCGTCGCTGCGGGCCAACTCGACGACATCCCGCAACGCCCACTCGAACCCGGTGAACAAGACAGCTTCCGGCTCCTTGAAGCGGCCGTATATCGCATGATCGCTGCGCTCAGGGACACACAACTCCGTCTGACGCAAACCCTCGATGACCGCACCCAACGCATGGAACGCGCCGAGGCCGACCGCCACCTCAAGGAACACGCCCTCGCCTCCACCGATAGCGGCATCCTCATCCTCGACCGCGCCGAGACCGAATCCGAACACATCCGCTACGCAAACGCGGCCTTCCTGTCCATCACGGGGCTGGGCACGGCGAGCGTCATCGGCGCGCATTGGCCTGCCCTCCTGAACAGGCACCTGCCAGCACCGACCGGGGACACGGCGCTCGCGGCACGCCACGCTGGCGACAACGAAGAACTCGAGTGGCTACGTCCAGACGGTAGCCGCGCCTATCTTCAGCTCTCGCGATCAGACTTCCATGGCGATCACGTCGCCTCGGGCCGCCACACCATCGTCGTCGTCACCGACGTCACTCGTCGCGTTCAGGCCGCCCGGGCATATCGCGCACGCCTCGACAGCCTCCGCGAAGCAGTGTTCGAGGTTGATCTCGAAGGTCGCTGCATATTTCTCAACGAGACCTGGACGCGGATCACCGGCTACTCGATCGCCGAGAGCCTCGGCCGCCGGCTCACGGAACTGATCCACCCGGCCGACACTGCCCGCCACCGGCCCGCCCTGGACGCCCTGCTCGAACATCGCATCGAACACCACGAATTCGAGACCCGCGCGCGCTGTGCCGACGGCAGCACACGCTGGCTGTGGGTGGATGTGGCCCTCAAGACCAACGACGCCGGTCACGCCGTCGGCTTCGCAGGCACACTCTCCGACGTCACCGCGAATCATGACGCCCGGCTCGCCATCGAGATCCGCGACCGCGCACTCGAGGCGGCCTCGAACGGCATCATCATCACGGACCTGCAGCAGCCCGATAACCCGATCATCCACGTCAACCCGGCGTTCGAGCGTATCACCGGCTACACCGCGGCCGAGGTGCTTGGACTCAACTGCCGGCTGCTGCGTCCGGCAGGCACCGATTCCCCCTCCGTCGCACAACTGCGCAACGCCATCGCCGACCGCAAAGCCTGCAGCGTCGTCCTGCGCAACGTACGCAAGGACGGCACCGAGTTCTGGAACCAGCTCTCCATCTCGCCGGTCAGCCACCCTGTCACCGGCGAAATCACCCACTACGTCGGCATCCAGACCGACATCACCGAAGCACGCGCCGCCGAAGACCTGCTCATCGACTGGCTCGAGCGGCTCGACGTCGTCTTCACCCTCAGCCCCGACCCACTCATCTGTTTCGACGACCGCGGCCAAGTCGTCTATGCCAACGCCGCCGCCGAGCGCGTCTTCGGCACCACCATGGGCGCCCTCATCGTGCTCACGGTCACCGAGTTCGAAGCCCAGCTGCGCGCGCAATGCGACCCCGCCTACGCCTACCCGGGCCTGCCCGCCCACATGCACGCTCGCAGCGCCGACAACCAGGCCGACGCCACCGACCCGGCAAAAGACTGCAATGTTCACCTGCTCAAGCCCAAGAACATCACACTCCACCAGACCTATCGCTTCTGCGGTGGAGAATCGACCTCGCTGATCGTGTACTACCGCGACATCACCCGCGAGGCCGAACTCGACCGCATGAAGAGCGACTTCCTGTCGACCGCAGCCCACGAGCTCCGGACCCCAATGGCCAGCATCGTCGGCTTCTCCGAGCTGTTGCTCATGCGACGCTACGACGAAGAAAGAACACGAGACCTGCTCGGAACCATCAATCGTCAAGCCCAAAGACTCAGCGCCATGCTCGGCGACCTCCTCGACCTTGCCCGCATAGAGGCAAGGCGAGCCGAGATCTTCAACTTCGCCACGCTCGCCGTACCCGAACTCCTCGACGAAACGATCAAGGCCTTCATGGTCCCCGACCCGCGGTACCGGCTCATCGTCGACATGCCAGTGCCCCCCCCGAACATCCGCGCTGATCGCGACAAATTCCAGCAAGCGCTCCTCAACCTGCTATCGAACGCCTGCAAATTCTCTCCGGAAGGCGGCGACATCACCATCCATGTCATTCCTCCCACGCCTGGTGAGCACGACCAAGTCGGCATCGCAGTCGAAGACCACGGCATCGGCATGAATGCGGACGAATGCCAACGCGCCTTCGAACGCTTCTACCGCACCGACCGCTCCGGCCACATCCCAGGCACCGGGCTAGGCCTCTCGCTGGTCAAAGAGATCATGAAGATCCATGGCGGCGCAGTTACCCTGAACAGCGCCCCCAATCTGGGCACGACCGTAACCCTCTGGTTTCCGCTCGACCTGGACCATAACGATACGCACAACGCCGGCGCCAGCCTCACGGCCAGCGCTACGCCCCATATGACAAGCCCCACCGACCTCACGCAACGATCTCCAGCATGATCGATCACCCCACCCCCCCCACCATCGGCAACGATCTCGACCAGCATCAGATCTTGCGCATCGTTCAGGACTTCCACCTCCTGCGCCGACAGCGCGAGGATGCCTATGACGAACTCAAGCGTGCCTACCACATCACACTCACCAAGCTAGCGCTTGCTGCAGAATACAAGGACGGCGACACCGGCACCCACATCGTCAGGATCGGCGCCCTCTCCGGCTTGCTCGCCCGCAACATGGGGATGCCCGCAGACTGGTCCGAACGTATCGAACAGGCCGCACCGATGCACGACATCGGCAAGATCGGCATCCCCGACGGCATCCTCAAGAAGCCCGACGGGCTCACCGTCGAAGAACGCAAGATCATGGAAACGCACCCCGTCATTGGCGCACAGATCCTTGGCAACACCAACGTCCCGGTGCTGCAGATGGCCGCCGAGATCGCTCTTGGCCACCACGAGCGCTGGGACGGCCAAGGCTACCCCAACCGCCTCAAAGGGGACGCGATACCGCAATCGGCCCGCATCGTCACGGCCATCGACTTCTTCGACGCGCTCACCATGGATCGCTGCTATCGCAAAGCACTCCCCGACGACACCGCCAAGGAAATGCTGCGCCGGGGACGCGGCTCCCACTTCGACCCTGCCGTGGTCGACGCGCTGGTTGCCTCACTGCCCCAGCTTACCGCGCTCCGTGACGCCATCAACCGTGGCGAATGGGTGAGCCATCACCTGCAGTCCGCATCCTCCTTCGTACGTGCTCACTAGCCCACGCCCCAGATGTCCATCAACCCCGCCCCCAGGCCAGCCGCCGGCCATCGTTCGTTACGTGCCCTGATCGTCGAGGACGACCCCTTGTTCGCGACGGTCTACAAGGAAACACTTACATCCGCAGCCCCGGGTATCCAGATCGAGCTCGCCGCGAACGGCTACCTCGCGCTGATGAGCCTCAAGACACACCTCCCTGACCTCATCGTCCTCGACCTGCACATGCCAGGCCTGGACGGCGTCGCCTTCCTGTCCATCCTCAAACGTAAGGACTGCCTGCTCGAGGTACCCGTATTCGTCGTCAGCTCTGCAGACGCCGAGGTCATGGCTCCGCTACGGGCATTGCCGCACGTTCATGTCTTCGCAAAGCCGATCAGGCCTGCCCTACTGCGCCAGCTTGCCCGCCAGACACTGGCCGAAAGCATCGACTCGCGCACAAGCCAGGACGAGCCCCGCCATCTGCTGCACAGCAAGCTCACGGCTTTCGTCGGTGGCAACCCCGCACTGCAACGCGAGATCGCGCGCCAGTTCTACGAACTCACGCCCGACCGAATCGCCCGCCTCGAGCACTGCGTCCAACAGCGCGACCTCCACTCCCTGCGCGAGTGGTGCCACACCCTGATCGGCACCAGCAGCATGATCGGGGCGCAGAATCTGCACGACCAGGTAAACACGCTGCGCGACTACGTCGATGCCAAAGACGCCGACGGTATCGTGCGCCAGGTCGCTGCCATCGCAACGGAACTGCGCCAGATCGCGGTCATGCTTGCCAACGAGTTCGATCTTTACGACGAAAAGTCCTAGCGCCGAACCCTAGCGTATCCCACCGCAGGGAAAGCTTGGTCGCGTAATGGAAATCACAACTGCAGACCACATAAACTTGACCCCACCGCGCTCCCGGTGCGAAACTCGGTCGCATATGTGATAGGAACAACGTACATATCCGTAGGTACAAACACTCACGCATGCACCCACAAATACCATGAGTAAGGTCGCATTCAGCAAGGACCGCCTCTCCCATCACGGGGAGCGTTACCCGAGCCACCAAGGCCCGCGCCAGGCGCGTACCGTATCGGCAGCGCCACTCACGGCAGTAGAGCTGGTCAAGACATTACGTCGCCGCGAACAGCTGCAACGCTACGCGCAGCAAAGTGGGCAAACCACCGACCAACTTGCCGTGCGGCTCATGCTGTCGCCCGCACGCATCGAAGAGCTCACCTCGGGCCGTGCGCCGATCAGCAACGAGCTCGCCACGCACATCGAAGAGATGCTGCAGCTACCCGCCGCCTGGCTCGACCAAGACACTCAGCTTCAGGACGTCCCGCCTCAGGACGCGCCACTCTACCGAGGAGCCCCCGACATGATCACCACCCCCGAGCGCCCCGCGACCGCAGCGACCGTCCAAGAGTCCAGCCCATCCCTCGACAAAAAACAGATCTACGAGAACCGGCGCCTCAATCTCAACATGCTCACCAGCGAACGTGGCTCCAAGAACCGCCTCGCGCAGCTCGCCGGCACCTCAGGCAGCCGAATCAGCCTCATGACCTCGTCGCGCAAGCCCGTCTCCGACCCCTTCGCCAGCGGCATCGAAGAAGGCCTCCGGCTACCAAGGGGTTGGCTGGACAAACCGCGCAAGGCCGCCGAAGTGCCGGCCCACGTGTGGCAAAGCTTGCGTGCCGACGGCGCTGACACAGCGCCCCCGGCAGCCGCCGCGCCTGTCGAAAAGAAGCGCCTCGCGCGCCCCGCAAGATCGGCGCGCGGCGCCTACAGCGCCGCCGGCCAGGCACCCGCCCCCCAGCAGGTCGCACTACCCGAAGTCGCCACCGAGGCCTCGCCGCCCCCGTCACTGCGCGCTGCGCAGGGTTCCGCCGCCCACCAAGCCACATTGACCGACTCGCTGACCGGGCTCTTCGACAAGGCCCACGGCCAGTCCGGCCCCATCGCCGAAGCGCTCGCCAAAACCATTCTCAACCTCTCAGCGGCCGACAAACTCTCCGAGGCACGCGCCTTCCAGCTCCTCGGCATCGTCATCGCCGAAACCACCACCCAGCGCTGAACCTGCGCACTGCCTCACCGAGGCTGCCGCCACGCCTTGCAGCGCGGCAGCCTTGGTGGGGAGCCCACTTACCGGGGCCTAGTAAAGCATCAGATCCTCGTCAGCCGCCGCATCGAACAGCCGCGCCCCCACCCACTCGCCGCGCTCATTCGTCGTCAGCTCGTAGTAAGCGGCCTCGCCCGCAGTTCCCGGCTCGCAGCCAGCGAAACCCACCAGCACGCTGGGCGAATCAGCGCTGACCATCACATCGTCCACCCAGACACACTCGCCCACGGCCAGCGCTAAGCGCTCACCGGCCGTCGCCAGCGTCAAGGACGCCGCACAAACCAGGCTCCAAGGCCCCAGCAACGGACGCAACGCATCCGCTGTCAGCAACGCATCCAGCGCCACGCGATGCAGCGCCAGGATCGCCCCGTCAACCGAGGTCCGCTGGCGGGAGCGATACGCCTCCTTTGCCAGCCAAGTGCTCTGCACCCACAGCGCGTGCAGATCGTTCGATCGCACCGACTCCACTCGGCGCTCATCGAATGCGCGCAGGTCATGGCAGACGAACTCGACCACCTCCCCGGCACAATCGAACACGATCCAGCGCTCAAAACTCTCGCCGCTGCAGGTCTCCACCATCCTCAAGCGCAGCAACAAGAGCGCCTGTCCGATCCATTCGCAGTCATCCACATGCTCGATGGCCAGGCTCTCATGCCCGAAGCGCAAGGTCTCCTCGCCGCCGCAGACATCGGCCGGGCGCATACCGACACACAGCAGCACCCCACCGAATACCGGTTTCACCTCCACCACCGGCCCTGGAAAGCGCTGAAACCTCGGCACGCGCCCATCGCTCGCTTTCAAGCGTGGAACTGCGCGCAGCATCCGCGCCTCGCCGTCCTCCACGAAACCAAGCCGCATGAGCGCAACCTCCTCGTTTCAGGCAAAAAAAACCGCCACGGAAACAACATCGTGGCGGGAGCGAGCGACACCCTAAAGAGACAGCATGAAGAAACGTCGCAAGCTACAAGTACCTTTCATCACACGCAAGTAACTTTACCTTTTTTATGATCTTGATGTCAATGAGTTAACAACAAAAACTTAACCCCGTGCATGCCCATCCTCCAAGCTCGCTCTATCCCCCCTCGAGCAAGCGCGCAATCTGCACGAACAAGCGTTGCGCCTCCTCTGACATGTCCGTCGCGCGTGCATGCAAGCGCATCCTCATGGCCAGCGGCCTCGCGACCATAGGCGCCTCGACCGACAAGTGATGAACAAGAGCAAAAAGGACTTCCTCGTGCGCAAGCACGCGAACTTCAAGCGACCGCTCTTCTGGCACGGCGCCCCGCATCGGGTCCACCTCATCCTCCAGGTGTGGGGACATCAACCACGACTCGGCAGCCACCCTCCTCATACACCCTGGGCAAGCACGCCAAAATTAATGTAACCCCAGGAGAATATTACCACCACCTTAATTACATTACGATACCCGATAGCGATAACGACTGACCGTCAACCCCAATCACCGGCGCAAGGCCAGCTGGCGAGCGAGGTCGGCCGCGACCAGCTCACGTACCAGCTCGTCGATCCCCTTGCCCGGTTGCCAGCCAAGGAGTTCGAATGCACGGGTGCCATCGCCCTGCAAAGGCTGAACAGACGCCGGCAACTCGGCTGCACGCGCGCGCACCACCACACGGCCCACCTCCATCCCCGCGGCCGCACCAAACGCCTCGGTGAGCACACCCAGCACGGCGTCGCCGGCTTCCTCCCAACGCAAGCGCATGCCCATCTCCTCAGCAGCGCGCACGATCAGTTCGCGGCCACTATGAAGCTCACCGGTCGCCAACACACAATCGGCTGCCCTAGCTTGCTGCATCAGCAACCAGGCGGCCTCCACGTACTCCGCCGCGCAGCCGACGTCGTAGCGGTAGTCGAGCAACTCGCCCACGTCGAACGCCACCGCCTCCCCACTCACCACCTTCGCCAGCCCCAGGGTGATTCCGCGCAACACTCCGTTCGCCGGCCCGGTCGGGCTCTCGTGGCCGAACATGATCACCGTGCAAGCATGCAGCCCATAGGTCTGCCGATAGATGCGCGTGAGCCAGTGCCCACAGGCCTTCGCCACGGCATGCGGGCTATCGGGCTTGAACGCGGTCGTCTCACTCTGCGGCGCATCATCCGGCCTGCCAAACGGCGCAGGCCCCGACACCTGAAGGTAACGCGTCGTCGCCACTCGCCCGCAGATACGGATCGCCTCCAACAGGCGCAGCACACCCAGACCATCCGTCTCCAGCGCATGCTCGGGCTCATCGAAGCTCTCCGCACTACCACCACAACCGCCGAAGTTGTAGATCTCACCGGGCTCGGCACGATTCACCGTGCGTACCAGGCTCGCCAGGTCGGCCAGGTCGCCGCGATGCAGCACAACGCGGGGATCGACCTCGCCGGCACCCGCCTTCAACCGGCTCTCGGGGTGCGCGGGGGTACGTCGCACCAGCGCATGCACCTCATACCCCTTGTCGAGCAGCTGACTCGCCAGCAGCCCACCATCCTGCCCCGTAACGCCGATGATCAACGCCCGGCGACCACTGTAAAGATGTCTTATTGTCATTGTCTCCCCCTCCTCGCCCGACTGGCTGTGGCGCCATGGTCGGTCCCGCCTGTTTGAATCAGACCTCGCCAATGCGCTTGCCCGGGTCATCCTGGCGTGCACGGATTCGGTCGAGAATCTCCACCGAAGCCTCCCGCGAGATGCTGTCCATGTGTCCACGCACCGCAGACACCGCCGCCTCCAGCGCATCCTTGGCCTCCAGCGCATAGAGCTCGATCAGCATCAGGTCATCCTCTTCAATGGCGCGCACCAGGGCCGCAAGCCGGTACGACAAGCGGTTCGCCCCCACAACCCGCGCCGAACCAAGCATGCCATGCACCTCGGTCCTGGATTCAAAGTGCGGCAACCTCATCAGCCGTACCTGATCAAGCACCCGCAGGCGCTCGTCGGCAAGCGCGACAAAAAGGCCCAGTACCTCGAGCTGGCAGCGCCAATCGGTACCCAGCGCAAACGCCATCGCCTGCTGGTCGAACACGCAGTAGAACTCGCCGCGCAAAATGCTCGGCTCGAAGCCGGGCACCACGCGCTTCACGCTCAGGCATTGCATGATCATGGACTTCAGATCGTCGCGCGCGACCGGCTTGGTCACGTGGAACACGCCCTGCTGCATCGGATGGACGTCGATCGCCCCCAACCTCACCGAGCTGATCACCAGAATCGGGATGTGGCACACCTTTGGCATGGCCTTCAGCTCGCGAACCACCCGCCGGCCGTCGATATTGGGCAGGGCAAGATCGGCCAACACCAGATCCGGCGTATGTTTCATCACCGCCGCCATACCCCGGATGCCCTCATCCGCCTCCACCACGACCACGCCTGGGACGCACTCCTCGACCACCGCACGATGCAACGCCCGGCACACCGGGTCATCGTCGAAGATCACTACACGCTTTGGGCCTTGCCCGGCCGGGGTGTCCATGGTCATCTCGCAGTTCCAGCAAAGGGGCGGCCACAGCGAGTCTCAGATCGTAATGTTACACGCTCCATCAAGCACTCGCGGACGCTCACCCTGTCATCGATTTAATGTAATCTTACTATACTGGAATCCGGTTCATTCCGTGGGTGCCTCGCAGAGCGCAAGCCCACCAACCTCATCGAGGTGCCACCCCATGCCCGCGCAAACACAGGCGCTTGCCACCGCTGGCCCTGCCGCCACTGCACAGCTCCTCACATTCCCGCGCGCGCACCCGCCAGCGGGCGCCGTGCCCCCCGCCCCGGTAGCCGCCAACCCCAATGCCGCACCTGCCACCCAACGCCCGCAGCGCACCTGGACGCTGGCCGAGGTAAGCAAGTTCTGCGACATCAAGCCACACAACATCCGCTACTGGCTCGGCGAGGTCCTGCCGCCGCGCTTTCGTGCCCCGGGACGCGGCGAACGCGGCTACTGCACGCAGGCGGTCGAGTTCGTGCTGCTGGTCAAGGCGCTTCACGTCACCCAAGGCCTCACCCTCGAAGGCGTACGCAAGCGCCTGTCGCTAATGGACGACGTCGAGCTCCGCGCCCACGCGCGCCGGGCCTTCCTGGCCACGCTGCGGGGCGAGCTCGAAAGCGTGCTTGCCATGCTGGCATCCCCACCGTGCGACCTGGTCAGTGAATGACGCGGGCGCTTCCCACCCAGGCCTGACAGCCACACGACTTTGCGCATTCGCATCCCTCGCTCCACCGGGACTCACACGTGCATCTGCTTCTTGTTTTCGTCCTCATCGCATTCACCACGATCGGCCTCTTGCACTTCATTAACCGGCTGGCGCCCGCACTCGGACTGGGCATTCATGCAATCGACCGCGGCGCTCCCGCACCCGCCGCGCCGATCGCCGCCGGGCTGACCATCGCGGCGACCTTGCACCTCGCGCTGCCCGTCTTCAATCTACCTCACGAGTGGCACAGCCTGTACGTGGGTATCCTGCTTTACCTCACGCTCGGCCTGCTTGCTGACATCCTCACGCTCTCGGCAGCGGCCAAATTTGTCGGCTCCACCTGCATACTGGCACTCGTGCCTGTGACATCGACGCTCACCATCCTTGATGTCATGCGCTACTGGACCGACCCGGCCGTCCGCGCGAACCTCCCCGCTTTTCTCGCATCGCTGGTCGCCGGAGCCGTCGCACTTCAACTGTTCGCCCTCGCAATCAGAACATCGGCGCTCGGCGGCACCCTCGCCGTCATTACGCTCGCGGCCCTGCTGGTACTGGCAAAAGGCGTTGGCGATCAAACTGCGCTCCATTTCTCCGCAGGCGCGCTGGGCATCACGGCCGCCCTGGTGGGACACAACCTCGCTCGCAACCCGGTCAGTTCCGCCAACGGCGCCCTGCAGGCTTCTCTTGGCAACTCGGGCAGCCTTGTGCTTGGCGTCATCGTCTTGTGGTTGGCGCTCAGGCTGGGAGATCAAGTATTCGAGACCTGAGCGCCGAACAATCCCGCTTCATCGTAAATGTTTACTTTCCAATTCCAGCCATTTACCATAAGTAAAGAATTGTCATCCAGAGCGAGGCCAACATCATGCGCAAATCTCTCATTACACTAACGCTTGTCGCTGCGTTGTCCTCCGCTACCAGCTGGGCGGACGAAAGCGTCGTTGCCGCACTCCAGGCTGCAGGCGTTGAGCTCACTGCAGAACAAGTCGCAGCAATCACTGTCGCCCAGGGGGATCAGCTCGCCCAAGTCGTCGCGAGCCTGGTCGCCGCCAATCCAGAGAACGCTGCCGCCATCACCAGCGCCGCCGTCGCCGCAGCGCCGGCCCTGGCAACGGCAATCACGCAAGCTGCCGTCGCCGCCGCGCCAGCGCAAGCTGCAGCCATCACCCAGGCCGCGGTCAGCGCGGCCCCGGCCCAGGCGGTCGCCATCACTCAGGCGGCGGTCGCCGCAGCGCCGGCGCAAGCTGCCACCATCACCCAGGCCGCCGTCAGCGCCGCGCCGGCCCAAGCGGTCGCCATCACCCAAGCGGCTGTTGCCGCGGCCCCGGCCGATCAGACTGCAGCCATCACGCAGGCGGCAGTGGTCGCCGCGCCGGAACAGGCGGCCGCCATTCAGGCAGCAGCGGCAAACACCGCACCTGCAAGCAGCACGCCTTCGGGCCCCGCCGGCCCGGCAAGCTCTGCTGCGCCCAGCGTGCCCAGCAGCAGCGCAGGTGGCGGCGGAACACCCGCAAGCCCCAACTGATCGAGTCGATCGCGCCGCAGCACCGTGCGGCGGCCTTTCCATCATCAAAGACGTCCAACGCACATGAACCTGCCCCTGCAAAAACGCCTGCTCGCCGCCACCGTGGCCTCGACCCTCAGCGCCACCGCATGGGCGCTCGACCCCATGCCGGTGCGCGTATCCGAGGGCCTGGCGCTCACCCCAACGCTCAAGCTGGGCCTGGGGTACGACGACAATTTCCGCGCGGTCGAAAGCGGCCGCGACGCATCCTGGGTCAGCAGCATCGCCCCCACCCTTGCACTCGGCACCGACACCGGCAAGGTCAAGCTAGACCTGCGCTACACCGCCAACCACGAGCTCTACCGCTCGAGCCGCAAGGACGACAACACCGACCACTTGCTCGGGCTCACCGCCGACCTGCAGTTCGACGTGCGCAACCGCCTGCGCCTCGCGGCCAACTACCGCAAGATGGAAGAAACCGCGTCGGCCGACCAAAAAGTCGAGAACGACAAGTACAACAGCGCCGGCTTTAACGCCGGCTACACCTACGGCGCCGACAACGCCAGCGGCCAGATCCGGCTTGGTCTCAACCACGACCGCCTGCGCTACGACAATGGCCTCGACCCGATCAGCGCAAAGCGCCTCAACGCAGACAAGGAGCGCGACAGCACCGCTGTCACCGGCGCGTTCCTGTACCGCGTCACAGCCAAGACGCGCGCGCTGGCCGAAGCCCGCCTCACCGACCACGACTACGTCAGCAACACTGCCCTGGACAGCCGCAACACCGCGTTGCTGTTTGGTGCCGAATGGGACGCAACCGCCTTCACCAGCGGTTCGGCCAGGTTCGGCCGCGAACGCAAGGACTTCGACCGCGCCGGCAAACGCGACACCTCGACCGGCATGTGGGAAGTCGGTATCACCTGGGCGCCGCTCACCTACTCCAGCTTCAGCCTCAACACCCGCCGCGGCTTCGACGAAGGCAGCGACAACGCCGACAGCATCAAGACGCAATCGTGGACGCTCAGCTGGAAGCACGACTGGAGCGAACGTCTCAGCTCCAACCTCAGCTACACCAACAGCAACCAGGACTACGACCGCCCGTCCAACCCGCGCGAAGACACGCTCGACAGCGTCGGCATCGGCCTCACCTACAAGATGCGGCGATGGCTCGACGTTGGCGTGGGCTACAAGCACACCGAGAACGACTCCACCCAGGCCGGCAAGAGCTACAAGCGCAACGTCGTCGGGGTAACGGTCAACGCCAGCCTATGATCCACGGCGCCATCCGTAACCCGTCCGCAGCTGCGGCCGCGGCGCAACGAACGCTTCCAGCCACGCCTGCATGACTGCCTCCCCGCTACTGCTTCTGCGCCTACTCGGTCTCATGCTCACCTTCGGCCTGCTCGGCGCTGTGCCGGCGCAGGCCGAGACCGACGCGCAGTACCGCCTGGCCTCGGGCGACGTCATCCGTATCAGCGTCTTTGGCGAAAAGGAGCTCAGTATCGACGAGATCCGACTCACCGACGCCGGCACGTTTTCCTACCCCTTCATCGGCGAGGTGCGCGCCAATGGCCGCACCGCGCGCGAACTCGAGCAATTGCTGACCGCCCAGCTCAAGGGCGACTACCTGGTCGACCCCCGCGTCACCGTCAGCATCCTCAAGTACCGCGAGTTCTTCATCAGCGGCGAGGTCAAGTCGCCCGGCGGCTACCCATACCAGCCTGGGCTCACCCTGCGCCGTGCCGTCGCGCTCGCCGGCGGGCTCACCGAGCGCGCCTCCACCAACCGCATCAGCATCATTCGCGACAAGGACCCCAGCCGCAGGCCACAGAAGGCCACGCTCGACACCGAGCTCGAACCGGGCGACACCATCACCATCGAGCAAGGCTTCTTCTAGCGCCATGGCGTCGTACGCAGCGCCGGCCTCGCCGGGGCCCTAGGCCCTGGCCCTGCGGCCCGCACCGGCCTGCGGCACGCCCGGCCACTGCCCCGACACTCCGCCTTCAGCATCCAGGCCCCCACTGCGCGCCCCACAGCCGCACAGGGCCTCCCAACCGAGCAGCACATCGCATGGACACCAAGGACCCAAGCCTCGACCGCCGCTGGACCCCGCCTCGGGTTGCCGACGAGGAAGTCGACAAGATCGACCCGCTGCAACTGTGGCACACGGTATGGCGGCGCAAGCTCAGCATCCTGTCGCTGGTGCTGGTCGTCACCATGCTCACCACCCTGGTCGTGCTGTCCATCACCCCCATCTACCGCGCCATCGCCACCCTGCTCATCGAGCAAAGGTCGGCCAAGGTCGTGTCCATCGAGCAGGTTTACGGCCTCGAAGGCAGCGGTCAAGAATACCTGCAGACCCAGTTCCAGCTGCTGCGCTCGCGTTCGCTCGCCGAGCGCGTGGTGCGCGAGCTCGAGCTCACCACCCACCCCGAGTTCGACCCCCTCCAGCAGCCCGAACCACTCGTCAACATCAAGGGGCTGCTCGGCCATCTCAGCTTCCTCAACGCGCTCTCCATCACGCTCCCCGAACACCTCGAGGAAGAAGCCGCCCCGACCGAAGCGCAGCGATTCGATCAGGTCACCCGCGCCTTCATGGAGCGCATCAATGTCGAACCCGAGCGCAGGACGCAGCTAGCGCGCATCCAGGTCGACATGGCTGACGCCCGCATGGCCACACGCGCAGCCAATGCGCTCGCCCGCGGCTACATCGAAAGCCAGCTCGAAGCGAGCATGGAGATGTCCATGACCGCCACCAACTGGATGAACAGCCGCCTCGGCGAGCTGCGCGACAAGCTCAAGGACGCCGAAGACCGCCTCCAGGCCTACCGCGAGCAGGAAAACCTCGTCGACGTGCAAGGCGTGGCCACCGTCACCGCCAACGAACTCTCGCTCACTGGCGACCGCATGATCGACGCCCGTCGCCAGCGCGCCGAGGCCGAGAGCCAATACCGCCAGGTGCAGTCAATGCGCAGCGGCGGCTGGGAAAAGCTCGCCACCGTGCCGGCGGTGCTCGGCCACCCGCTCATCCAGCAGTTCAAGGCCGACGAAGCCCGTGCGCGCGCCAAGGTAGAAGAGCTATCCAAGCGCTACGGCCCGCGGCACCCCAACATGGAATCGGCACGCACCGAACTCCAGGCCGCCACCGCCAGCCTGCGCGGCCAGGTCGAGCAAATCGTCGCCGGCATCGAGCGCAACTACCAGCTCGCCATCGCCAACGAGAGCTCGCTGCGCGCCTCCTTCGACGCCAACAAGGCGCAGATCCAGGACATCTCGCGCAAGGAGTTCCGCCTGCGCGAACTGCAGCGCGAGGTCGACACCAACCGTGCCCTCTACGATACGTTCATGAGCCGCCTCAAGGAGACCGCCGCCACCTCCGACCTCGAGACCGCCAACGCCCGCGTCGTGGACGAAGCCACCGTCCCCGCCACCCCGGTCAAGCCGCGCAAGGCGCTCATCGTCGGCATCGCCGGCCTGCTCGCACTCTTTGTCGGCATCGGCCTCGCCCTCCTGCTCGAGGCGCTCAACAACACCTTCAAGAGCACCGAAGACGTCGAAACCAAGCTCAACCTGCCGGTGCTGGGCATCCTGCCCCTGGTCAAGGGCCGCGCCGAGCGCGCACGCATCGCGCGCCTGTTCCAGGCCAACACCGACAAAGGCTTTGCCGAATCCATGCGCACCGTGCGCACCAGCCTCGTGCTGGCGGACATGAGCGAGCCACACAAGCGTATCGTGGTCACATCCTCCATTCCGGGCGAGGGCAAATCCTCGGTGTCGTCCAACCTCGCCTATGCGCTCGCCCAGGTCGGCGAGACGGTGCTGTTGCTCGACGCCGACATGCGCCGCCCCATGCTCGCCAAGAACTTCGAGCTGCCGGTGGGCACGCCGGGCCTGGCCAACCTCATCGCCGGCAACGCCCGCCTGGAGGACTGCATCAGGCACCTCGACGGCGTAGACCTCATCAGCGCCGGCACCGTCCCGCCCGACCCGCTCGAGCTGCTGTCCTCGCCGCGCTTCGCCGCCCTGCTCGACACACTGTCCGCGCGCTACAGCCGCATCATCATCGACTCCCCGCCCACCCAGGCCGTCAGCGACCCCGTCGTGCTCGGCACCTTGGCCGACGCCCTCATCTACGTCATCAAGTCCGAATCCACCCCTACCCCGCTCGCCGTCAAGGGCGTCGGCCAGCTCCTGCAGCACAACGCCCCCGTCACCGGCGTCGTGCTCAACCACGTCGACATCAAGAAGGCGCAGAAATACGGCTACCGCTACGGCGGCTATTACGACTACTACGGCTACAGCACGCAGAAGGCCTGAGCCCCCGCAGGCCCTGCCCGCTGCACACAGCCCGCTGCCGCGATGATCGACCTCCACGCCCACCTGCTGCCCGGCATCGACGACGGCGCCCCCGACCTCGCCACCGCGCTGGCGCTGGCGCGGGTCGCGGTGGCCGACGGCATCACCCACATGGTGTGCACCCCTCACATCCACCCCGGGCGCTACGACAACACCCCCGACACCATCCACGCAGCCTGGCGCAGCCTGGCCCTGGCGCTGCGCGAGCACGACATCCCCCTGCAGCTATCCGCCGCCGCCGAGGTGCGCTTCGGCATGGAGATCATGCAGGCCGTCGCCACCCACACCCTGCCCTACCTCGGCCACTGGCAGGGCAAAAAGGTCCTGCTGCTGGAGTTCCCCCACGGCGAACTGCCCTTCGGCGCGGAAAAGCTCACCGCCTGGCTGCTCGCGCACGACGTCGTGCCCCTCATCGCCCACCCCGAGCGCAACAAGACCCTGCTGCGCCAGCCCGGCCGGCTCAAACCCTTCCTGCAACAAGGCTGCCTGCTGCAGGTCACCGCTGGCGCGGTGGCCGGCCGCTTCGGCCCCGCCTGCCAGGACCTCGCCCACCGCCTGCTGCAGGCCGGCGTTGTCACCCTGCTTGCCAGCGACGCCCACAACCTAGCCCACCGCCCCCCCCTCCTGCACGAAGGCCTCGAACACGCCGCCGCCCTCATCGGCCACGCCCTCGCCCAGCGCCTCGTCGACCACACCCCGCGCGAAATCGCGGCCTCGCACTTCCCCGCCAACGTGCCCTAAACGCGCAGGAAGGCGCGCCCCGCCCCCCTCATGCCCACGCCCCCCACCCGTCTGCCCTGCAGCGCCGCCGGCATACACGCCGCCCCACCCAGTCGCGCCCGCCGGCGCGCCTACCTGTATGGCCTGGGGGCACTCGCGCTGGCCCTCATCTACCTGGGTTGCCGCATCGCACTCGCCGGCCTCGCCGACTTCCAAACCCGTGCCTTTCTTGCCGACTGGGAAAACCGCCGCAGCCCGCCCAGCGCACAAGCCTGGGCCGTGGCCCACGCTGCTGCCGAGCGCGCTGTGGCGCACTACCCCACCGCCTACGGCCCGTACCTGGAGCGCCTCGGCTACGTGCACGCCTGGCAACACCACCACGCACCCTTCGGCGCCGCGCACGCGCAGCCCAGCCGTGCGGCCGCGCGCGACGCCTTCCGCGCTGCCATCGCCGCCCGCCCCACCTGGCCCTACGCCTGGCTGGCGCTCGCCGAGACCAAGCTCCGCCTGCTCGAATTCGACGTCGAGTTCCACCACGCCCTCACCCAGGCCCACGCCCACGCCCCCTGGCGACCGGACATCAACCGCCGCCTGGCCGAGCTCGGCTTCACCGCCTGGCCCCAGCTCGACACCGGCCCGCGCCAAGCCACGCACGAAGCAGCCCGCCGTGCGCTAAAGCGGCTCAACGCCGCCAGCGCCACCGCCTTGTTCGCCCAGGCCACCACGGCCGGCCAGCGTCCTGCGCTCTGCCGCAGCCTCGACGAAGCCACCCGCACCCGCCTCGCCCGCCACTGCTCCTGAGCCGCAGCGGCACACGCGCTGCCCCTGCCAGCCATGCAGCATTCCCCAACTCGGGGAACACACGCCCAATACATATCGCGCAGATGGTCAGGTAATGTAATCTTTATGGTAAAGTGATTTAACGCGTGTCATACCCGAGACGAGACCATGGCCCCATCGAACCCGAACGCCAGTCTTGTCGACACTGTCCCCAGCCTGGTCAATGCCACGCCCCCGGCGCGACATGTCGACACCCCACCCACCACCGACGGCCTGTTCTGGCTGCATTGGCTGGCCGCCGTGGCGTGCGCGCTCACCACACTTGTAATCCTTACCTTCGACAAGACCGGCGGCTTTGACGCCACCTACGCCACACTGCTGGCCCTCACCGCCCTGCTGTCGCTACCGGCGTACGCACTATGCAGCGTGTATCACCCCCAGCACGGCGCGCTCGAGGGGACGGCACACCTCACCCTGGGCTGGTGCGTATTGCTCGCCTGCCTGCTCGGCATTGCCTTCGCCACCAAAACCACCGACGCCTACTCGCGCGAGGTCCTCGCGCAGTGGGCGGTGCTCGGCCTGGCCGCCCAAACGGGCAGCTACCTGGTGCTGCAGCGCTGGGCCAAGGGCCGCGTCGCGCATAGGCAACGCACCATCCGTGCCGCCATCATCGGCAACGGCCCGCTCGCCCTCGAGCTCGCCCAGCGCCTGCGCACCAGCGCGGGCGAAACGCTGGCCGGCATCATCGCCCCCGCAGCGGCGGAACACCCGCCCCCCGCCACGCTCGCCACCCTGGGCAGCATCGGCGACCTGGCCGATATCCTCGCCACCCAGCGCATCCAGCGCCTGTACGTCGCCCTCCCCCACGACGCCGACATCAAACAGCTCTACCTGCAACTGCTCGACGCCAATGTGGACGTCGTATGGGTCCCCGACCTGCACGGGTTGCTGCTGCTCAACCACGGCGTTACCGAAATCGGCGGCCTCGCCGCCATCAAGCTCAACGAGAGCCCCCTCACCGCCTACCCCAACGCCGCCCGCCTCAAGGCCGTCATGGACCGCAGCCTGGCGCTGCTGGGCCTGGTCGCCCTCAGCCCGCTGCTCGTGCTGGTGGCGGTGTTGGTCAAGCTCTCCTCCCCCGGCCCGGTGCTCTTTCGCCAGCAGCGCCACGGCTGGAACGGCCAGGTCATCGAGGTGTGGAAGTTCCGCTCCATGCGCATGCATGACGACGCCCAGGTCCGCCAGGCCACCCGCAACGACAGCCGCATCACCCCCATCGGCCGCTTCATCCGCCGCACCTCCATCGACGAGCTGCCGCAGCTTTTCAACGTGCTGCAGGGCAGCATGTCGCTGGTCGGCCCGCGCCCGCACGCCGTGGCGCACAACGACTTCTACGCCAACAAGATCCAGGCCTACATGGCCCGCCACCGCATCAAGCCCGGCATCACCGGCCTGGCGCAGATCAGCGGCTACCGCGGCGAAACCGACACCCTGGACAAGATGCAAAAGCGCGTCGAGCTCGACCTCGCCTACATCAACAACTGGTCGCTGTGGCTCGACATCAAGATCCTGATCAAGACGCCCTTCACGCTGTTTGGCAAGCACATCTATTAACCCCATGTAGGAGCGGCGCCAGCCGCGAGCAGGGTTTCGCAACCGTCCACCCACCAGATGAAAATAGCCATCGCTGACATCGGCTGCGTCGGCTACTCCAAGGTCCATCTCTTCGCCCAGCACAAAGAGGAGGTGTTACTCGACATCGTGCCGGCCAAGGAGAAACCCCTCAACGACTGGGTGTCGCCCATCGCCGCTGCCGAGATCGAGGATAACCTGCGTCACGAGCCGCTCGACCTCCAGGCAGCGCTCGACAAACACAACGTGTACGGCAGCACCGCGTTCGTGATCATCGGCACGCCCACCGACTGCGACTCAGAGACCAACTTCGTTCACACCCGCAGCGTCGAAAGTGGCCACCGAAGGCATCCTCTTCTGGCCCGAGTTCGTGCGCGAAGAGAAAGCGCTTTACCACAACCCGCACCCGGCACGCATCGTCGTCGGCGAACTGGCTTTCGATCTAGCCCACGAGCTGGTGCGCCGGCAGCGCGAACCGCTGACCGGCCAGTTCGCCTCGTCCCAGGCGAAACACCCCGGGATCAGCCGGTAGCCCATCCCCGGCGGCCACGAGCACCTACGCTCACTCGAAGACGAGTTCTTCCGCTAGGGGGTCATCAAGAAATCTGGTTGCCGTGGCGGCCAAAGGTAATACGTGCGATCTGTTTGGTGGAGACCAACCCAGCATGAACCCGCAAGCCAAAATCTACGTCGCCGGCCACCGTGGCATGGTCGGCTCTGCCATCGTCCGCCAGCTCAAGGCATCAAGGTGCGAAAACATCGTCACCCGCAGCCACGCCGAGCTTGACCTGACCAACCAGGCTGCCGTCAACGCCTTCTTCGCCGCCGAAAAGCCCGATCAGGTCTACCTCGCCGCCGCCAAGGTCGGCGGCATCTACGCCAACAACACCTACCCGGCGCAGTTCATCTACGAAAACCTGATGATCGAAGCCAACATCATCCAGGCCGCGCACGCCAACGACGTGCAACAACTGCTCTTCCTCGGCTCCAGCTGCATCTACCCCAAGGCCGTACCGCAGCCCATGCGCGAAGATGCTTTGCTTACCGGCGTACTCGAAGCCACCAACGAACCCTACGCCATCGCCAAGATTGCCGGCATCAAACTCTGCGAAAGCTACAACCGCCAGTACGGCCGCGATCACCGCAGCGTCATGCCGACCAACCTCTACGGCCCCGGCGACAACTACCACCTGGCCAACAGCCACGTCCTGCCGGCGATGATCCGCAAGCTCCACCTGTGCAAGCTCGCCCAGGCCGGCGACAGCGCCGGCATTGCAGCCGACGAAGCCAAGTACGGCGAAATCCCCGCCGACATCCGCGCCATGATGCAAAGCGGCAAGGTCACCCTGTGGGGCACCGGCACCCCGTACCGCGAATTCCTCCACGTCGACGACATGGCCGTCGCCAGCATTTTCGTCATGAACCTGGACAAGCCCACCTACGACGCCAACACCCAGCCCATGCTCAGTCACATCGACGTTGGCTACGGCAGCGACCTGACGATCAAGGAAGCCGCCTGTACCGTGGCCGAAGTTGTCGGCTACCAGGGCGAAATCGAATTCGACACCAGCAAGCCCGACGGCACCTACCGCAAGTTGATGGACAGCAGCCGGCTGGAAAAGCTCGGCTGGAAAGCCACCATCGCCCTCAAGCAGGGCCTGCTGCTGGCCTACAACGATTACCTCGGTAAATAAGCTTCAAGGAAAACAACAATGACTGCTCAAACCAAGAAAATTGCCCTCATCACCGGCGTTACCGGCCAAGATGGCTCTTACCTTGCCGAATTCCTGCTCGAAAAAGGTTACGAAGTGCACGGCATCAAGCGCCGCGCCTCCTTGTTCAACACCCAGCGCGTCGATCACATCTACGAAGACCCGCACATCGACAACGCCCGCTTCAAGCTCCACTACGGCGATCTCTCCGACACCTCCAACCTCACCCGCATCCTGCAGGAAGTGCAACCGGACGAGGTCTACAACCTCGGCGCCCAATCACACGTGGCCGTCAGCTTCGAAGCCCCGGAATACACCGCCGATGTCGACGCCATTGGCACGCTGCGCCTGCTCGAAGCCATCCGCTTCCTTGGCCTGGAAAAGAAAACACGCTTCTACCAAGCCTCCACCTCCGAACTCTACGGCATGGTCCAGGAAACCCCGCAAAAGGAAACCACGCCCTTCTACCCGCGCAGCCCGTATGCGGTAGCCAAGCTCTACGCCTACTGGATCACCGTCAATTACCGCGAAGCCTACGGCCTCTACGCCTGCAACGGCATCCTGTTCAACCATGAGAGCCCGCGCCGTGGCGAAACCTTCGTCACCCGCAAGATCACCCGCGGCCTGGCCAACATCGCCCAAGGGCTGGAAAACTGCCTGTACATGGGCAACATCGATTCGCTGCGCGACTGGGGCCACGCCAAGGACTACGTGCGCATGCAGTGGATGATGCTGCAACAAGACCAGCCGGAGGACTTCGTTATTGCCACCGGCGTGCAGTACAACGTGCGCCAGTTCATCAGCTGGAGCGCCGAACACCTGGGCTTGACGCTGCGCTTTGAAGGGCAGGGCGTGGACGAAGTGGGCATCGTCGCAGCCATCGAAGGCGACAAGGCACCCGCACTCAAGGTCGGCGACATCATCGTCAAGATCGACTCGCGCTACTTCCGCCCGGCCGAAGTGGAAACGCTACTTGGCGACCCGAGCAAAGCCAAGGAGAAACTTGGCTGGGTACCGGAAATCACCGTGCAGGAAATGTGCGAGGAAATGGTTGCGCATGATCTGGAATCGGCCAAGCGCCATGCGCTCTTGAAGAAGCATGGGTACGATATTTCTGTGAGTTCTGAGCGGTAAATGAATAAGCAGCATATCTGCATCGTCACTGCCGCACATGACCGAAAACGTTGAATCCTTAACCAAGCGCGCCGTTTCGGCTGCCAAGTGGAATTATCTCGGCAATGGCTTCAAGGTAATGCTCCAATTCCTGATTGGCGTCTGGCTGGCACGCTTGCTCGGCCCGGAGGCGTTCGGCGTTGTTGCGATCGCCTGGTTGATGATCGGCGTAGGGAAGCTGATTTCCGACTTCGGGTTTAGTGCTGCCCTAATCCAGCGGCCAGACCTGACAGATCGAGACGTCGGGTACATATTCACCATTCAGGTGCTCATCGGTTTTAGCCTTTCGCTACTCGGATTTCTATTTACCAGCCAGATCGCAGCGTTCTTCAATCACGCACCGGCAGAGCCTGTCATTGCTGTGATGGCATGGCTGTTTTTGATTCAGGCAATTGGCCAAACCACCACCGCAGCATTGAATCGAGCACTTCGGTTCAAGTTTTCACAAATGGCTAACGTGGCCACCTACATGCTCGGCTACGTCGGCATCGGGTTGCCGATGGCCTATCTAGGGTACGGCGCCTGGAGTTTGGTTGCAGCGCAGATGGCTCAGGCAGTGGCCTATACAGTCATCGTACTTGTCAAATCGAGGGTTGCCATTCGACCGCGATTACGCCCCTCAAAGCCAGGTTTATTTACCTTCGGTGGCAAGGTTATTGGGGCAAATCTTTGTAGTTATGCCATTCTGAACCTGGATAATTTTATTGTTGGCAAATACCTTGGTGTTGCCCAGTTAGGAGTTTATAACCGGGCAATGACTCTTCTGGGGACGCCCAACGGCGTTATTGTCACCAGCCTTCAGTCGGTTTTATTCTCGGCTGCATCACGCGAACAGAACAATCCCGAATCCACCAAGCGCAGTTTTCTTGCAGCAACAGAATTTGTTGGGCTTGTCTGTCTCCCTATTTTTCTGACCGTAGCAGTTGTGCCGGAGGTAGTTGTTCTTGGTATCTACGGTGAAGCGTGGAGTGCGGCTATTTCACCATTGGTTCCTCTAGCGCTTGCTATGCCAGTGCATGCCTTTCTTGCTGTAATTGGCCCTGTACTGATGGCGATAAATCGAACGGAGTTGGAGGTTTATGCGCAGTTAGTCGCACTTTTGATTAGTGCGCCACTGCTGTTTTTTGCCGGCATGCAATCGCTAGATGCGCTTGCATGGGCGGTTTTTATCGCACACCTTATTCGCTGGATAACATTGCTGGTCGCAGCGCGTTTCGGTATGTGCGTCACGCTATTCGAGGTAAGCGTTGCGCTACAACGTGGTTTAGTTCTTGGTCTTCTTGTCGCTGGCACTGTAGCGCTGACCGATTATTTCCTTAGTGCGAAGAATGACATGGTCAATCTGCTCATTCTCATGGCTACTGCTTCGCTCGCACTGCTGTTTTTTTTGCGCGCATTAGGTCCGTATATCGGTCGTGGTGCACTCTTCAAATTACTCCTTGAACGTAACGCACTGCCTTGCCGTGTAACGTACTGGCTTCGCCTGAATTGATAAATATATGCATATTGCTATCGCTGGCCCTATTGCCACTGAAAATATCGCTTCGTTTCTCACATGTAATACAGAAAGACTACCCAAGGGTTACTCCGGTGCCCCGCTCTTGGCAACCTTGATCGGTGAATTGCTCAAGCGAGGGCACCGAGTGTCGGCATTTACGACATCAACCGACATGCCCGCAGACCGGAGTAAATGGACTTGTGCCATGGGTGATCAATTCCAGATCTACTACATTGGACAAAGACCACACTCATTCCGGCCAAAATTTGGCTATCTTGGTCGAGCAATGGACTTCTTTTCGGTTGAGCGTGCTGCCCTCGTCAAGGCAATTCGTGAGGCGAATCCTGATGTGGTGCATGCTCATTGGGCTTACGAGTTTGGCTTGTCCGCTGTTGAATCGGGTAAGCCTCATGTGGTGACCTGTCATGATGCGCCCGATGTTGTTTTGAAATTCATGCCTAATGCGTATCGCTTTGTTCGCTATTTGATGGGGCGCCATTGCTTGGCCAAGGCAGGTGTTGTGACGGCTGTTTCTCCCTATCTTCGCGATGCTGTGCAGAAATATTTTAAAGGCAGTGTGGCTGTCGTACAGAACCCTTTACCGGATTTTCTGTTTCTTCACTCAGGGCATACTCAAAATTCTACACAGGCAAGTGGTGGGGAGCCTCGGCGAATTGCCATGGTCATTAATGGCTGGGGCAGTCTAAAGAATCCTGAACCAGCTTTGCGGGCATTCGGATTACTGAGATCGTCGGGCCACGCCGAATTGGAGTTGCACCTCTATGGCGCAGATTTTGGGCCAGGTGAAGTGGCAGAACAGTGGTGCCATAAAAATGGTTTGACTGATGACATCCATTTTCATGGCTGCACCCCTCACCGTGAGCTTTTAGAACAACTTCGCACAATGCATTTCATGATTCATCCGGCGCTGGAAGAGTCATGCCCTATGGGTATCGCCGAAGCTATGTCTCTGGGGCTTCCTGTTATCGGTGGTGATGAAAGCGGTGGAGTTCCCTGGGTGATCGGTGAAGGCGGCATCACCACCGACGTTACATCACCGCAGGCGATTGCCGACACTGCGAAAATTCTTCTTTCGGATGCGACAGTTTGGCAAGCCTGCTCAGAGGCGGCTGTCAGTCGGACTTGCGAGACTTTTACCGCGCCGGTCGTTGCAGACCTTTATTTAGGAGAATATCTGAAGGCAATGTCACTGCCCGTTGAGTGCAATATAGGGTAATCAAATGAAGATGTATCAGGATATCTTTTATGCTTTACTCAAACGATGGTGGTGTATAACTGTGCCTTCGCGCCTCAGGATGAGTGGTGTTAGTGTTGGGTATGCGAATATTTTCTACGGGATGCCGATTGTCTCGGTAGTAAAAAATTCAACCATCAGGCTTGGCGACCGAGTCGTTCTTGCTTCTCATAGCTATTTCACCGCGCTTGGAGTAGCACGCCCTTGTATTCTTCGAACGATGCGGCCTGGCGCCAGCATTACGATAGGAAGTGATTCGGGCTTGAGTGGCGTGGTTATATGTGCTGCCAACTCAGTAAAAATTGGTAAGGAATGTTTATTTGGTGCTGATGTTCTTGTGGCAGATAATGACTTTCACCCAATTGAATCGGCCGGGCGTCGCTTTGCTAAGCATGATTCTATTGAGTCTGCTCCTGTTGTTATTGAAGATAATGTATTTATCGGAACGCGCAGCATAGTGCTCAAGGGGGTAACAATTGGTTCAAACTCGGTGATCGGCGCAGGCTCTATTGTTGTTTCAGATATTCCCCCTGGTGTTATTGCCGTAGGTGTGCCTGCTCGTGTTTTGAGGGTAATTTGTAAATGAGGCGCATTATCTTCGTGCTTTTCGACTGAATTATCGGTGACTGGTGTAGGAAGATTTGGCTAGGGGTGTTTTAAGATGAACCACGTTGTTTATTTTTTGGTTTTTTTTGTTATTGCGATTTCAGGGAACCCCACGGCGCTGATTTTTGGTAAAGAGGCTACCTATTTTTTGGTATTGGTGATTTTATTCGCTATGTGGATGAGAAAGCCAGTTCCAATTAAAAACACGGCTATTGTTTTTCCATTGATTATTTTTTCATTGGTTTTTATACATCTATTCACTTTTGGTGCGCTGATTATAATGGCTAGCCTGGGTTTCTTGGTCAAAATTGCGATTGGTGTGCTAGCGGCTACAGTGATAGAAAACTTCTTCATTAAGTATGTTCGAGTGATGGCTGTGCTGGCCTGCATGAGCCTTGCGTTTTACATACCGTATGTTTTCGGGATTGACTTGTCCGGCCCGCTTTCTTTTATGTACCTTTCCGTGGATACCCGAGAGGGCTTGGATCCTATACGGCATATCGGGTTTCATAATTTTCATGTCGAGCATGAGACGCGTAATAGTGGAATGTTCTGGGAACCTGGCGCATTTTCAGGCTATCTCGTTCTTGCGCTTTTTATTTCAATAGTATTTCGTGGGTCATCGGCCATATCGCGCTGGGAAGTGGTTGCATTGATTGCTGGATTGATATCGACACAATCGACAATGGGCTACATTGCGGGCTTTTCTGTATTGTGTTTTTACATGGTTGAACGTGTTCCACAGAGGCAGCAAGCCATTTATATTTTAATGGCGCCCGTAATTTTAGTTGTAGGTGCGGTTGTGGCCTATTTTTCGGTGACGCAACTGGATTTTCTTAGTGAGAAAATACAGGAACAGATGTTTAATGCACAGGCCGGGGTGGGAAATTACCAGATCAATCGCTTTGGTAATATGTTATATGACCTTGAGTTTATTAGAGATAAACCCCTTGCTGGCTGGAGTGGAAATCCGGAAACCCGTTACGCGCTAGATCCAGAGGTTGCAGAGATGGTTGCCGGGCAAGGTAGTGCTCTGACCGGGTTTTGGGTAAGGTTTGGCGCAATAGGCTGGTTTGCCTTGTTTGTTAGCTTGTATTTCGTCAAATGGGGTGAGAATAAACCTATTCGTGGTTTCTTTTTGGTTTTGACTGTTTCCGTGTTACTGGTTGGTGAGCAATATACTAACTTTCCTTTAATTTATGCTTTTTTGGTTGGTTTGTTAAGTACTAGTAATAAGGTAATAGCGGAGCATGCCGCTAAAGCACGCTTCGCTTAAGAGGGCTAATTATGAAAAAAAAAACGTTGCGGTTTTGATGACTTGTCACAACCGCAGGGATAAAACTGCTGGGTCGCTTCACGCTCTGTTTTCAGCGGCTCTGCCTAACTCGTGGTCTATTCACGTGGTGCTAGTGGATGACGGCAGCACAGATGGCACAGCCGAGGAGGTGGCAAACAAGTTTAATAACGTAGAAATACTTAGGGGTGATGGTAGTTTGTTCTGGAATCGTGGCATGCACTGGGCGTTTGCTCACGCAATGAAACGTGACTTTTATTTTTATCTTTGGCTTAACGATGACACTATCTTGGATAGTGACGCATTAGTTAAACTGGCCGATACCTACAAAGATTTATCTGCTGCTCATGGTGAGAAAATTGTTGTTGTTGGGAGCACTCGAGATGAAGAGGGTCGATTGAGCTATGGGGGAAGTGTCGCGCAAGGAAAATTGCGGCGGTTTCAATACCGAAAGGTTTGGGATTCGTCGAAGCCAGTAGAGTGCGAAGTCATGAATGGAAACTGTGCGCTCATTCCGAGGTTGGTTGCTGAGATTATCGGGAATTTAGATCCTGTTTTTGAGCATGCGATGGGTGATACTGACTATGCCCTTCGTGTCCGCCGGGCGGGGGGCCGCATTTTTGTTGCGCCAGGATTTGTTGGGGTATGTTCAAATAATCCTGTTACCCAGACATTCATGGACAAGCAAATTTCCCTTGCTGCCCGGTTTAAACACATCACCAGCCGGAAAGGGCTTCCGATTAAATCTTGGTTATGTTTTACCAGGAGGCACGGAGGAATTTTATGGCCACTTTATTTTGCGTGGCCCTACTTTAAAACACTCGTTCGGTAATTGGCCATAAAATTGCGGATATTAATTGCTCATAACTTCTACAACTCAAGCATGCCATCGGGTGAGAATCTGGTCGTTGATTCCGAGAACGATCTGTTGAGAACGAGAGGGCATCTTTTAGAGAAGTTCACTCGCCAGAGTGATGATATTCTAAGGCAGGGGCGTTTTGGGAAAATCAAGGGCGCGCTCTCTACTCCTTGGAATCCTTGGTCAGCTACGAAAATCCAAGAGATAATCAATCGATGCAACCCTGATATTTGTCATGTTCACAACACCTTTCCTCTAATTTCTCCGTCAATATTTCGTGCAATAGGAAAACGTTCCGCGCGCGTTTTAACTTTGCACAATTACCGACTGGTGTGCCCGGCGGCAATTCCCATGCGCGATGGTAAGGTCTGTACCGAATGCATTGATCACAAATCCGTTATTCCGTCACTGAATCATGGCTGTTACAGAGATAGTCGAATTGCAACAATCCCTTTGGCATTGAATATCGCTTTACATCGGTGGCTCGGTACTTGGAAACATGATGTGGATGCCTTTATCGCTTTGTCAGATTTTCAAAAGCAGATCATCGCTGATGCCGGTCTGCCGGAACATAAGATTCATGTGAAGCCCAACTTTTATCCAGGCACGCCACCAGTGGTGCCTTGGTCAGAACGCGAAGATTATGTTGTGTTTGTTGGTCGACTTTCAGCCGAAAAGGGGGCGGCTACGTTGATCGATGCTTGGCGGCAATGGGGCGAATCGGCACCGCAATTGCGCTTGGTTGGCGATGGTCCCTTGCGTTCGGACTTGGAAAAAAAAGCAGTTGGCTTGCCTATACGGTTTCTCGGACAGATGCCCGCTGACAAAGCTCAAGAGCAAATTTCGAAGGCTAAGTTATTGGTTTTGCCTTCTGAATGCTTTGAAACTTTCGGTTTGGTTGTTATTGAGGCATTTGCTTTTGGAACACCTGTCGCTGTTTCTAATATCGGACCTTTGCCTTCCATCGTTGTAGATGGCTCCTGCGGAGTGGTTTTTCCCACTGGTCAGCCGCGTGCGATGTTGGAAAGTGTACGATCAGTTTGGACACAGCCCTCCAAACTTGAGAGTATGGGGCAATACGTGCGGAAGGAGTTCGAAAAGAAGTATACTGAGGATGCAAACTACGAGATTTTGATGAGAATATACGGTGCAGCAATAGCGGAGAACCAACGCGTATGAATCAATCTCGCCATGTGGTTTGTTTTCAGCAAAGGTTGACGCATTACCGGGAAGCGTTTTTTGAACGAGCACGAGATTTTTTGGTAGATCGTGGAATTTCTTTTCATTTGGTACATGGCAAGCCAGATGCAGCCGCCTTGAAGATAAATGATCGTGGTCATTTGTCTTGGGCTCATGAAGTTGAACAACTCACATTTACGTTCGGCAGTACATCTGGTGTGTGGGTGCCGATGGCCAAAGAAGTGCCGACACCAGAATTGGTCATCGTGCCCCAGGAAAACAAGCTTCTGGCGAATTACGCGTGGTTGCTGCGCCGGCCATTGGGCGGGCCAAAAGTTGCGTTTTGGGGGCATGGACGTAACTTTCAAACGGATGCTCCAACAGGAATACGCGAAAAATGGAAGCAGCTTTTGGTGGGGCGGGTCGATTGGTGGTTTGCCTATACCCAGATGACGCGGGATATATTGGTTTCTGATGGCTATCCGGATCAACGTATTACCGTACTCGACAATGCCATTGATAATGAAGCGTTCCATGCAGATTTGGCGGCGGTTACCGAAGCCGATTTGCTTCCGTTACGCCAAATTTATGGTGCAGGCCCGTTGGGGCTGTTCTGTGGTTCTTTATATCCAGACAAGCGCATTGATTTCATGATCGCTGCCGCTGATCGCATACGGGCTGAAGTCCCGGGTTTTTCATTGGTTGTGATTGGCGACGGACCCAGTGCAGAAGAGGTCCGTGTTGCTGCAAAAACACGTCCTTGGTTGCATCCGGTGGGAGTAAGTAAAGGGCGTGATAAGGCTGCTTGGTTCAAGTTGGCGGGTGTAGTGCTGAATCCGGGTGCGGTGGGTTTGCACATTGTTGATTCTTTTTGTGCTGGCGTGCCTATGGTGACGACTGCCGATGCCCGGCATGGCCCTGAGATGGCTTATCTCGAATCCGGAAAAAATGGTTTAGTTGTTGCTGGTGAGGTAGCGGAGTACGCGGATGCTGTTGTTGATTTACTGCAGGACCGTCCCCGATTTGAGGCAATGCGTAGCGCTGCGCTGGAAAGCGCTTCCCGCTATACGCTGGACAATATGGTGAAGAATTTTTGTGATGGCATCGAGCGCTGCCTTGCTGCTCCAAAGAAATAGTTTTATGAAGAGCCTCGAAATGAAGCGGATGACTGTCAGGGTTCTATCGGCCCCATTGGATTTGCTGAGCTGGAGCGATGCGCTGGGGCGGCTCACGGATTGGGGGCGAGAGCGTCGCAGTGCGGTTGTCTGCATCTGTAACGTCCATATGGCTGTGACTGCCGGGCTGGACCCCGAACTGGCATCTGTGCTGGATAAGGCGGATATGGTTACGCCTGATGGTGCGCCTGTTGCCTGGGCAATGCGTCGTGCAGGTTTTGTGTCGCAGGAGCGTGTCAATGGCCCGGATTTGATGTGGCGTTATCTGGCTGAGGCGGAAAAGCTTGGGCAGGTTGTTTTCTTCTTTGGTGGTCAGGATGATGTTTTGGCGATCCTGCGCGAGAAAATGCTTGCTACTTACCCAGGCTTGAAAATCGGCGGAATGGTTTCGCCGCCTTTTCGGGCGTTGACCGCAGAAGAGGATCAGGTCTACGTGGATCAAATCAACGCGGCAGGGGCGGCGGTTTTATTTGTCGGTCTGGGTTGTCCGAAGCAGGAAAAATGGATGCATGCCCATCGTGGGCGTATCAATGCGGTGATGGTAGGGGTCGGCGCGGCTTTTGATTATCACGCCGGTACGATCAAGCGTGCACCGCTATGGATGCAGCGTTACGGACTTGAGTGGTTTCACCGCTTGTGTTCGGAACCGCGTCGTTTGTGGAAGCGCTACTTGGTGACCAATACGTTGTTCATTCTTGGTATGGCCCGGCATGGGTTCAAAGCGCATCGCATTAATAAGTGATGGCGGCGGGTTTGACGCAAGCAGAGTTCCATAGCGCCTTGCAGGCTTTGCCGCTGGTGTCGGTGGACTGGGTGGCGGTGGATGTCGATGGCCGGGTGTTGACCGGCTGGCGCGAGAACGCGCCGGCGCGGCATTGCTGGTTCACGCCGGGCGGGCGGATTCGCAAGGGCGAGCCTTGGCAGGCTGCGCTGGCGCGGGTGGCGGCGGTTGAACTGGGCGCGGATGATGCTACTGCGCAGGCCTGGGCGGGCCGGGCGCGGATGATGCTACTGCGCAGGCCTGGGCGGGCCGGGCGCGGTTGATGGGCGTGTGGGACCATTTCTACCCGGATAGCGCGTTTTGCGCGAACACGCCCACGCATTACGTGAATTTGCCGCATTGTCTGATGCTGGATGCTGCCGAGTCGGTGGCCTTGAAACTGGCCTTGCCGGGCAAGCTAGAAGCGGTGGATGGGCCGCAAGCGGCTTATCTGGCCCAGCACGGCGCCTGGCGCTGGCTCAGCCCGGCTGAAGATGCAGCCCATGAGCAGCCTGCGCATGCCTATGTTCAGCCGTATTTGCGCTGGGTGGCGAAAGAATTATGTTTTCCTGGAGTGATTTGATGAACGTTCAACCTTTGATCCTGTGCGGTGGTTCCGGCACCCGGATGTGGCCGCTGTCGCGCGAGCAGTTTCCCAAGCAGTTGCTGAATCTGGCGGGTGAGAGCTCGATGTTGCAGGCCACGGTGCAGCGGCTGAAGGATTTGCCGCTGGCGGGGGCCGGGTTGGCGGCGCCGATTCTGATCGGCAACGAGGAATACCGTTTTCTGATGGCCGAGCAGTTGCGCCAGATTGCCGTGAGACACGGTGGCATGGTGCTGTAGCCTTGCGGGCGCAATACGGCGCCGGCTTTGACGCTGGGCGCCTTGCTGGCGCAAGCGGGCGGTGACGATCCGGTGCTGGTGATCATGCCGGCCGATCATGTGATCCAGGATGAAGCGGCTTTCCGGGCGGCGGTGGCGCTGGCTTTGCCGCTGGCGGATGCGGGCAAGCTGGTGACTTTCGGCATTTGCCCGACGGCACCGGAAACGGGTTATGGCTATATCCGCGTGGGCGATTCGCTGGGCGAGGGCGCGAGCCTGGTCGAGCAGTTTGTCGAGAAGCCGGATCAGGCGACGGCGCAGCGCTATCTGGATAGCGGCCAGTATTTGTGGAATGGCGGTATTTTCGTGATCAAGGCGTCGGTGTGGCTGGCCAAGATGGCGCAGTGCCGGCCGGATATTCTGGCGGCGTGCGAGGCGGCGTTTGCGGCTTGCCCGTCGGAGTCCATCGACTATGCGGTGATGGAGCCGCTGACGGCCGCCGGCAAGAATACCGGCGAGGTGGCGGTGGTGCCGCTGGATGCGCGCTGGTCGGATGTCGGCGCCTGGAGTGCGCTGTGGGAGATCGGCGACAAGGACGAAGCCGGCAACGTGTTCAAGGGCGATGTGCTGGCGGTCGATACCGCGAATTCGCTGGTGATGGCGAGCAGCCGGCTGGTGGCAACGGTGGGGCTGCAGGATGTGGTCGTGGTGGAAACCGACGACGCCATCCTGGTGGCGGATCGCAATCAGATCCAGAAGGTGAAGAACGTGGTCGGCCAGTTGAAGGCGGCGGGGCGTTCGGAAACCAATGCCCACCGCAAGGTTCATCGGCCCTGGGGCTGGTACGACAGCATCGATTTCGGCTCGCGCTTCCAGGTCAAGCGCATTGTGGTCAATCCGGGTGGCGTGCTGTCGCTGCAGATGCACCACCACCGCGCCGAGCACTGGATCGTGGTTTCCGGCACGGCGCGGGTGACCAAGGGCGACGAGACTTTCCTGGTGTCGGAGAACGAATCGACTTTCATCCCGCTGGGCACCACGCACCGCCTGGAAAACCCCGGCAAGCTACCGCTGGAGATGATCGAGGTGCAGAGCGGGTCTTATCTGGGCGAGGATGACATCGTGCGGTTTGAGGATCGCTACGGGCGGTAAGTCGATGGTTTGTGTGGGCAAGATGGGCGGTGTTGGGTGAGAGATTTTTTATCCTGGGTTTTGCTGGTGGCAGCAATGGCTGCCACCTTGCTGCTTAACTTGCCCGAGGTGCGTTATTCCACCCTGGCATCGGTGAAGCCGACGCTGGCGGATGAGGGCTTGCGCCGGTTCGGTGAGCCGGTGCTGGCGAATTTGCCCGATGGCTTTGCGCTGTCGGCGACAAATCGAGATAGAACACGTGGCCTGGCCTGGGCTTTGCCGATGGCGGATGGGGCGCAGGCGGTGCGGGTGCTGGCCGAGGTGGCCCTGGACGCCGTTGGTGAGGGCGAGGAACCCAGGCATCGGGCGATGTTGTCGGTGCGCATGGTGGATGCGCAGGGCAAAACGCATGAGCGGGCGGCGTTCATGGGTGCCGGGACGCAGGCTGGGGCGGTGGATTCGGTGATTCTACTGCTGCCGGAAACCACCGAGCTGCAGTTGATGGCGCAGTTACTGCGGGTGCCCGGAACGTTCTCAGTGAGTGAATTGCGGCTGTCCTGGCTGGTGGAGCGTACCTGGGTGTCGACTGCTTTGCTGGCCTTGTGGGTGTTGTGGCTGGTGCCTTTCGGCGCCTTGCTGGCACACTGGCTACAAGCAGCGCGTTACCGGGCGGAGTTGGTGCTGGCATTTGCCCTGGTGCTGGCGGCGGTGGTAATGCCGGGCGAGTGGCGCGATGTCCTGCAGCAACAGGTTACGATGGTCTTGTACCAGTGGCTGGCGGATTGGCTGGGCTGGTCGATGCCGGTTTCGGAGGGGCGCGGGCTTTCGGATTACATGCATTTCCTGATGTTTGCGCTGCTGGGCGCGGCCTTGGCGGTGGCTCGGCGCGATCTGGCGGCGTGGCGGCTGATCGGTGGCCTGATCTTGCTCGGCGCGGCAACCGAGGTTTTGCAGTTTCTGGTGCCGGGCCGCGAGGGTGGTTGGCTCGATGTCGGGCTTGATGCGGGCGGGGCGATGCTGGGTGTATTGATGGCTCGCCTTGGGTTTACGCGCACCGCTTGAAGCTGAGTTCTTCGCAGAGTCTTGAGTGAGCATGCTGAGTGAATGGCCTTGCGCTCCGCCCCAGGGTCATCGCATTCGCATGCCATGAACTCCCTGAAGATCTCCACTACTGAGAAAACCAGTGCCTGGCCGAAGATGCTGCAGATTTTTTCGTTCTTCAAAGTGGAGGCCTCACGACATCAGCGGCTAAACTCGAGGCCGTGAATGTCACAACCGTTGGATGATTGATCAGGAAGAAACAAAAATGACCACTTATGTAGAGTTGATGGCGCAGATCGAGGCGCTGCAGAAACAGGCCGAGGCGCTCCGCCAGAGCGAGATCGCCGGCGTGATCGAGGAGATCAAGCAAAAGATGCGCGACTACGATCTCACCCCGGCAGACCTCGGCTTTGCTGCGCCTTCTGCAGCACGCAGCGAGGCGGCTGCCGGCCGGCCGTCGAAGCGCGCGCCAGTGAAGCCGAAATACCAGGATCCGGTGTCGGGCAAGACTTGGACGGGCCGAGGCGTGATGCCCAAGTGGCTGAAGGAAGCCATCGACGCCGGCCACGAGCGGGATGCGTTCCTGATCCCCGAGCGCTGATCAGCGCGCGGCCAGGGACACGGGCGGTGCCCGCATGCGCAGCAAGGCCGTCGCGGCCCCCCGTGACCTGCGTCGCCTGCCAGCGCTGCCACCGCCTCGCTGGGCTCGCCGGCATCCTCAGGCCCCGGGGCGGGGCGCGGTGACGCGTATTTCAGGGCCCGCATAGAAGTAGGTGAGCCGTTGGCCGGGTGCGATCACCATGCGCCGGTCGAGCGCGACGAGCTTTTGGCGCAGCCGGAAAAGGTGGGCATGCATGCGTGACAGTTCGGGGTCCTCGCCAAGTGGGGCAACGATGGCCACCAGCGCGAGGCTGCTGAACTCGGTGTGCGGCGCGCGGGCAAGCTGACCAAGCAAGAGCGCCTCCTCACAAGGCAACTTGAGATTACGCCCATCGCTGCTCGACAGCGTGCTGGTGTTGAGATCGAGATGAAAGCTCAATGCCCTTGTGCTGTTGGCGCGCTCAAGATCGCTGTATCGAATTACTCCCATTGTTCGTCTCCCTACTCGCCTACTTGCTTTATGTGAGCAAGGCCTTTGCCCGCGGTGCAGCGGACTTGGCCAGCGCCATTTCCGACTGCCACACGGTCTGCAGACCCCGATGTGCGTTACCGCTCGCCGGCGGCTCTTCAACGCGGCTTGGACGCGAACGACTTCGCTTGGTGTGGTGTCCGGCGAGCACTGCGATCGCACACAACACCACGAAGGTTGCCGCGTTGGCTGGAATCTGAAAGTTGAAATCGGTCGCCGCGTGAACACCCAGCGCAACGATGCCCATGGCGGCGCCGAACCCCACGCCACTGCCGTAGGTCGAATCCAGCCGCCACAAGGCTTTGAATGCGTGGAACAGCGCAAGCGCCACAAAAGCCGCGAGCGGTAAGGATCCAAACACGCCGAACTCGACAACGAACTGCACATAGTCGTTGTGCGCATGATCGAAATGCAGCGGGATGCTGTGGTCGGGGAAGCGCGGGAACACCGCCTCGAAACTTCCTGCCCCATGGCCGGTGAGCGGGCGTTCGCGCACCAACGGGAGGGACTGAAGCACCACGTCATCGCGCAGTTCGTTCGCGGTGGCAACGACCGCGCCATCGACGACGACGTCGGTCAGGCGGGTATCGACGAGGCGGTTCTTAAGCCGTTCTAGACCGAAGTATTGGCTGACGATAAGGACGTCGATCACGACGATGCTCAGCAAGATCGCGACGTTGCGCGCACGATGCTCGCGATTGCGAACAACGAAGATGCCGGCGACAAGGACCAGGCCGACGAAAAAGCCGATGTTGCCGCCGCGCGAGTGCGTCATGACCAGGGCAATGACCATGATCACCAGCGCCATGCGCAGCCTTGCCTTGGGACCGAGGACAAGCTCCAGACTGCTGCGCCAGTTGATCGGGCGGCCGTCTCGCAGCGCAAGCAGAAGCCCGATGCCGCAGGCAAGCGTCAGCTCCAGGTAACCTGCAAGGTGGTTGCGATTGATGAACGTACCGGTGGCGTCGCCAAGATAGCTGGCCTTTGGGCCGACGAGCAGCCACTCGACGCCCGACAAGGTCATGAGTGCCCCGTAAAAGGCCTGCAATGTGCCGCTTACCACGAGCGTGGCCAGTAGCAGGGTGAGTCGGCTACGGGTATGGAAGAGCTCGATGACGACCACAAAAAGCAGGCAGTAGGCCAGGCCCAGCGAGAGCGACCTGAAAGTCGCACCGGGATCTAGCGTAAGGCCTCCCAGCCATTGAATGGCTACCCAACACTGGGTCGCCAAGAGGGCCACGACCATCGGCAGGCCCGGGCGCCAAGCAGCATTGCCAGCGCGGGGCGCGCGCTGACGGCTGCGTACGATCGCGCACCCTAGCCCAATCGCACCTAGCACCGCAACGAAGATCCCGATGGCCCAGTCCCGATTGCTACCCAACGGTAAGGGCAGCCCCACAAGCACACAAAGAACGAGCCCAACAAGGAGACGCTCGAACCGGGAATGATGTTCGTCCATTGGGTAGATGCGCACCTGGTGGCTCAAAGGGACAATGCAGACGCTCGCATCTGCCCTGGGCCGGGGATGTTTGCGGAGAACTATACTGCCGATTACCCGTTTTCAGCGCAAGCACGAAATGTTGTAGAGGTACATCATTACCCCTATATTCGACACTCCTTGCATCCCGGCGCAACCTCACCACGCACCCGAGGCCCTCAGAACGCCCCGCCGACGCCACGCCTCGACCTGACGGCCCGCAAAACATTACCTTTGAGCAGCATCAAACTTACCCTCTCAGCGAGACACTAGTATCGACGATGTCTCCCGACAGCCTTACTGATACAGGCACATACAACCGCAAGGGCTTACCATGACGTCAGCGCCCCTCCCGCCAGCCGCGCCTTCAAGGCGCCCGGCACTATCGAAAGCCTCGCCCCCTCGAACGCCTCGCCGACCGCTCAGCTGCGGCGCACTGGCATTCGCCCTGCTCGCCTTGTCCGGCTGCGCCAGTAGCCCAGAGCTGGCAACGGCCGCCCCCACCACGGCGACGACGCTGACGCCGCAGTTGGTCGCAAGCAGACCCAGCACTTCGCCGGCAGGGCTGGAGACAGCCCGGATCAAGCGCCCCGTCGTCATCACCGGTGTGCGCAATGCCGGTGAGCACGGCCCCGCGGACGACGCCGCGGCGGCGCGGCTGTTGGCCTTGCGTATCGCGCTCGAGCGTGCGCTCGTCGATTCGGGCCGCTACGAACTGGTGAAGCGGAACGATTTGCACCGAGGGCGCGCAGCCGGCGGACGCAGCCCACAGCCCGGCGCCGACACCTTGCAATTGAGCGCCGAACTGCTCGAGCGCGCTGGCCTGAGCACGGTTCGCCTGCGCATTCACGACCCCGCATCGACCACGACGCTGATGGAGTTCGTCGGCGAGGGGGTCCCACTCTCGCGCACCACGCGCCTGTTCGGCGCGGACAAGGCGGGCGCCGACGGCGTGCAGGCTCGCCTGGGCGCACTCGACCATGCCGTGCGCCAGGCGCTGCAGAGCGCCTCTGCAGTGCTCGGCACCCTGCCCTGGCAAGCCCCCGTCCTCGAGATCGAGGACGACAAGACCATCCTCATCGCCCACGGTCGCCGCCTTGGGCTGAAGCCGGGCATCCTGCTCTCGATCCAGACCCGCGAGCACAGTCTGCCACGGGGGCAGGCACAGCCCCCCGTCAGCCTCCCCGGCCGCGTCGTGGGCGAGGTGCTGATCGTCGACAACGGCAACGGCCCCGGGCAAGAGAACGTTGCAGTCGGTGCGCTGGTGTCCGGCTCGCTGCGCGGCTACGAGATGCGCGAGTTGGTGGTGCGCCTGTGCCGGCCGAAGGGCTACTTCGGGCACGACTTCGGACATGATCGCCAGTGCGCGGCCAAAGCGGCGGCGGTGGTCGGCTTCGACGCCGAGGCCGCACTGCTGAGCTTCGAACCCAGCCTGCTCGACGAGGGCGAGGCCGTCACCACGCCCTACTCCATGCCCGTGCAAGGGCCGTCGGCGGTGTTCTGAGCAGAGGCTTGCCGCGCTCATAGGCCCCACGCACGCCGAAGCGCCTGCAAGGGCTTGCGCAGCAACTGCTGGGCAAGCGGGATACGCTCGCCGGTGATGCGAGCCGTGCCGCGGGCGCCGGGCAGCACGGCCGGCGGCATTGCGCGCCAGTCGGCATCGACCGCGATCGAGGGCAGCTGGTCATCGGACAGCTGCACGCTGTAACCACGCCGTACCACCTGTGCAGACAGCGCGGACAAAGGGCTGCGGTCGAGTGTGACCTGGACTGGCGCCCCTTCATCAACGAGACTGAAGTCGGCCAGCGGCACCATGATGCGCAGGCGCGTGACACGCGTGTCGGCGATGCTGAGCAGCCGCTCACCCATCCGCACGGCCGCCCCCGGGAGGCGGTCGGGGTCTTCGAGCAGCACCTGGCCCGACAGCTCGCTGCGCAGCTCGGCACGCTCGAGCTGCGCGAGCTGGAAGTCGAGCTCGAGCTGCGCGCGCTCGAGCTCGATCTGCGTCACCGCCACACGCGCCCGGGCGCTGGCGTCGTAGTGCGACGCTGCGCGCACCCGCGCGAGCTCGGCCTGGGCGACCGCCAGCGACTGGCGCGCCTCGTCCACGTTCTTCTCGAGCACGCGGGTGTCCATGCGCAGCAGCAGGTCTCCGGGCTCCACCTGCTGACCGGGCGCTACCTCGAGCGTTGCGATCACGCCGTCCAGCGCCGAAAACACGTGGCGCGGCTCGGCGGCCACGACCTGCACCGGGGCCGTCACCGCTGCGGGCACCGGTACCAGGGCGGCCACGAGCACCACGGCAAGGCCTGCGAGCAGCGCACGCCTGCGCGCGCCCAAGCGCGGCGGCTGCGGCGACGGCATGAGGGCGCCCAGCATTGCCCCAAAGCGGTGCGCGAAGAGCACCTCCTCGTCCGTCCATGCGCGGCCGCGGTGACGCTCGAGCCACAGAGCATGGCGGCCCGGCTCGCCATCGCGCCCCGGCAGCGGCCACCACAGGATCTGGGTGCCGCCCTGAGCCGCGATGACACGTTGCAGCGCATCCGCGAGCGCTTCCCCTGCGACTTCGCTGCGCACCTGCGCCGGCCGCGCCGAATGCCCCAGACGAGCCGGCCCATTGCCCAGCCCGAGCTCACCCGCGGCAATACGGATCGCATCGGCAAGCACCGAACGCTCGGCAGGCTTTACCCCCGCACTGGCCTGGCAAGGCAACAGCGCCGGGACAGATACCAGCACCGCGCGCTCGCATGCGAGCACCTCGCCGATCCGGTTCGCCAGCAACTGCCCGGCCTTGTCCGCATCGCGTACCCCAGCGAGGGCGGTGCACAAGCGCAACAGGCGCCCGAGCAAGAGCTCACCGGCCTCGCGTCGCCCCTCTTTCACTGCTGCACCATGCCCTTCATGCCGTGCACAACGCCGTTGGCGGGCTTGGGCAGCGCCCAGATCACGCGGACGGTGTTGCTGCGCAGGTCCACCTTGGCCGACACCGCCTCGACCTCGACGTCGAGCTCTCGGTTGAGGTCGGGCAGCACCAGGCGCGCGCGCGCGCCGCGCTTTAGCCCCGCCGCCGCCTCCGCAGGCACGTCCCCCACTGCACGCAGACGGGTGTTGTCCACGATCTCGACGATGGGCATGCCCGCCTCCACCCACTGGTATTTGCTGACATGGCGCTCCACAACCGAGCCCGAGAAGGGCGCAACCACCCTGGACATCTGGATCTGCTGGCGCAGAATGCGGTTCTCGGCCTCGAGGACGCCTTGCTCAGCGCGCGTACGCCCGAGGTCATCCTCCGTCTTGAGTCCCTGATTGACCAGGCCCAGGGTGGTTTTTGCCAGATTGGAGAGGTAGGAGATCTGGACATTGTTGCGCTCGATCTGCAGTTCCAGCTCGCGACTGTCGACACGCGCCACCAGGGCCCCCTTCTGCACCTCGCTGCCGACGTCCGGTACGAGTTCGAGGAGCTTCCCCGAGCGCCCCATGGACAGCACCACCTGCTGACGCGACTCGATGGCCACGGGGACTTCAGGCAAGGTCGCGGCAAAGCTCGAGCTGGCGAAAATGACCGCGGCGACGATCGCAGAAAACAGATAGACCAAGGGCGTGCTCATCTGGATACGGTACGAACAAGAAAGCTGAGGAACTGACCAAGGACGGACACCGGCTGGAGCTGCAGCTCGACCCACGCTGGCGTTGCATCGGGAATGCGCTCGGCCATCGCCGGCAGATCGACGATGAAGCTGAAGGCCTGGTAGGCATCGCGCGGTTGGAGCGCCGACCCCGTGCGCAGAGCGGCAGCGGTGTCGGCGCCCAGGTCTTTGCGCCCCGACTGCACTGCCGCAATGGGGCCGCCAAAGCGGTCGTAAAGGACGACGCTCGGTAGCGACTCTGCCGCCCGTGGCTGGGCCTCGGCCACCACGACCTCGGGCCCGGGCAGGCCGGTATCCCAAGGCCGCAAGCGGGCACGCGTGAGCCCGGCGGGGTCGATCAGTGCGCTGTACTTGTCTTCGACCAGCGCATTGACGCGAAGCCGCGGCGACTGTCGGACGCTGGCCAGCACTACGTCCGCGGCAACGGTATCGCCCACCTGGTAGTCGGGATGGCGTTCAACCAGCTCACCCCCTGCAGCGGCATGGACCACACGCTGGGCGAGGCGCGACTCGGCTGCCGCACGCGCTGCGAGAAGGCGACGCTCCTCTTCCTGCAGCCACTTGCGGTAGCCGCCCTCGCTGCCGCGGGTGTCGAGCGCCTGCTGCTGCGCGCGGTTGTGGCGGAGCTCGATGTCGAGCCGGTCCAGCGCATGGCGTTGCGCCGCACTCTCGAGCACGAGCAGCACGGCGCCCTCTTCCACCGCCGTGCCGACCGCGGGCGGCAGCGTCACGATGCGGCCCTCGAACGGTGCGCTGACGTATTGCAGGCGCTCGTGCATGAGCAGCCCGGGCACGGCCAGGGTGCGCTCCAACGGCAGCGCCAGCGCAAGGGCCGCAACGCCGAGCACGCCGAGCGTTGCCAGCGTGCGCCGCCGCGACCCGATGCTCGCGCGCTGTGTGACGAGCGCGCGCAGTTCGCGCGCGAGCGGGCGCAACAGCAGGATGTAGAGCTCCAGCGCCGCGACCAGCACACCTGCGAGGGCGCCGATGAAGGCGAACACCGCCATGGCGATCGCGATCGCCACGAAGACCCTGTAAGCCAGCGTCGCGACCGCATAGGCCACCATGAGCGGCGCCTGCGGCGGCGCCTCCGGGGCCTGCCCCCGCCAGCCCAGGCAGATCCGGCGCAGGCGATGGCGCAGCAACGCGAAGGCGCGCGGCTGGAGGTTGTCGATTCCCCACACATCCATCAACAGGTAATAGCCGTCGAAGCGCATGAAGGGGTTGAGGTTGATGAGCAACGTGGACAGGATCGACGCGCTGGACAGGTAGAAGGCGAGGCTGCGCAGTACGCCATCGGGCAGGACGGACCACAGCAGCAGGGCAGCGCCCGCCACCGCAAGTTCAAAGCGGATGCCTGCCGAGCCAATCTGCGCCCGGCGCCGCCGGTCGGGTTCGCGCCAGGCGTCGGTAACGTCGGTGTAGAGGATGGGCCACAGCAGGATGAAGGCAACGCCCATGCTGCGTACATGAAGCCCCTTGAGCTTTGCGCTCAATGCGTGCGCCAGTTCGTGACCGAGCTTGAGCGCGACCAGGCAGGCGATGAAGCTCACAAAACCGGTGGGCGTGAGCAAGTAGCTAGCGGTAGAGAAGTAGAGCTGGGCCTGCGGCAGGGCAAGCAGCACCCCGAGCAGGCCGACGTAGCGCAGCGCGCGCACCGCCAGCGGGTTGGCGAGCGGCCGCAGCACCGGCGCAAGCCGGGTAAGCCATGCGTCAGGGCGCAGGAGCGGGATCCGGTAGTAGACGTAGCCATGCAGCATCCGCGTCCAGAACCCGGGCTGGCCGCGCCCGGTGCCATCCGCTGCGGTGTCGCCCTCGCGGCACAGGCCGGCCCGCCGCAACTCGCCCAGGAAGGCGCGCAGCGCGGCCGGTGTCGGTGGCGGCAAGCCGAGCCCTTGCACACGCTCCAGTGCGGCCGACGGCGACGCGCCGCTGCGCAGCGCTTCGACCACGACGGACTCGACCTGGCCAACACGAAAGTAGCGCCCGCTGACCGGGTCTTCGATCACCCACGCCGCCTGTCCGCCCTCGTCCGCAGCGCTCACGCGCAGTTCGATGTCGGCGCGCAGGCCCTTCCAGCCCGCGTCGAGCGCCTCGAGACCCGCTGCAGGCTTGCCCTCAGCCATCATCGTCAGCGCCTCGCCCCGGCCTCTCCCGCCGGACCAGCCGGCGGCTGTGGCACGATCAGCAGGCCCTCGGCGGGCAACTCGACCACGCCCGGCTCCACGCCTTCGAAACTGCTGTCACCCAGGGTATGGGCGAAGGCGTCTGCGAGCGGTGCATTGAAGCCTGACTCAGGGCCGCTCGCCTCAGCCACGAAGGCGCCCTCGGCGTTCAGCCCCACCGGCGGCACGCCCGGCGCAGTCGGCACGGCATACGCCAGGGAGCCGCGCCCGGTCGCAAGCAGGTATTCACCCGGGGCCGCGGCAGGAACGAAGCGGCACCCGATGCCGAGCAGCCGGTGCAAGGTGCAGACCTCGAACACATCCGCCTGTGCAAGCGCCTTCTCGGCATCCAAACCACTGTCCACATCGGGGTAGCTGAATGGCTCCAGCAGCACCGCGTAGTCAATCACCTCGTAGGCGAACGCGGACTGGTACTGCAGCGGCGACACCCACTGGAGCCCGGCCTCGTTAGGCGTGCTCGCCTCTGTACGGCTGCTGAACACAAAGGGCAGCGGCGCGGGGGTCACGGTGATCAGCGCACGGTGCTCCACACTGGTCAGGCCAGGACTGCCATCGCGGCCGCTATTGTCCCAGACGCGGAATACGAAGCCGTCCGCTCCGTCGAAGCCGCGCGCCGGTTCGTAGTGCAAGCCGGCGAGCGCACTGCTCGCAATGAACTGGCCCGCCTGCACGGCGACGCCATCGAGCAACAACGCGCCATGCTCGGGCAGCGCGACTACGCTGATGCCCGCCATCGCGTCGCCGTCGGCGTCGGCGAACGGGAACAGATCCGCCGCAAGCTGCAGGCGGCCGTCCGCCGGCACGGTGAGCCGTTCGGGGTCGGACGTCAGCGGCAGGTCTGCGCTCGTCGGCGCATCGTCGACCGGCAGCACCGTGATCAACGCGCGGTGCTCTGCACTCGACAGCCCGGGCCCGCGCCCCTCGCCGCTGTCGTCCCAAGCCTTGAAGCCGAAGCCATCCGGGCCGTTGTAGTCGGGCAGGGGTACGTACTCGAGCGTCGCCAGCGCAGCCGCATCGATGTACTGCCCCACGGCCACCGCCTCCCCTGCAAGCAGCAGCGTCCCATGTTCGGGCAGCGCGGTGATCGTCACCCCGGCGAGCGCGTCGCCGTCGGCGTCGGCAAACGGGAACACCGTCGCCGGCAAGGGCAAGCGGCCGTCCTCATCCACCGTCAAGCGCCCAGGATCGTCGGCCTTGGGCAGATCCGCACTCGTCGGCGCATCGGCAACCGGCAGCACCGTGATGAGTGCCACATGCTCCGCACTCGACAGCCCAGGGCCGCCACCCGTCCCGCTGTCGTCCCAGGCCCGGAACCTGAATCCATCGGGGCCGTTGTAGTCCGGGTTCGGCACATATTCGAGCATCGCCAGGGCCGCCGTCGGGATGAACTGCCCGGCCTGCACCGCCACGCCGTCGAGCAGCAGTACGCCGTGCTCGGGCAGCAGCACGATGCTGACGCCCGCCATCGCGTCGCCGTCGGCGTCGCCAAAGGGGAAGACGTCCGCAGGCAGCGGCAGGCGTCCGTCCTCATCCACGGACAGCCGCTCAGGCGCGCTCGCCAGCGGCAGGTCTGCGCTGGTCGGTGCATCGTCGACCGGCAGCACCGTGATCAACGCGCGGTGCTCAGCACTCGACAGCCCGGGCCCACGCCCCTCGCCGCTGTCGTCCCACGCCTTGAAGCCGAAGCCATCCGGGCCGTTGTAGTCGGGCAGGGGGACATACTCGAGCGTCGCCAGCGCAGCCGCATCGATGTACTGCCCCACGGCCACCGCCTCCCCTGCAAGCAGCAGCGTCCCATGTTCGGGCAGCGCGGTGATCGTCACCCCGGCGAGCGCGTCGCCGTCGGCGTCGGCAAACGGGAACACCGTCGCCGGCAAGGGCA